>CAZLGJ010000075.1:0-14163 GCA_964559075.1 uncultured Glaciecola sp.
TATGTGCACACACATGTGCCCTTATGCGCGTTTCCAATCGGCGATGTTTGACAAAGACACCTTCACTGTTGCCTACGATAGCAAGCGCGGTGAAGGTCGCGGCCCGCGTTCGCGCAAAGCCACGCCTGAACAGCTCAAGGCCAAAGGTTTGGGCGACTGCATTGATTGTAACTTGTGCGTTCAGGTCTGCCCCACCGGCATCGATATCCGCAATGGCTTGCAATATGAATGCATTAACTGCGGCGCCTGCGTGGATGCATGTAATGGCGTGATGGACAAAATGGGTTACCCCAAGGGCTTGATCAGTTTTACCTCTGAGCACGAGTTAGCCGGTGGCGAAACCAAGATTTTCCGACCTAAGCTGATCGGATATGCGCTGGTACTAGTGGTGATGACAGGCTTGTTGGTCGCTGATTTTATGAGCCGCAAGCCACTCGCGCTGGATATCATTCGCGACCGCAATTCGCTGTATCGCGAAACCAATCAAGGCTTGATTGAAAACGTCTATACCCTCAAAATTTTGAACAAATCGCAACAAACGCGCATGTTTGATATCAGTGTGGCTGGACTACCCGAGATTGAATTCATCGGCGAGCAACGTGTTGAGGTAACTGGAGGAGATGTTTTAAGCTTACCGATAAGTATTGCTACTGATGCGTACAATTTAGAGGAGCGCGTGACAGAAATTACCTTCACTCTGTCCACTCAAGATCACAACGGCGAACCGATAGTCATTGAAGAGCCAGCCAAATTCCTTTATCGTTAAGGCATGAACGCACAATTTGGCACAGCCAGTGATTTTACTTTTCAACAATTGCATCCAGATACCATTCTGGATGCAATTGAATCACTTGAAATCTATCCCACCACTGGGCTACTAGCGCTCAACAGTTATGAAAACCGTGTGTATCAATTTGCCACTGATGAGGCACGCTTTGTCGTCAAATTTTACCGCGGCGGTCGTTGGTCTGACGCCCAGATCCAAGAAGAGCACGATTATTCATTAGCCCTGCAAGCAGATGATATCCCTGTCGTTGCCCCGCTAGTGCTTAAAGACAACACCCTGCATCACTTTCGCGATACCCGTTTTGCAGTGTTTCCCTCGGTGGGTGGACGCCAATTAGAAGTCGACAACCTCGACCACCTAGAATGGGTTGGACGTTTTTTGGGACGCATTCACATGGTGGGGCAAGCAAAGCCTTTTACCCATCGTGCCGAGTTTTCAGTTGATTCTCATCTGACCCAACCGCTGGCGATTTTGCGCGACACTCCATTGCTGCCGCTGCATTTGCGCGAGGCTTTTTTTGCCATTCTTGAACCTGTGGTACGTGAAACTGCCGCACGCTACACACCGCATACTACTCTGCGCCTCCATGGTGATTGTCATCCGAGTAATATCTTGTGGCGAGATGGACCGTGTTTTGTTGATCTAGATGATTGTCGTCAGGGACCTGCGATCCAAGATCTGTGGATGATGCTCAGCGGCGACCGTCAGCAACAAACGCTGCAGCTGGATACCCTTGTTGCCGGTTATGAAGAGTTTGCCGAGTTTGACCATGCCCAATGCGCGCTGATTGAACCCCTGCGGGCCATGCGTATGGTGCATTATATGGCTTGGCTGTGTGAGCGTTGGGCAGATCCTGCCTTCCCGCAGGCCTTTCCTTGGTTTGCCGAAGACAAATATTGGGAGCAACAAATCCTCGCCCTCAAAGAGCAGCTTGCAGCGCTCAATGAACCGCCTTTACGGTTGTTACCATAAAAACCCACAAATCTAATTGATAATCATTCTCATCTAAACTATAGTTGGTATAACAACTTTGGAGAATGCTTATGACGACTTATCTATGCCCACTATTTCGGCGCCATCTACAAACTCATCCCACTCAAGCCAATCAATACGTGCAAAAGGCGCAACAAGCAGTAGATGATTACTGTCAAACAAATGAATACCATCAAGCATTTGCATGGTCTGGTCATGCATTAGAGGCGTCACAAATTGTACTTGACGTAGAGGCGGGTTGGTCGATTCATACTATTATGCAGTTTAGTGCCGCGACCATTACCTTTTGCAAGCTTGCTAAGTTAGTAGAACACGACTGCGCATTGCAGTTGCAAGCCAGCATCGATAAGTTACAACTCCTCAACAAAGCCCACCAACTTGATAAGGTGAGTTGGGTGCAAGAATGTCTGCATGCGCTGAGACTGCTGCAAGAACAGCTCGGTGAGCCAACTTACTCTCAATTTACGACTTTGGAGCAACGCTATGATCCCAACTACCTATCACTGCACTGATGCCAACCATGTGATTACTATTACGCTCGATCAGCAGACCTTGCTGCGCCTGTTCAAATCACAACAGTTGTTGTTGTCTGAGGTAAGGCCGAAGGACAACTTACACAAAGCATGTTTACAAAAATTAGCTTTGCAGGCGGTCCGTAACTAGCACAACAAAAATTTTTTCATGCATGCGGCATAGTGTATACTGTGCCGGCTTTAGGTGCTGGCTTAACGCCAGATAATCGGGAAGGATGTGCAAATCATCCACTGCCCCCGCAACGGTGAACGCGCGTAAACAGATTCGTAATAACCACTGTGTTACGATTGGCTGAATAATAAAGCCACAACATGGGAAGGTGAATCTGTCCGGTGGATGACGCTATCATTCATCTCGCGCCGAGTCCGGATACCGGCCTGAAGCCGATATCTCTGCGCCTTGCAGACGGATGCATTAACACAAAAAGTGCGGTGGGCACTTTGCATTCATGGAACACATTCATGTTAAACACATACACACTTCGTCTATCAGCGACTGCGTCACTGGTAGCACTTTCACTTGCAACATCTCCAGTATCTATTGCAGATGAGCAATCCATTGATACATTAGCAGTCACCGGCTCGCGTTTAAACATTAACGCATCAGAGCTCGCCGGTATGCGTCAGGTAATGACACGTGCCGATATCGAACAGTCACAAGCGCAATTTTTGAGCGAAATTTTACCCGTATTTGCAGGTGTCGAAATTGCTAACAGCGGCGGTATCGGTCAGCTGTCAGAACTGCGCGTGCGCGGTGGTGAAACCAATCACTTAGTAGTCTTATTGGACGGTGTCCAAATCAATGACGCTTCCCAAGGCGGCCTGGTTGACTTATCTCACATTCCACTGGCGAGTATTGAGAGCATTGAACTCATCCAAGGCACCTCAGGTGCACAGTGGGGCGATGGCGCCTTAAGCGGCGTACTTGCCATCACCACCATCAATGCAGAGCGCACCGCACATGCTATAAGCGTGGGTGCAGGTCTGAACAAAACCCTGCATGCCAATGCGACACAAACCATAGTTGCAGGTGATTATCGCCACAGCGTGAACCTATCAAGCTATCATACCGATGGCCAAAACATCTCATTAGTCGAAGGACAGCGTGAAGCTGATGGCTATTACAACTATCAGCTGGTGTATAAATCGGCATATCAGTTTTCTGAGACCTCTCGTTTATCTGGTTTAGTACGGGTGACTGAATACCGCACGCAGTACGATGCGACCGATTTTGCTACCACTGGGTTGCCAATCGATGCCAATAATTTTTCTAAAGGCACCAAACAAACCTTCAAACTCAACTACAGCACTGACTTAAGCCAGTATGTATCGCTCAATGTGGAATACCAGAACCAGCGCGATGACGTCAAAAACACCGAAAATGGTGCGCTCTCTAGTGCGAGTGAGACCAATGAAATGCGCTACCTCACTTGGGTAGATGTCAATGCAGAGGCCTTTTCTGTGCTATCAGGGATACAAATTACCGAGGTTGATTTTGTGCAGTCAGGTCCCATCGGATTTGGCGATCCCAACCAACGACAGGAAATTAGCTCAGAAGCGTTTTTTGCAGATTCCGCTTATCGCGTAAATGAAGATCTAGCGTTAAGTGCATCAACCCGGTTAACGCAAAACAGTGATTTTGACCAAAGCAAAGATTTTAATGTGGGCGTGAGCTATCAAGTCAGTGACACGCTGCGCTTGTTTGCTCAGCGCGGGCGTGCGAGTAAAAACCCGACGTTCACCGAACGCTTTGGATTCTTTGCCGGTACTTTCCAAGGCAACCCAAACCTAGAACCGGAAGTAGCGGTTAACAAAGAGTTTGGTCTCGCTTGGACTGCTGACAATGCAGGCCTGCAGTTGAGCATCTTCGATACCGTGTTGGACAACGAAATCAATGGCTTTGTGTTTGATGCCGATACTAGCGGTTTTACGGCAGATAACATCGACGGCAAGAGCAAGCGTCAAGGGTGGCAACTACAGTCTGACTGGCAGTTTGATCAATGGGATTTAGCAGTTAACTACGCTTATACAGATGCGTCTGATAGCAGCGCAACTGAACTGCGTCGTGCTCGTCACAACGGCGCAGTAACGGCAAACTTTGCCTTAGCGCCTGCGTTTGACTTACAACTGCAGGGGATTTATCAAGGTACACAACTTGATCAGTTCTTCCCGCCGTGGCCACAACCAAGCCAAATCGTCAAACTAGAGGCTTACTGGTTGCTTAATCTTGGTCTAAGTTATGCGATTGATACTCACCACAGCGTTGGTTTTAATGCAAAAAACCTGTTTGCCAAAGACTATCAGGACATTGTGGGCTATCGCGGTAAAGAACGAACGTTGGAACTTAACTACCGCTACCAGTGGTAAGTAAAAAATTAAGTTTACATTCAGACCGCCACCAGTATGATTTGGCGTATAACTAATATAGAGATTATTATTTCATGACATCTTTTTTTCGTTCTATCCTCATCATTTTTGCTGTGGCGGTCAGTGCTTCAGCATGCGCTCAAGCTCGCTTTATGGAAGGCGAGCACTATCGCGTGATCGCCAAAGAAGCAACAGCAACGCCTGAGGTCAAAGAGTTCTTTTCGTTTTGGTGTCCACACTGCTTTAACTTTGAGCCGCTGGTTGCTGAAATGAAAAAGCGCTTCGACGACGATGTTGAGTTCACCAAAGTGCACGTGAACTTTATGGGCTTTGCTGGCCAAGAGTTACAAGATAATGTGTCGCGCGCCATGCTACTAGGCCGTGCATTAAAGCGTGAACAAGAGCTAAACACTGCTATTTTTAACTATATCCATCGCCAGCGTGCTGCGTTGACAAGTTTGGATGATTTGCGCAGTATCTTTTTGGTCAACGGCGTAGAAAGTGATGAATTTGATAAAAAAATCAGCTCATTCACTGTGACAAGTATGTTGCGTAAAAACAACAAAACTATCGATGAGTACCGTCAGTATGTCACTGGAGTACCTAATTTTATCGTGAACGGTAAATACCAGGCAACTTTTTCACGTGATATGACGCCAGATGATATGATTGAATTAATCGTGTATCTTTCTGAGTTGAACTAATTGGTGCAGTTTGCAGAACAAAGAGCCGACGCATTGTTGCTGTCGGCTTTTTTTATAGAAAATTTATGGCTTATCAAAAAGGTAAAGCAACATGACCGGTATGACTGATCTACAGACCTTACTTGCGAGCATGTCGCCAAGGCTCGATCCACACACCTATGTATTTGTTACGACTACCAAACCGCAGCCAGCATGGCTAGCGCAGGCCAAAGGCAGCTTTGTCGAAGCCGAAGGCACCACGCTCATCCTTGCAGAGCATGACGCCACCGCTTTTGGCTTTGACACAGCCTTGGGCTTTGACAAAGACACGCGGTTTGCCTGTATTAGCTTAGATGTGCACTCATCGTTAGAGGCTGTTGGTCTAACGGCTGCGTTCGCAACCGCGTTAGCACAAGCTAATATTAGCGCCAATGTGGTGGCTGGCTATTATCACGACCACATTTTTGTCGCAAAGGTGGATGCAGATAGCGCGATAAAGGTCCTTCGACAGTTATCTGAGCAAGCGCAATCCTACTTAGCATGATAGAAAAAAGCGAAGCCGGTTACCAGTAACACTGTTACTGATAACCCGACTTTGTTTGACTTAGCCTAATTCATCCGACGCGACTTTGTAACGCGGATCTTCATTGACATTGATTTCCACATATTTTGACGCCTTGCGCATCAAAGTGGCACACTCTGGCGAAATGTGACGAATATGCAGTTTTTTACCGGCCGCTTCGTATTTATCGGCAAGCGAATCTAGCGCATCGATACCTGATGAATCCCAGATGCGCGATTCGGCAAAATCCAAAACCACGTCTTTGGGGTCGTTTTGCACATCAAACAGCTCTTTAAAGTGTGACACAGAACCAAAGAACAGCGGCCCATCTAAGTCGTAGACTTTCCAATCATCGCCATCGGTGTGTGTTTTAGCATTAATATGGGTTGCGTGCTTCCACGCAAATACCAGCGCCGACACAATCACACCCACAATCACCGCAATCGCTAAGTCCGCGATGACCGTCACAAAGGTCACGAGAAATAGCACAAATGCGTCTTCTTTGTTTACACCGCGAATGATGCGGAAACTCGCCCATTCAAAGGTACCGATCACCACCATAAACATCACGCCAACCAGTGCTGCCAGCGGGATCATTTCAATCAGTGAAGAAGCAAACAAGATAAAACCAAGTAACACTAAGGCAGCAGTAATGCCTGACAGGCGACCACGACCGCCAGAATTAATGTTGATCATCGACTGACCAATCATCGCACAGCCACCCATACCGCCAAAGAAACCGTTAACGGAGTTTGCGACACCTTGGCCAATACATTCTTTGTTGCCGCGACCACGGGTATCGGTCATTTCATCGATCAAAGTTAAGGTTAACAAAGACTCAATCAGACCAACCAGCGCCAGAATAATCGCCGTCGGCAAAATGATATACAGCGTTTCTAGCGTAAACGGTACTGCCGGAATTGCAAAGGTCGGCAACTCACCGGCTAGGGTCGCTGTCGCTTTTTCGGCTTCTGGTAGCATGTCACGCACAAAATCAATCACCGTGCGCGAATCCACACCCAAACCGTGCACAATAGCCGTGACTACGATAATTGCCGCGAGAGAAGATGGGATCGCTTTGGTAAATTTGGGTAAAAAGTGAATGATAGCCATAGTCAAAGCCACCAAACCAAGCATGATGTAGAGCATCTCGCCCTGCATCCAAACGTGCAGACCTTCGGCATTAAAGACTTTGAACTGGCCAAGCTGTGCTAAGAAAATCACAATGGCCAAACCGTTGACAAACCCAAGCATAACTGGATATGGGACCAAGCGGATAAACTTACCCAAACGGCATACACCCGCCAGGATTTGTAAGATCCCCGCCAGCAACACTGCAGCAAACAAATACTGCACGCCGTGCTGCGCCACTAAGGCCACCATCACGACCGCCATCGCTCCCGTTGCACCAGAGATCATTCCCGGGCGGCCACCAATTGCAGAGGTAATCAAGCCCATCATAAAGGCTGCGTATAAGCCAATCATCGGCTCAACACCGGCAACAAAAGCAAAAGCAACCGCTTCTGGTACCAAGGCTAAGGCAACGGTGATACCCGAAAGCACATCGTTTTTAATGTTGCTGTTTTTAAAATCTATCATAACGCACACGTATTCTTATCTAAAATCCGCGCGCAATATAGCACAAATTAGCACTGAAGATTGTTAAAATAGTGTTTTGTCGGAATTCAGTACGCGCTTTTTGCATACCATGCGATGATTGCAATCTTCCGTAGTGCCACCCATAATACTCGCACTTATTTCTCTCCTCACGGACGTCATCTTTGCTATGGGCACAGCCATTGCCACCGCTTTACTCGTTGTTGGTCCAGTCATCGGCTTGATCTTGGTCGGGGTGTGCTTACGCCGGATTGAGTTTCTCTCAGCAGCGTTTGTCGACGATGCTTCCAAACTTATCTACAATATTTCTCTACCTGCGCTGTTATTCAACAGTATCTACCAAGCAGATTTTGGCAAAGCCGCTAATCTTGACATGATTTTGGTTAGCGTACTCGGTACCATCGCTTTAGTCGGGCTATTTATTTTCATATGCCGTGTGTTAGTAAGCACTCGCACAGACCGAGGCGTGGTTGTGCAAGGTGCCTACCGCTCCAACATCGGGATTGTCGGGTTAGCCCTGAGTGGTAACGCCTATCCCGCTTTTTTTGCGACAGCCTCGGTATTTATGGCCTGTACGACGTTGATTTATAATTTGTTAGCGGTGTTGTTACTCAACCACTACACCGACAAATCTCATTCGTTAAAAGATAACATCTTTGCCCTGGCCAAAAACCCCATCATAGGCTCCATTGTAATAGCCTTGATTTTTTCTTATTTTTCTTGGACCTTACCGAGCGTAGCCCAAGTTAGCCTTGCATATTTTGCACAGCTTACCCTGCCTTTAGCGTTAATTTGTACAGGGGCGTCGTTACAGTTTTATGCGATGAAGTGCGATTGGTTTGCCTTGGTATTAGCCAATATTGGCAAGTGTATTATCTATCCTGGCGTGATCTTGACTATCGGCTACTTAATTGGCCTTGACGGAGTAGAAATGGGCATTTTGTTCATGATGTGCGCCTCCCCTACTGCGGCAGCAAGTTACATCATGGCGAAGAAAACTAACTCTAACCCGGTCTTAGCTGCTAACATTGTCGTCACTACTACCGTTATCGCGATCCCAATAATGATGCTGGCGTTAACGGCGTTAATCGCATTAGGTGTGGTTGCACCTGCGCAGTAAGGAGTGTGCTGTTGATCCGTTTATTTGCTTCCGCCATCGTGGCCTTTATCGCTTACGGCGTTTGGACCTATATCGCTAATATGCACACTACGCTCGGTGAAATAGCCCTGCTGCGCACCTCACTATTGCAAGGTGGAGTGAGTGCAACGATCACATTTGGCTTTACGCTGTTAACTCACTGGATGTATCAGCGCTTGGGTCTACGCATGTTTTCATTCGCATTTATTACACCGTTAATTTGCCTGCCCCATCATCACACACCATACGCCTCACAATTTCGCCTCAGTGCCAACGCCATACTCAATCACCTAGCCCAACGCGCACGCACCACGCGCTTTACTGGTGCGCTACTTGCGCCATTGCTACCCGTGTGTTTGCAAGCTGGGATCATTACTACTGTACATATTATTAATCAAACCCCAAATTTAATTTTAACCATCGCACCCTCTATAATATTTAGTGCTATATATGGATATATTTATACATTTTCATTAATCAAACAAAAAAATACTGAACATCACTGAAATTTCTTTTTTTTATAAGATCTTTGCATTAGACTTAAGTCTTAAGTAACACAAAAAAGGCAAAACGGCGATGGATGCTGTTCACTCTCCCCCCTCAAGCATCAAGGCAATGCGCTTTTCCGGTACGACTGCGGATTACTTCGCTATATGGCTGTCTAACTTACTATTATCAATCGTCACGCTAGGGATTTACAGCGCATGGGCGAAAGTGCGCAGAAAACAGTATTTTTATAATCATACCTATCTCGATGAGTACGCGTTCGGCTATCACGCTACCGGTATGCAAATTTTAAAAGGGCGGCTGGTTGTCGTCGCAGGCTTTATTATTTTAAACATTTGCGCGCAGTTTTATCCTCTTATATATGCAATATTAGCGCTGATATTATTTTTTACTTTTCCGTTTTTAATCAATAAGTCGTTAGAGTTTAATGCCAAAGTCACGTCATATCGCAATATTCGTTTCAAATTTAAATCAGATTATTGGGAGGCCTTTATCACGTTTCAAATATTACCAATTTTAACTATTTTGAGTTTTGGGATATTAGCCCCGGTAGCTGTAAAAAAAGCGTTTGCGTATGTCTATGACAATACTAGTTACGGTGGCGTTGCAGTGTCTAGTCGTTTGTTTTATTCAGATTTTTATCATGTATTTGGTCTAGTCGTGGTATTCCCGGTCATGCTCCTTATGAGTGTTGTGTTCATGTTTCAAGAACCATTGTTCATACTTGCAGCAGTGTATTTGCTGTTTTTTTTGATTTTCTTTATTTACCGCACCTGCTGTTTGCGTTTGGTGTTTAGCAGTTTACGACTGGGAGATAAAATACAATTCAGCACCAGTATTCACTCAGGTAGATTAGTCTGGATCGAGATATCCAACTTTTTAGCAATCGTGTGCTCTTTTGGCCTGTTTATCCCTTGGGCAAATGTACGCAAACAGCATTACCTTTGTGATCATATTTATACGCTAACCTGCACTGACTTTAGCCAGTTTATCGGACAGGTGCAGCAACAGCAGTCGTCAATCGGAGAAGAGTTTGCTGATTTTGAAGGGGTGGAGCTTGGCCTATGACTGCGATAAAAGGTGAGTTTTTTGCGCCAGGTAGCGCAGTTGCTGAACCCGCACAATACCATTGGCATAAGCACACGGTCACTCTTGATAGTGGCATTAAACTAATTTGCCGCGTTGATGAAATTCAGCAGCAGCAGTGTTTTTTTACCGATGGGTCGAGTTTTATCGGCGCACATGCCCTACCGGACGCGTTACTTAAAAGCCAGCAACCCATTAAACAGCGCATTGCAATTCTCGAGCAAGCTACACCAAAAAATATTCTCTTTTTACTTACCGCTTTTGTTGTATTACTGCTGATTATACGTACTAGCCTCACGTCAGCGACGCCATTTGTCGTGAGCCTGATCCCTCATTCAATTGAAGCCAAGGTTGGACAGCTTGGCTACGAGCAAATAACTACTCGCTACTTTTTACCATCGCGACTGCCTGTCGATAAGCGCTTAGCCATCATTGCTAAATACAAAACACTGCTCACCCAAGCCGAGCTATCGCATAACCCTGAGTTATTTTTTCACGACGCCCCTGATATTGGTGCAAATGCCATGGCATTTCCCGGTGGCCCAATAGTGGTCACCGATGCATTAGTCAATGCATTAGGGGAACCAGAGTTAGTGGCAGCGGTGTTAGCGCATGAGATTGCGCACGTACATCAGCGTCATTCGTTACAACAGGCGGTGATTGCCACTAGCAGTCTAGCT
Source organism: uncultured Glaciecola sp. (assembly GCA_964559075.1). Lineage (GTDB taxonomy): Bacteria > Pseudomonadota > Gammaproteobacteria > Enterobacterales > Alteromonadaceae > Opacimonas. The sequence continues at coordinate 10,954 of CAZLGJ010000075.1, forward strand.
ATCGCGTCAGTCATATTTGGCGCTGAAGAAGGCTTTTCTGAAGAATTACTCGCGGCAATTGTCACGCTGTATGCGTTTCAACACAGCCAAGATTTTGAGTTAGCCTCCGATCAATATGCAGTTGAGCTGTTGACTAAAGCTGGACTTGCCCCCTCAGCCATGCATGATTCGCTCACCATATTGCTCCAGCAATCGTCTCCGTCTACCGTCGATAAGTGGTTATCCACTCATCCAGACCGCACTCGGCGTCTTGCCGCATTAGTGGATAGCTCGACAGCCGACTAAATTCGAACTAGGGTTACGAACTCGTAAGGGTGAGGGTTTTTGTCATCACTAGGGTGTGCTTCACGACTCACTTCCCGCCATTGACCGTGTGCATTCCAGTCTGGAAATTGTGTATCGCCTGCAACATCAAGGTCGATAAAGGTCAGATGCAGCTGATCTACATGCGGGATCAAGGATTGATAAATCGAACCGCCTCCAATAATCATGACTTCTGCTTCTTCGGCACACATAGCTAAGGCTTCATCGATACTGTGCGCCACATCGGCATCATTTAACTGATAAGCAGGATCTCGGGTAATGACAATATTGCGTCGCCCCGGCAAGGCGCGACCAATTGACGCGTAGGTCTTACGTCCCATCACCACCGGCTTGCCCATCGTGGTCGCTTTGAAATGCTTGAGATCGGCTGGCATGTGCCACGGCATATCGTTATCAGCACCGATAATGCGGTTGTGTGCCATAGCGACAATCATAGACATCTTATTCATGTGTGGCCTTTTGTGTTATTGCTTTTTGTATAGTAACGGGTATTGTACTAAAAAGGTTTGCTTTAGTGGGCAATTACATGGATTTTTTGGAATTAAAACTGCCTCCAGTCGCCGTGTTCATCCTATCTTGCATTAGCATGTATGTAACGCGCGGGATGTTTCCGCACTTTGGTTTTCCACAAAATATGGCCAATTTATTTGCTGTGTTAGTGCTAATGTGTGCCTTAGTCTTTATCGGTATGGCGGTGTGGACATTGCGCCGAGCACGGACAACGGTTAGCCCAATTACCCCAGAAAAAACCAGTCATATCATCGCGCATGGTATTTTTGCTGTGTCGCGCAATCCGATTTATGTTGGCATGCTGATGCTGATTGTTGCCGTGGGTTTGTATTGGCAACATACGGGATTTGTTGTGTTTGTTGCCATAGCTTGGGCTTATTTACAGCGCTTTCAGATACTCCCTGAGGAGCGTCACTTACTTGCCAAATTTAGTGACGAATATAGCGCATATCAAAAAAAAGTCCCTCGCTGGTTTTAGCGAGGGGCTCGTTTAGGTGTAAGATGATGGGTCAATCGCGATAAATTATTCGCGGGTATACACCACATTGGGATGGTCGTCATCTTCATCCCAGTCATCATCATCCTCGTCAAAGTCTTCCACATCAACATGCTCATCCATCACTGAGGCGTGATAGCTGTCCCATTTGAACTCAATATCTTCTTCTTCCTCTAAGACCTCTTCTACCGGAGGTAGTGAGTCGATAAACTGCATAATATCGTGACACAGCTGCTCTGTGTTCATCTTTTGGAATGCGGAGATTTGATAGAACTTCTCAGCACCAAGTGCTGCAGCGATCTCTGCACATAGTGCATCCGCCTCTTCGGGCATCATTAAATCGATTTTGTTACACACCAACCAGCGCGGTTTAGCCGCAAGCTTTGGTGAGTATTTTTCTAGTTCAGCCACAATGGCATGGGCACTGGCGACAGGATCACTCTGGTCAACCGGCATAATATCAACCATGTGTAGCAAAATTCGGCAGCGTTCAAGATGCTTTAGAAACTGGATCCCCAGTCCAGCACCATCTGCAGCGCCCTCAATCAGACCTGGAATATCGGCAATCACGAAGCTCTGCTGCGAGTCTTGTCGCACTACACCGAGGTTAGGCACGAGTGTGGTAAACGGGTAATCGGCAACTTTAGGCTTGGCAGCAGATACCGAGCGAATAAAGGTCGATTTGCCGGCATTGGGTAAACCGAGTAAACCCACATCGGCAAGAAGCATTAACTCGAGCTTGAGGTTGCGGATTTCACCTGGCGTACCGTTGGTCTTTTGGCGCGGTGCACGATTAGTCGAGCTTTTAAAACGTGCATTGCCCAAACCGTGGTAGCCGCCTTGTGCCACTTTGAGTCGCTGACCGTGGCGCAATAAGTCGCCGAGCACTTCAAGCGTTTCTAAATCTGTGGCGCGTGTACCCACCGGCACTTTGATTTCGAGATCTTCTCCACCACGTCCAGTACAGTTACTGCCTTGACCATTTTGACCGCGCTCGGCACGATGAAAACGCTCAAAGCGAAAGTCGATCAGAGTATTGAGGTTTTCATCAGCAACTAAATATACGGAACCGCCATCGCCGCCGTCACCGCCGTCTGGGCCACCGCGTGGCACGTATTTTTCACGGCGAAATCCCACCGTACCATTACCACCGTCACCGGCCTCAACGCGGATTTCCGCTTCATCGACAAATTTCATTTATTTAACATTACCTTGAAAGTTTCATCTTGCATTATACAACATGCCAAAAAAAAAGCCTCGTAAAAAACGAGGCTCTTTTGGGATAAATCGTTCGTAGTTTACTCTGCGACGATGCTAACCACTTTTTTGTTGTTTTTAACATCAAACTGCACTTTGCCGTCTGATAATGCAAACAATGTGTGGTCGCGACCGATACCCATGTTGTTTCCAGGGTGGAACTTAGTGCCACGCTGACGAACAATGATATTACCCGCTAATACAGATTGGCCGCCGAAACGCTTAACGCCTAGGCGTTTACTTTCTGAATCACGACCGTTTTTGGTACTACCACCAGCTTTTTTGTGAGCCATTAGTTAGTTACTCCTATTATGCGTTAATACCAGTGATTTTCACTTCTGTGAACCACTGACGATGACCCTGCTGTTTACGAGAGTGCTTACGACGACGGAACTTGACGATTTTTACTTTCTCGCCACGGCCGTGTGTTACCACTTCAGCAGTTACTTTAGCGTTAGCAACGATAGGTGTGCCGATTTTAACATCGTCACCATTGCTAACCATTAATACGTTATCGAATTCTACCGAGTCACCTGGAGCAACTTCGATTTTCTCCAAACGAACGGTCTGGCCTTCAGCCACACGGTGTTGTTTACCACCACTTTGGAAAACCGCGTACATAT
>CAZLGJ010000076.1:0-6158 GCA_964559075.1 uncultured Glaciecola sp.
TGCAGCGTCTCTTGGGTGCTAAATGATTTTGACGACATCAAGACAAAGGTCGTTTGTGGGTCGCATGCGGCCAACACATCGTGAATATGACAGCCATCAACATTGGCAACATAATGCACATCAAAGACATTGTGTTGATAGGGTTTGAGCGCCTCGGTCATGATTTTGGGGCCCAAAAACGACCCACCAATACCGATACAAACGACATCTGTGATAGCTTTGCCAGTATGGCCACGATGCGTTTGTTGTATCAGAGACTCGGTAAATGTGGCCATCTTGGCAAGCGTCGCCTGAACGTCAGGCATGACATCTTGTCCTGCAACTAACACCGGCGCTTCCGAAAAGTTGCGCAGTGCAGTGTGCAATACGGCACGGCCTTCGGTATGGTTAATTGGCTCCCCGGCAAACATGGCGGAGCGCTTTTGCGCCACTCCACGTTCGCTGGCTAATGCCATTAGTGCGCTAAACACCTCTTGGTTAATTCGGTTTTTAGAAAAATCCAAATGCCAGCCTGCTGCTTGGCAGTGAAAGGTGTGGGCACGCGCATCGTCTTGTGCAAACAATTCACGCATGTGCGCCAGTCCATTTTTAGCCAACGCTTCTAAGTGCTGCCATGCGGGCGTTGTGGTGGTCATGTTATAGCTGCTCCGCTAATTTGGTTTCGAGTTTGATTTGGTCTTTAGTAAAGTTACGGATCCCTTCAGCGAGTTTTTCGGTGGCCATGGCATCTTCATTCATATCCCAACGAAATGCAGCTTCAGCCAGGCTAGCAGGGACAGATTCAGTCACGCCTTCATCGCGCAGTTTCACAGTGAGCTCAGCGTCCGAGTTGGCCAGCTCTTCTAATAATGCAGGGGCGATGGTGAGGCGATCACATCCAGCCAGTTCCAAAATTTCTCCCGTATTGCGGAAAGACGCGCCCATCACCACGGTTTGATAGCCGTGGGCTTTGTAATATTGATAGATGTTGCTCACTGAGATGACGCCAGGATCATTCGCGCCGCTAAAATCACCAGTTTCATTGGCTTTATACCAATCCAAAATACGTCCGACAAACGGTGAGATAAGATACACACCCGCTTCGGCACAAGCGCGCGCTTGGGCAAATGAGAACAAGAGGGTCAAGTTGCAGTTGATGCCGTCTTTTTCTAACTGTTCTGCCGCTTTAATGCCTTCCCAGGTCGAGGCGATTTTGATCAAAATACGCTCTTTGCTGATCCCTTCTTGCGCATACAAATCAATCAGTTTGTGGGCTTTGGCAACGGTGGCTTCGGTAGAAAATGACAAACGCGCATCGACCTCAGTTGAGATGCGACCGGGGATCACGCCGACAATTTCTTTACCAATTAATATGGCTAACTTATCTGCGGCGTCGACGATTTGTTGGTCGCGATCATTAGACTGGGTTTTGGCCCAAGCAATGGCTGCTTCAATGTGCGTTTTATACTCTGGAATATCCGCCGCTTTCAATAGCAAAGAAGGGTTAGTCGTGGCATCGACAGGCGCGTATTTTTTGATGGCTTCAATGTCGCCAGTATCGGCAACAACCGTGGTTACCGCTTTGAGTGCAGAAAGTAGATCGCTCATGAAAATCCTTAAATAAAATCGAGTCTAACAATGGATAGAGTAGCAATTTTTAGAGACAAAACAAACGCTATTTTGCGTTTTGATCCCCATGTTTGCCTATGATACAGTGCACGTTAAAATTGTATTCATATCTACGTGTAGATATCTTTATCTTGAGGATAGCCATGTTAGTCGTCGTTTCACCCGCCAAAAATCTCGATTATAAAACCCCAGTGCCAGTCACTGAGCATTCTGTGCCCAGTTTACTCTCAGGTATTGATGACTTGGTCGATACGTGCAAAGCACTGACGCCGGCTGATTTGTCCACGTTGATGGGGATCAGCGACAAACTTGCGCTGTTAAATGCTGAGCGTTTCGCTCAGTTTCATACGCCGTTTACGCCAGACAATGCCCGTCAGGCCATGTATGCGTTTAATGGCGATGTCTATACAGGTTTAGATGCGCAGAGTTTGAATGCAGCTGAGGTAGCGTTCGCGCAGTCTCACTTGCGCATTTTATCAGGGCTGTACGGCGTGCTAAAACCGCTTGATTTGATGCAGCCTTATCGCTTGGAAATGGGCACTAAATTGGCCACGGCAAAGGGCAAAAACCTTTACGAATACTGGGGCAATACCATTACAGAGACGCTCAATGACGCGCTCGCGGCACAGTCTTCACAAACCTTGGTGAATCTTGCTTCCACCGAGTACTTTTCGGCGGTAAAACCGGCCAAGCTAAAGGCACAGATTTTGACGCCGGTGTTTAAGGACGAAAAAAACGGCAAGGTTAAAATCATTAGTTTCTATGCCAAAAAAGCGCGCGGCTTGATGGCGCGCTACATTATTCAAAATCAGATCACCGAAGCTGGTGAGCTAGCTAATTTTGCCGAAGATGGCTACCGCTTTGCCCCAGAACAGTCAGATGACAAGACGTTGACCTTTGTGCGCCTAGAAAAAGATCGTCCGTAACTGCTAATAGTCTACTTATATTAGTCTACGTACATTTGTTGTTGGAAACTGAGTGTTTCGGTTTGTCCGCGATCCGTAATGGTCACCGTAAAGCGGTAGGTCTCACGATCGCGGTATGACAAAGGCGCAATATAATATACCGCTTCACCATCCACCACGCGTTTAAACGCCAGTTCTTTAGTCGTGCCAATCAGATTACGGGCACTGCCATCGACACTTGGCATTTGCGCTTCTTTGGTCTCTTTGTCCAGCACGCTAATATTGACGACGGCGTTAAATTTTGAGCGGACTAAGCCGTTGGCTTTAGCGATTTCGGGGGTTAAGAAGGTCGATGGAAATACGATGTAGTGTACATCCCACGGGCCAAGGGTTTGCTTGATTTCCGCGTGGACATGTTTGCTTAGTAGCGCTAAGGGAAGGATGGCGCTGATGAGTAGCGCCATCATGAAGCGGCGCATAGATTGGTTACTGCAAAACATATTGACTCCTATCATTAAGATGCATGACTCCCACTAATTATAGCAGTTGGGTTTAGTGTAGCGATTGAGTAAGCCGCTCTGCGCCATTGAAGGCGCACCGGTTAGAACGGTCCAATAAAGCCTTGTAATAGCAGCTGAATAAACTGCAGGGCAATGATCGCGACCAGCACCGACAAATCCAACCCGCCAATGGGAGGTATAATTTTACGAATAGGGCGTAAAAACGGTTCAGTCAACTGTCCGATGACATATTCAATGGGGTTGTTGCCTTGCGAAACCCAGCTCAAAATAGCGCGGATAATCAGCATCCAAAACATCAATGAAAACACCTGTTTGATAAGCGCTATCGCTCCGACAATCAGCACGGTCAACACGTCCACACGCTGCCCTTGTAGTAATTGCGCAATGACAAAGACTTTTAAACACGCAATGGCTAGGGCAAACACAAAGGTCGCGGTATCGAATTTGCCCATGGCAGGAATCACTCTGCGCAGTGGCCCGACTATCGGCTGAGTGACTTTAACGACAAACTGCGAAAACGGGTTATAAAAATCAGCGCGCACAAGTTGCAGCCAGAGGCGCAAAATCACCACCATCAGATACAAATTAAACAAAGTGTCGATCAAAAAAAACGAAGCTGACATAGCATTCCTTTATAAGTTGAGTTGCTGTGGACGATGTGTTTCGACCACGCTGTTAAATTTCCTGCTGCATGATTATGGCACGATCTACCGCAGCCTGCATCGCCTTTGCGACTACACCCGACAAATCATCTGCGTTAAATGACGCCAATGCTTGCGCTGTGGTACCACCTTTGGACGTGACATTTTCACGCAACGTGCTAAAAGGCGTATCGGCATTATTCAGTAACATTTGACCTGCACCTGCTAGCGCTTGGGCAACGAGTAGTTTTGCATCTGCGGGGCTAAACCCGAGCGCTTCGGTTTTGGCCTGCATGCATTCGGCAAATAAAAACAAGTACGCAGGAGCAGAGCCTGCCGCTGCAATCACGCCGTTGATGGCATCTTCATTAGCAACCCACAGTGTCTTGCCCACTTGCCCGAGGGCGTATTCAGCCAGTTCACAGAGCACACGGTCAGTATCATCTGCAGCGTACAGTCCGGTCATGCCCATACCAATACTCGATGGGGTGTTAGGCATAGTGCGCACCACTTCACAGGGCGCCCCTAGCCACTCTTGAATGCGCGCAATAGTCACGCCTGCGGCAATGGATATGTATTGTTTTTGTTGCCGGCTTGTCGCGGGAAGTGCTGCTATGACTTCAGCGAGCATCTGCGGTTTGACGGCCAACACTATGATATCGGCAAACGCCAGTGCGGCTGCATTGTCGTGACTCGTCAGGATGCCGCACTGCTCGTGTAGTGCGGCTAACTTTCCCGCTGATGGATTCGTCGCCATGATGGCGTCTGGCGCATAGCCAGCGTTGACCATGCCGGTAATAATGGCCGATGTCATGTTGCCTGCACCGATAAAGGCAATCTTAGTATGCTGAGGGGAAGCCGTCATGTTGTTCATCCTTATGTTGCGGTTACTTATGTTGCGGTAAATTACGCGCCCCAAATATTCCCGTGCCGACTCTCACCATGGTTGAGCCATGCGCAATCGCCGGTGCTAAATCAGTACTCATCCCCACTGAAAGCGTGTCTATACTGCTAAATTGTAACTGTAGCTCGGTATAAATTGCATGCAGCTGACTAAGGGTTTGTGCTTGTTCGGCGGCTTCGGGCGACGCCTTTGGTATGGCCATGATACCACGTAATGTAAGGTGTGGCATGTCCGCGATAGCTTGAGCCAATGGCAGGATATCTGCTGGTAACACGCCAGATTTACTCGCTTCGCCGTCGATATTGACCTGGATGGTGATGTTGAGCGGAGCTTTATCGCTAGAGCGTTGGTCGTTCAGACGCTTCGCAATTTTGAGTCGATCAATACTTTGGCACCATGCAAAATATTTTGCCACTAAAGCACTCTTATTTGATTGTAAGGGGCCGATAAAATGCCATGTGATGTCAGTTAAATGGGTCGTAGCAAGGATCTTATCGACCCCTTCTTGGACGTAATTTTCGCCAAAGTGGCGTTGTCCGGCGGCATACGCAAGTACGATATCCGATACGGGTTTGGTTTTGCTCACCGCTAATAATTGGATTGAGTCAGGTTCGCGATTCGCGGCTTCGGCAGCTTCAACCATGCGTTGATGAGTGAGTGTCAGATTGTCGGCAATGGGATTGGTCATTGAGTCAGTCTATTTGAATAAATTGATAAGGGTTAACATGGATATTACCGAATTACTCGCCTTTAGTGTAAAAAATAATGCCTCTGATCTGCATTTGTCGGCAGGTCAGCCACCGATGATCCGCGTTGACGGCGAGATGCGTCGCCTCAACGTGCCCGACTTGGACCACAAAGCCGTTCAAGCCTTGGTCTATGAGGTCATGAACGATCAGCAGCGGCGTGAATACGAAGAGCATCTGGAAATAGATTTTTCTTTTGAAGTACAAGATCTGGCGCGCTTTCGCGTAAATGCGTTCGGCCAAAACCGCGGCGCCGCTGCCGTACTGCGCACCATCCCCAGCAAAGTTTTGACGTTGGACGAGTTAGGCGCTCCGGCTATCTTTAAAGATATCATTGACCAGCCCACTGGCATTGTGCTGGTTACCGGTGCTACGGGGTCGGGTAAATCAACGACACTGGCGGCCATGATTGATCATATCAATACCCACAAACGCGAGCACATTTTAACGATTGAAGATCCGATTGAGTTTGTCCACGAAAACAAACTGTGCCTAATCAATCAGCGTGAAGTCCATCGCGATACTAAGTCGTTCTCGACTGCACTGCGCTCAGCGCTGCGGGAAGACCCAGATGTCATTTTGGTCGGTGAGCTGCGCGATTTGGAAACCATTCGCTTGGCCATCTCTGCCGCTGAAACCGGTCACTTGGTGTTTGGCACGCTGCACACAAACTCTGCGCCCAAAACCATCGACCGCATTATCGATGTCTTTCCAGCGGAAGAAAAATCCATGGTGCGCTCGATGTTATCGGAAAGCTTGCGCGCGGTGATTTCACAAAACTTACTCAAGCGTGAAGGTGGCGGTCGCATCGCTGCCCACGAGATTATGATGGG
>CAZLGJ010000076.1:6174-14107 GCA_964559075.1 uncultured Glaciecola sp.
CCGTGAAGATAAAGTCCCGCAGATGTATTCGGTGATCCAAACCGGGCAAGGTCACGGCATGCAAACCATGGATCAAGCCGTGCAACGCCTAGTAGCACAAGGTTTGGTGAGTCAAAAAGACGCCGCGGCGGTGCTCTGTGAGAACAAGAACTCGATTAATTTCTAGTTGACTAGATATAAGGTAGATAAGAGCGATGATGGAACTGAATGACTATTTGCATAGTATGGTGACCCAGCAGGCATCTGACTTGTTTATTACTGTCGGCCGCCCGGTTAGTGCCAAAATTAATGGCCGTCTGACACCATTAACCGATTGCAGCCTTGACGAGGCTGGCGCACACCAGTTGTTGCAACAAGCGATGAATCCGACGCAGTATAATGAGTTTGCCAATAGCAAGGAGTGTAACTTTGCCATTGCGCCGGAGAATGTCGGTCGCTTTCGCTGCTCAGCCTTTTGGCAACGCGATATGCCGGGGATGGTTATTCGGCGCATCGTGACCGAGATCCCGCGAGTTGAGAGTCTCGGTTTGCCAGATGTACTCACCAATATGATCATGGCTAAGCGTGGACTGGTGCTGTTTGTTGGCGGCACCGGCACGGGTAAATCGACCTCATTGGCGGCGTTAATTGGCCATCGCAATCGCAACAGCACCGGCCATATCTTGAGTATTGAAGATCCGATTGAGTTTGTGCACGAGCACGATAACTGCGTGATCACCCAGCGCGAGGTCGGGATTGATACCCATTCGTTTGACGATGCACTAAAAAGCTCTTTGCGACAGGCACCAGATGTGATTTTAATCGGTGAAATTCGCTCGATGGAGACCATGGAATACGCCATGTCGTTTGCCGATACAGGGCACTTGTGCGTTGCCACATTACACGCAAACAATGCCAACCAGGCTATTGAGCGTATTTTGCATCTCGCACCCAAAGATATGCATGACAAAGTGCGTTTTGAGCTGTCGATGAATATCAAGGCCATTGTTGCCCAGCAGCTGGTGCCAACCGTCGATGGTACTGGCCGTGTCGCCGCGATTGAAGTGATGCTCAACTCGCCGTTGATCCGCGATTTGATTCAGCGCAACGAGATGGCGGGGTTAAAAGACGCCATGCTCAAAGGCAAAGAAATGGGCATGCAAACCTTTGATATGGCGCTGAAAGATTTGTACACAGCGGGTAAAATTTCGCTAGAGCAAGCGCTGCACCACGCCGATTCACCCAATGATTTGCGTTTGATGATAAAACTTGAAGAAACCAACCCAACTGGGTTAGGCTCTTTATCCAATGTATCAATCGATATGAGTTAGCTTGTTTGCAAAAGTTTTATTTTTCTTATGACCGGATTGCCGTGCATCAAGTGCATCAGCTCTTGGCTGACGCGGGGATCCCTGTGTTGCTCAAAAACGACTTTTTGCAAGGCTCGATTGGTGAAATTCCCGCTGTAGATAGCGAGATTGAAGTCTGGTTAGTTGACGCAACCTGGGAGCCTCGCGCGCAGCAATTATTGCAGCAGTGGCAACAAGAACGGCTAACACTAGATGATGTTGATTGGCAGTGCCCCGAATGTGGTGAGATCAACGCAGGTAACTTTGGGGTATGCTGGGCGTGTCAGACGTCTCGCCCATAGATTAACGAATAACGGCCTTAGTTATCTGGCATGCCCTGTTCGTACCAACTTTCAAAAATCACACATGCCGACACACTGTCTACTTTGCCTTTGGTGAGTTTTTTGTAGCCACCTAGTTCAAATAAACGCGATTTGGCGTCAGTGGTCGTCAACCGCTCATCGACCATAATCACCTTGCAGCGACACTGATTAGACAGACGATTAGCAAACTTACGGGCGCGCAGCGTCATTTCTTGTTCCGTGCCATCCATATTGTAGGGAATTCCGACAATGCACTGCTGAGGCTGCCACTGAGCATAGACATCTTTGACGATTTCCCAATTAGGAATACCGTCTCGCGCTTTGATTGCTTCAAGCGGCTGAGCGGTAGCTGTGATCGTTTGACCAACCGCTACGCCGATGCTTTGCGTGCCAAAGTCAAACGCAAGGTAAGTACTCACTATCTTTTGACCTTATGCATGGCCAGCACTTTGCGTGAGTTGCCAGGGTTCAATGCCAAGCGCCTTGACCGCTGACTCCCAGCGCAAATGTAAGGGGGTATCAAAGACCAGCTCAGCTGATGCGGGAATCGTCAGCCACGCGTTATCTTGTAGCTCTTGTTCCAACTGTCCATCGCTCCAGCCGGCATAGCCAAGCGCGATGATTTGTTTATCGGGGCCCGCATCATTGCCTAGGGCCGACAAAATATCTTTGGAGGTGGTCACCATAAAATCCGCTGATAGCCCTAAGCTGCTATCCCAACACGCTTGGGGCGAGTGCAGTATAAAACCACGCTCGGGGCTAACTGGACCACCTTTGACGACAATCTGCTCCGCTTTTTCGGGCAGCACTGTTGCCTCCGGTACAGCTTGCTCGAGCAGTTGTGCTAGGCTCATGTTGATCGGGATATTGATCACAATCCCCATCGCACCTTCCGGATTGTGCTCACACACATATACCACGCTGCGTCTAAAATAGGCATCGGTCAGACTTGGCATGGCGACAAGCAGGTGATTAGCAAATGAAACAAACGACATAACCTTCCTTTTTCGTTATTAGTGTTGTGATATTTAGTGTGTTTAGCAGCGAGATTCAATAGCCTCCATCAGCTTACCACAAATATTGATGTCATAAGCGGCTTCAATTTCGCGCACGCAGGTGGGCGAAGTGATATTAATCTCGGTCACTTTGCTGCCAATGACGTCCAAGCCCACAAATAGGATGTTGTGTGCTAGCAACGTCGGGGCGATGCGCTCAGCAATAGTTCGATCTGATTCACTGATAGGTTGTGGGCGACCGACGCCACCCGCGGCTAAGTTACCACGCGTTTCAGTGCCTTGCGGCAGGCGCGCTAAACAGTAAGGCATGACTTCGCCGTTGACAATCAAGATGCGCTTGTCGCCGTCTTTGATGGCCGGTTCGTAGCGCTGGAACATGGCTAGACGCTGACCGTTATTGGTCAAGGTTTCTATGACGACGCCTAAATTATTGGCGTCCTCTTTGATGCGAAAAATCCCAACCCCGCCCATGCCGTCCAGCGGCTTGCAGATAATATCGCGATGCTCGGCGTGAAAGGCTTTGATTTGATCGCTGTTGCGAGTCACTAAAGTAGGTGGGATCAAATCTGGAAAATAGGAGGTAAACAGCTTTTCATTAAAGTTACGCAGCGCTTGACTGTGATTGACTACTAAAACGCCTTGCGCTTCAGCAAGCGCAAAAATTTGGGTAGTGAAGATAAACTGATCGTCTACCGGCGGGTCTTTGCGCATCAATATTGCCGCAAAGGCTGTTAGTGGTTCTGTAACGCTTTCACCGAGTTGATAAAAATCTTCGTTTTGATCAACTACGGTCAATGGTGCGGCATTCACAAAAGGCTGCCCTTGGACGATAGACAAATCTTTTTGTTCCGCATAAAACACCTGATGGCCCCGTGCTTGAGCCTCTAACGCTATGGCGAACGACGTGTCTTTGTAGGGGGTAATCGAGGCGATCGGATCCATAACGATCAACAAACGAAGTGACATTATAATAAATCTCCAAATTGAGCTTGTAGAATGCTGATAGCAGTTAGTGCTGCGGTTTCGGTGCGCAGGATACGAGGCCCTAGTTTGATATGGACATAACCTGCTTCGCCGGCTTGATAAATTTCATTGTCGCTGAGCCCCCCCTCAGGCCCAATCAGCACGCGAGCACCTTGTTCGCGCACGGGCAATAGCGGTAACGGCTGCGGCGCTTCTGGGTGCAACAACATGCGCACTTGAGTAGTGGGCTGTTTTAAAAAAGCCTGGAGCGTACACGGTGCATGCAGCACGGGCAGAGTGTTGCGACCCGACTGTTCACAGGCACTGGCGATGATTTTATGCCATGACTGCGCTTTTTTTTCCCAGCGTTCGGCTGAGAGCTTGACGTTGCAACGCTCGGTAATAATCGGAGTGATGTCACTGACGCCTAGTTCGGTGGCTTTCTGCAGAACAAAGTCCATGCGGTCACCTTTGGAAATGCCCTGAGCAAGATGCAAGGACAAGGGCGATTCACAAGAAAGTGAGAGCTTGGCGTTAATCAATACCGCTACCGCGCGTTTACTGACGCTGGTTAACTCACCGGCATATTCATTGCCGTCACCGTTAAACAAGACGACTGGCGTACCAACGGCTAAACGCAATACGTTGTGAATATAGTGGGCCGTGTCTGGCGGTAACGAAACCTCCGTATCACTGGCAAGCGTCTCGGGAAGGTAAAAACGTGATATACGCATAGAGAGTTGAGTCAATAGTCAGTTAATGAATTAATTGTACTATCATACCCAACTCATCACGGGTAACCTAGGTTTAGTCGCAATTTTTTGTTTTTTGGGTTGGCTTAGGTTGTTTAAATGATAAGTCAATGGATGGTGGCGGAGGAGTACCGCGTGCGTGAATTGAGTCGCGACCACGATCTGCACGTAAAGCGAATAAAAGTAGCGCAAACACAACAAGCGCTAAGCTTATTAGGTAGAGCATAGAAGTTCCTTTTCATGATGTCTAATTCATCCTATTGATAAGACTAGTGGATAATACATAAAATGCCAAACAAAAAAACGACCAGATGTTAAATTGTTATTATGCCTAGGTTTTTAATCAATTTTTATTGCATAATGGCAAAAGTTGACTACCGTTTAATCTAGTATAAAACACCCAGCAAAGGATAGGATGATATGCACATGTTACTGCAACTTTTTACGCAAACAGATTCTCCAGATACTGCTAACAGCTCTTCAGTGTCAGATACCATCAATTCAGCAACCGATATTGTTGCTAATTTTGACGTGCAGCACTTTATTGAGACCTACGCGGTGCCTTGGAGCATCAATATTGTCATGGCCATCTTGATTTATCTGATTGGTAAGATAATCGTTAACGTATTGATTGGTGTGTTTGGTAAAATCATGTCCAAATCAAAATACGATGACATGCTGGTAGAATTTTTGAAGTCTATCGTGAAAGCCATTTTGATGCTGTTTGTCATTGTAGCGTCACTCGACCAACTCGGTGTGGATACTACATCACTGGTGGCAATTCTCGGTGCGGCAGGTCTTGCGATTGGTCTATCGCTACAGGGCTCGCTGCAAAATTTTGCAGCCGGGGTCATGTTGCTGGTTTTTCGTCCGTTCAAAGCGGGTGATTATGTGGATGCAGGTGGCGTTGCCGGCTCGGTGAAGAGCATCGGCATCTTTAGTACCATTATGAATACACCGGATAACAAAGAAATCATCGTGCCTAACGGTGCTATTTATGGCGGCAACATCACCAACTTTTCGGCTAAGCCGACCCGCCGCGTCGATATGACCTTTGGCATCGGCTATGATGATGACTTGTTAAAAGCCAAACGCGTATTAGAAGAAATGCTACAAGCGGACGAGCGTGTGTTACAAGATCCGAAATACACAGTGGCGGTAGGCTCACTCGGGGATAGTTCGGTCAACATCGTGGTGCGCCCTTGGGTTAAATCTAGCGATTATTGGGGGCTGCTGTTTGACTTTACCGAAGCGGTTAAGCTGCGTTTTGATGCAGAAGGTATTTCCATTCCTTATCCGCAGATGGATGTACATCTCAACAAGCTTGATAGCCAAGCGTCTTAGATGTGGTAACGTCCTAACAGATAGGGCGTTCACGACGCTGTTTAGCAAAGCGTTTGACCACTACTGGGATCGCGGCTTTCAAATCCGTTAGGCGAGTTTGCACCGCAGGGTGGGTGGACAAAAACTCCGGCGGAGTGCGTTTGTTAAGCGCGCCCATCTTTTCCCACAGTTCCACTGCGCTATAGGGGCTAAAACCCGCTTCAACCATCAGCTCAAGGCCGATACGATCTGCTTCACTTTCATGGGTGCGCGAATATGGGAGAGCTAGGCCAACTTGTGTTCCCAAGCCCAACACACTCATGTAAAGTCGCTGTTCCTGAGCACTAAACTCGTTTGCCTGCATGGCAACTTGCGAGCCAATCAGCAATGCTTGCGCGCCTAATTCGATGGTGGCGCGTTCCGCAGAATGCTCGGCGATGACATGCGCAATTTCGTGGCCAATAATCGCCGCGAGCTGGTCCGGCGTGGTGGCGACATTCAAAATCCCGCTGTACACGCCAATTTTGCCACCCGGCACCGCAAAAGCGTTGACCTGAGGATCGTCAAACACAGCCACTTCCCAATCGCGCTTACCAAAGCGTTTATCTGTTACGGGTAACAGAGCGTCCACGACACACATGACATATTGCGACTGCGCGGTGTTGGTACTCAAGGGCACGGATTGTTTCATGGCGCTAAAGGCAGCCGCGCCCTGGGCGTCGAGGCTACTGCCAAAGAGGTTGAGTTGATTGCGACCGGTTGGGGAGGTGGAGCAGGCGCTTATCATTATTGATGCGATAAGACAACACAATACGCGCAACATAGACATTCCTTTTTTGTCATGGGTACTGTAGTGTATCGTCACCTATTTTGCCATTCTGTGCAATATCTGAATGTTTTTTTGCACAGAACGGCTAGGTGGAGCGCCTTATATTACAAAGACTGCTTGAGTGCGTCAGCGCGGTCGGTTTGTTCCCAAGGATATTGGGCATGACCAAAGTGACCGTAAGCTGCTGTAGGCAGGTAGATTGGGCGTTCTAAGTCAAGCATTTGAATCAAGCCATACGGACGTAAGTCAAAATGTTCACGCACCAACTGCGTAATCACTTCATCGCTGACTTTACCAGTACCAAAGGTTTCGACACTGATAGAAGTAGGCTCGACCACGCCGATGGCATAAGATACTTGGATTTCGCATTTGTCGGCTAATCCTGCGGCTACGATGTTTTTGGCAACGTAACGACCAGCATATGCTGCAGAGCGGTCTACTTTGGATGGGTCTTTGCCAGAAAACGCGCCGCCGCCATGTCTGGCCATACCGCCATAAGTATCCACGATGATTTTACGCCCGGTCAGACCACAATCACCCATAGGGCCACCAATCACAAAACGACCGGTGGGATTGATGTGAAACAGTGTACTGGGTTTAATCCACTCGCTCGGCAACACTGGCTTGATTATCTCTTCCATCACCGCTTCACGCAAATCAGCTGTGCTCACCGAATCACAGTGTTGGGTCGAAAGCACTACCGCATCAATCGCGACAGGCTGGCCATTTTCATACACAAAGGTCACCTGTGATTTTGCGTCTGGACGTAGCCAGGGTAGCTGCTTGCTTTTACGCACTTCGGCTTGTTTTTTGACGAGTTTATGTGCATACATCACTGGTGCTGGCATCAGCTCAGGTGTTTCATTACAAGCAAAACCAAACATTAAGCCTTGGTCACCCGCACCCTGTTCGGCGCGTTCCCCGCGGTCAACGCCTTGGTTGATATCCGCAGACTGTTTGCCAATCGCGTTAAGCACAGCACAGGAATCCGCATCAAAGCCCATATCAGAATGCACATAGCCAATTTCGCGCACGGTATCACGTGCGATTTTTTCAATGTCGACCCATGCGTGAGTATTAATTTCGCCGCCAACTAGCACCATGCCAGTCTTGACAAAGGTTTCACAAGCAACGCGAGCAGTGGGGTCTTCAGCGAGTATCGCGTCGAGCACTGCATCAGAAATTTGGTCGGCAATTTTGTCCGGATGGCCTTCAGAAACGGATTCTGACGTGAATAAATGTTGTGCCATGCACACCTCATTAGTCGTAAATAGTTATTCTTGTTGTGAACAGTAACACCCACACTGTATGTGTTTATATTGATGTGGGCAGAAAATACTGGTTGATCATATCAGTTTTTCCATCTAGACGTCTATATGTCTATTTGACTTATTTATAT
>CAZLGJ010000077.1:0-13739 GCA_964559075.1 uncultured Glaciecola sp.
AAGCAAACGCGCAATCCCGCGTTTAAGTACTTGTGGTTTTTTAATCACTACTTACAACATCGCTGCCGACAGCTAATCAACAACAAAAACAACAGATAGGATGATATGCGCATGCGCAACAATATTTTGATCACAGGCGCCAGCTCCGGGCTGGGATACGGTATGGCACTGGAATTTGCCCGACGTGGCCGCAACCTAGCACTATGTGCGCGCCGCGAGGATCGTTTGGCAGAGCTCAAAGCCGCCATTGCCGCCATCAACCCCAATTTGACCGTCATCTGCAAAGCTCTCGATGTCAATGACCACGATGAGGTATTTCGCGTGTTTAAAGCCTTTGATGAGGAAATCGGCGGGCTTGATCGCATTATTGTCAACGCCGGCATGGGCAAAGGCGCCACCATCGGCAGTGGGTATTTTTATGCCAACAAACAAACGGCCACCACCAACTTTGTATCAGCTTTGGCGCAAATGGAAGCGGCCATGGAGATTTTTAATACCCGTAATGCTGGACACTTAGTAACTATCTCTTCGGTCAGCGCTGTCAGCCCTTATCGTCGCGCGTTAACCGTCTATGCCGCATCAAAAGCGGCGTTAACCTCAATGACTCAAGGGCTTGCCATCGACTTGATGGACTCGCCGATTAAGGTGACCGCGCTTCACCCCGGTTTTATCAAGAGCGAAATCAACGAAAAAGTCAAAAAGGTGCCCTTTATTGTCGATACCGAAACCGGCTGTCGCGCCATGGTCAATGCGATGGAAAAAGAAGGCAAGAGTTACTTTGTGCCCACCTGGCCTTGGGCGTTTTTGCAGCTACTGCTGCGTATTGCTCCCGCATCATTACTCAAAAAAATGAGCTAGGGAAAGCATATGGAAGCATCGTTTTTTACTCAAGTACTACTCCCTTTATCTCTCGCCGTCATTATGTTTGGTATGGGCTTAACCCTGACGCTTGCCGATTTTAAGCGCCTCTTCAGCACACCTAAACCCGTCCTTTTAGGTTTGCTGGGCCAGCTGATTGGCTTGCCGTTGCTTGCAATTGGTTTGATTTACGCCTTTAATGTTCCGGCGCATATTGCTGTGGGGATCATGATTTTGGCTGCCTGTCCCGGTGGCACCTCCTCAAACCTGCTGGCGCATATTGGTCGTGCCAACCTCGCTTTATCCGTATCTTTGACGGCCATCACCACCGTGGTGTGTATCATCACCACTCCGCTGCTGATCCAGTGGGGGATCTCACTATTTTCGACCTCGCCTGATGAACAGTTTTCATTGATCAAAACCTCTGTTGGCCTATTGGTCATCTCGCTGATCCCGATTATGCTGGGCATGACGGTGCGCAAATTTGCGCTGCAGTTTGCCATCAAATCTGAAGATTTTTTTCGTAATCTATCCACCGCGTTTTTATTTTCTATGATTGCCAAAATCGCCTATGATGAACGTGAGATGCTCATGGAAGCGTTTCCCAGCATATTTATATTCACCTTTACCCTCAATATTCTTGCCACTGTGCTCGGGGTGGTACTAGCTCGCTTTGGCGGTCTCAAGCTCAATGATGCCGTGACTTTAGGCATTGAAGTAGGCACGCAAAACGGGACGATGGCAATCTTGATTGCGGTGACGTTTTTGGCCAACTCCCAATACGCCGTTGCCGCTGGTGTATATGGGGTCACTATGTATCTCGGTGCGTTTTTACTGATTGTGTGCAAGCGTTACAGACTGTTACACAAGCTAGGCTTTGTACATTAGGTTTTGCTATACTTGGTCGTGTTAATTGAAACAAGTCTGTACTGATTTAAAGTAAAAGGAACCAATGTTGTGCGACGTCTGTGGAGGGTGATCATTGTTGCTGGATTGACGGCTTCGGCCAGTATTGATGCCCAAAACATCACAATGCAAGCTAACCCCAAGGCAGAACTTATCAGTGCGCCCGCACTCCACAAAATTGTTGAAGATGCTCTGAGCACCTTTTATACGCCCGGCGCTGCTGTAGGTGTTGTCTATCAAGGCAAAATCGCGCATTTAGCCGGATATGGTTTGCGTGATATGGCCGCCTCCTTACCCGTCAATCCCTACACCCAGTTTCGGCTTGCCTCAACGTCAAAAGCATTTACGGCCGCCTCTGTGGCAATTTTGGTAGACGCAGGCAAGCTCGACTGGAACGATCGCGTGAGTGACCATTTGCCAGCATTTGCGCTACATGATCCTAAAGTCACCCGCGAGTTTCGCATCATTGATTTGCTGACTCATCGCAGTGGCTTAGTCAGCGGTGCAGGTGATGCGATGATTTGGCCTGAACCGTCGGG
This sequence comes from uncultured Glaciecola sp., assembly GCA_964559075.1. Classification (GTDB taxonomy): domain Bacteria; phylum Pseudomonadota; class Gammaproteobacteria; order Enterobacterales; family Alteromonadaceae; genus Opacimonas. The sequence goes on from CAZLGJ010000077.1 coordinate 2,304, forward strand.
GTTTTCTCGAGCAGAAGTAGTACAGCGATTGCGCTATCTCACTCCTGCCTATTCCTTTCGGCAAACGTACAGTTACTCCAACGTGTTGTATATTGCCGCTTCTGAAATTGTTGCTCAGATAGCAGACATGCCTTGGGCGCAGTTTGTCGATGAACAAATCTTTCAACCGCTGGGAATGGATTGCTATGCGGGTGCCATGCCCAAAGGCGCACTTGGCAATGTGGCCACAGGCTACAGTCATCAGGATGAGCGCGGGATCTATCCCGTACCGCGCAATGCCATTTTAGGCGATGCGCTCATGTCCGCACCTGCCGGCGGCGTGGTATGCAATGCGCACGACATGCTAAAGTGGTTGCAAGCACTGCTCAATGAAGGCAAAACGCCAAACGGACAGCCACTATTTAGTTCTCAACAGCTTGATATGATGTGGCAATCACACACATTACTCCACGTCACGCAAAGGCATCGCAACCTGCACCAAACGCACTTTCGGGCATTTGGTATTGGCTGGCGCAAAGAAAATATTTACGGCTATCAAATGTTCTCCCATACTGGTACATTATCCGGGTATCAAGCCTATGCAGCGCTAATCCCTGAGCTAGAGTTAGGCGTGATTGTCCTCAATAATGGCTCCAACTATGGCGTGCGCTCTGCCATTATGCAAAGCATTATCAAATCAGTGATGCCAGAGGCACCGCCAATAGATTGGGTTGACCACTACGTCGAGAGACAAGCGCGCGCTGAACAGCGCTGGATTGCTCGTTATGGCACTAAACCTAAAGGCAGCGGAGCGGTGTTATTGCCAGCAGAGGACTATCTAGGTGAATACCGCGATGCTTGGTATGGCGCAGTGACGATTGAACGAAATGAAGGTGGCAGTGTCCGATTTACATCGCAACGCATGCAAACGTTAACGGGCACACTTGAGCCTTTTGATGGGCATTCATGGGTCATTCGCTGGGATAATCCGAATGCGGCTAGCGATGCTTTTGTCCATTTTACCGTAGCGGATACCCAAAAAAATAAGCAATCGACGGACCCGGCGGTGACCGGATTTTCTCTGCATCCTTTTCAATTAGAAGAAGAGGACGACCATAACTGGCGCGATATGCATTTTAAACGCGCAAAGCCGGCATTGATTGGCACGGCGCAATAGGATTTTTGCATGAAATATTTGGCATGGATATGCCTATTTATCGGCGTTTTTACACACGCCCAAACGACGGTAACCTGGGTACAAGATATCCCTAAACCCGTGGCTAGCAATATAGCGGTGAGTCTGTCGGCATTTGACGGTTTTGACAGTTGTCGTGCAGTGACCCCGCTGACATTGGTACAGCAGCGGCAAGCCCTTGGTGAGCTATTGCTTGCCTCATTTCACGCTTATGGATATTTTGCGGCGCAATTCACTACCCTTGAGTTAATTGACGATCCCGAAGAGCCAAACAGTAATTGTCAGGCCTGGCGAGCCAGCGTCAACACCGGCCCGCTCGCCACAGTTGGCAAGGTCGCCATTGACGGCGATGCGCCGCTCACAGAGCATCCTCCGCTGGCGGCGATCCACGCTGACCTACAGGCACTCACCGGCCTTGCTTTTGACCAAAATCGCTACACGCGCTTGACCAATCAACTCTATAGTCAGGCGATTGCCAATGGCTATTTTGATCTTGAGGTAGGCAGCAGCAAAGTGGTGGTGGCAGATAATAATCAAGAGGTAGAATTAGTACTGGAATATCGCTTTGGTCAGCGGTATGCATTTGGTGAATTTGTCTTAATCGATAACACTCTAGACCCAGAGTTATTAGCAAAAATCGTTGAACTGCCAAACAACACCCCTTATTCACTGAGTAAATTAACGCAAATGACCACTCAATTGCGCCAAAGCGGTTATTTTGCCCAAGTTAACATTCGACCGGATATCACTAAGCGTCGCGACGATATCATTGATGTGTTAGTCACATTAACCGAAAAACACAAGCACTATGTCGATTATGGCGTTGGTTTTGCCACAGATGTTGGCCCCAGAGCCAGCATTCAGTGGCAACGACCGCGACTCAACGATGCCGGACATCGCATGCGCGTTGAAGCTCAGGTATCCGCACCAGAGCAAGACTTTTTATTTAGTTACAAAGTGCCTCTTGCCGATCCCAACAGCGACTATATCGATTATCAGATTGGCCTGCTGCATACCGATCACAATGATAATCAAACCTTGACCGGCTCACTGGGCGTGACGCGCTTTTTCAGCGTCATTGAGGACTGGACCAACACCGTTTTCACTCGTATTTCTTACAGTGACTTTCGACAAGCTGGCGAAGCATCACAAACCACGCAACTATGGTTTGTCGGCGCAGGGTTACAGTATTTACAAAGCGACGATGTACTTTTTCCCACTACAGCACAAAGACACGACCTGACCATAGAGGCTGCGCAAGATGAGCTGGGGAGTGATTTTAGTGTCTATCGTGTGCTGGGCCAAACCAAGTGGCTGCGCAGCGTCACGCCAACACTATCGTGGTTGGGGGTGTGGCGTGCCAGCTGGATGGATACCGACGACTTCAGCCGCACCCCAACCGAGCTGCGTTTTTATGGCGGCGGTGATCAAAGTGTCCGTGGCTTTGGCTATCAAGCACTTGCCCCTGTCGATATGCAGGGCGATTTGCTCGGTGCCGATAGCATTATCAGTACACAACAAGAATTGATGTATGCGCTCAACGAGCAATGGTCGGTTGCGTTGTTTGCTGATGGGGCTTACTTGCGCTTAGCCGATCAAGAAATAAGGGCAACTGGCTTGGGTATTGGCGGACACTGGCGCTCTCCGGTCGGACCGGTGCGTTTTTATATTGCGCATGGCAACAGCGATATTGAACAGCAATGGCGCATCCACTTACTGTTAGGGCCCTTGCTATGAAAAGCATGAAAGCGCTGCGGATCACGCTGTGGACATTGCTCTCGTTACTGTTGGTATGTGCTGCGGTGATCGTAGGCTTGCTTAACTCTCAACTCGGCACTTGGACTATTCATAAGGCCCTTGAACACGTCCCACAAGTCAAGGTCGAATCCCTGTCTGGCACGCTCCTAGATGAACTTCAGATCCAAGGTCTAGAGCTCGATTTGCCTCAAGCACAAGGGCGCATTGCTGAGCTACGCACTGGCCTCAATATCCGCTGTTTGTGGCAGCGCAAGCTCTGTGTGAAACGCACGCATCTGAGCGGCGTGGATATCGCGCTGTTGGCTAGCGAACAAACCACCGTAGCCTCCTCAGGCGCAGCGTTAAACTTGCCAATGGCATTTGAGCTTCGGCAACTTACCATAGACAATACGCAGATCACCTTACCCGATCACAGCAAGATCCAGCTCGTTGACATGACGACGGCGTTAGCGATTTCACAAAATGAGTCTGAGCTGCCGATCCTTGCGCCGCTGTCACTCAACATGGCACAACTAACGTTGACTCTGCCCGGGCAAACGGCAACCACGCCACAACCCAGTGTCAGTCCTACTGAGACAACCACAGCACCACCGCTATCAGTCCAAAACAGCGTATTGCTCGTGCAGCATTATCAACAACAGCTACTCACACAACTGCATCAAGCTCAGGATGCACTGGGGCAAGTGCGTCGCTATGAATTTGATCCCGCCCCACTCTTAGCGAGTCTGCCGCCATTAGCACTGCCTATCAATATGCCTGATATATCAGTGCAAATAGACGCATTGGCAGTTGACGCAGGCACACAGACCCTGCTCTCGCCTAGTGCTTTATCTATCTCGGTGGGATTACATTCGTCCTGGCTACTGCACCGACTGACGCTGACCAATCAACATCTGGATCTCCTACTGCAAGGGGAGTTAACGGCTGCATATGAACATGAGTTAACGCTTGAGGCCCAGTGGCAACCTCGTTGGATTGCAGAACTGATCCCCACTGCGCTAACGGGCATAGAGGGCATGCTTAATACGCTATCAATGAAAAGTCATGGGCATGTGCTAGCACCGCAGTTGTCACTCTCCGCCAGTGGCGAGATGGATATCAAGGCGGGGATCTCGCTTGATTTACGTGAGCCGCTACTTCCCACAGCAATAGACATCCAGTGGTCAGCCTTTGCTGTGCAACGTCCCCAGCTTCAGCTCGCGCTTGCGCCTGGAGAGGTTGCGCTCAACGGTAATTTGCGCCGCGCCACGGCCAATATTGACCTCACATTACAGTCACTCACTATCCCGCAAAAAATCAGCCTGAACAATGCTGGCATGCGCTGCGCACTGAATCTTCAAGCGCAATCACTGCGTTCAGAAAATTGCCTCGTTCAGCTAGCGCAAACCACCGTGCCTTGGACACTATCAATACCGCTTGAAGCAGCGCCTGACACCGACTTTGCATTCACAACTGAGCTAGCGCTTAAGGCACAAGAGCCGCTCTGGCAGTGGCAGGTGGCGGGTCAGCCGCTACAAGCGGCTTTGGGTGAGTTATCACTGGACAACCTAGCGTTATCATTGACCTTATCATCGGATAACGCCCAGCTTACTCAGCAAGCTGAGGGCAGTTGGCAAAATGCACCTTTTTCACAGGCCATACAACTGTCTGCAAACCTGGGTCAAGATGCCCTCTCTTTAACCATTGATGAGCTTACTGGTCAGTTCCGCGAGTTTGGTTTGAGTGTGGATGCGCTGACGGCAACCTTACGTGCAGAGCAAACTGAATTATCGCCCGTCCAGCTGACCGTTTCTCGGGAGCAAGCGCCGCTTATCAACGCCACGCTTACCCTACAACCAATTTCATTTGCTCAGCCGACAATTGCAGGACAGTGGCAACTTGCTGAGGCGCCGTTAAGCGGCATGCTTGAGCTTTTGCACTCCTTGACCAACCAGCAAGACATTATCCAAACGGATGCGCAGTATGCTCTCAGTGGCGAGTTTAATTGGGCCAATGAACGCCTCACATTTACCAGTCAAGCGAAGCTAAGCCCCAGTCAATGGCAAGTAGGTGAGCAAATCCAAACTAAATTAGCCACCGCGGAACTCTCTGGTAAAGGACAGTGGCAAACCGACGAGCCAATCACTGCGATAACCACGCGATGGCAAGCGGCAGTCACCGGTGAAAATATCGGTGATATTGGCATTGAAATTGACTATAACGATAAACTGGCTGTGTATGCGAACTTGCAATCAGTCAATTTAGGGTTGTTTGCGGATATGGTGCCTACCTTATCTAGATTTACGGGCCTTGCCAGTGCAAACATTGCCCTACAGCAAGTGCAACAGGACTTTGTTATCAATGGTGTCGTTGTGGTTCCCGAACTGGATCTGGCTTTGGCCGAGATCCCTCCCAGTGTGGCCAGCCCACACAAAGATTTGCTATTCAGTGCGCCGGTTGAGCAGGTGTTTAGTGCCCCCAAAGCCGAAAAGTCCGTGTTGCCATACGGTATTAAAATGGATATCAACGCGATTATTGATCCGCTGCAAACCGATAAGGTGCGCCTTGAAGCACTGGATTTTGCAACTGCTTTAAATGGTGCACTCAATGTTAAGCTCGATAATAACAACCTAAGCGTTATTGGAGACTTGAATCTGCGACAAGGTACCTATCAAGCCTACGGCCAAGACTTAGTGATCCGTCAAGGCAAACTCACCTTTAATGGACCTGTCGCTTTACCTCTGATTGCCATCGAAGCCATTCGCAATCCCAAAACCATGAACGATGACGTTGTTGCCGGGATCCGCGTACAGGGACTGAGTGATAACCTGCGCGCCGAACTTTTTTCTGAGCCGCGCTTAGAGAATCCCGATATTTTATCTTACTTAATTCGTGGCAAAGGCCTCAATGCCAGTAGTGATGAAAATAACTCGGTACTGCTGACCAACGCCCTATTAGGGGTCGGTCTAGGTCAAAGCGAAGGCGGCATTACCCGCCTAGGTGACAAGTTAGGCGTAGACGAACTCGCGCTCTCCACGCAAGGCGCAGGCGATCAAACCCAGCTGGGGATCAGCGGCAAGCTCAACGACCGGCTCAGTATCGAATATCGCGTTGGCTTATTTACCGAGCTTGCCGAACTGGGGCTGCGCTATGAGTTACGTCCCAATCTCTATGTCGAAGCAATCAGTGGCGCAAATAACGCCTTAGATATATTTTATCAACTCGCGATTGGCGCGCGCGACGCTCAACCTCAACCTGACGCTATGTCCCCTGAAGAGCAAGCTATTGGATCCCCTGACGCTTCAATCTCGCAATGAATGCCTTAGTCTTGGTGTCTCCGCACGCTTAGCCTGATCGGCTAAGCGCGCCATCTCTCTAACAATGGTAGATTTAATAAAGGGTCGGGCTGGCGCATTCAAATATTCGCATGTCTGTACCAAATCCTGATATTCCGCTTCTTCAAAAAATAACGTAATGCGCTTTGTTGCAGGTTGCGTTACTGCCTGCTTTGCCATTTGTTCTGCTTGCGTCAAAAATTTCATAACATCACCTGTGCGTTTAATGAGGACACTATCCTAACGCAGCAGGGTTTTTCTTCAACTGACCGAGGGTTGCGTTTTTTCATGTTTTTCATCAATACGCCAATTCAAAAATAGCATTTGCACAAACGTGCTAATCAGTTTATAACTCAATCAGTTAACAACGATGTCAGAATAACAAAAGGAAGCACAGTGCTAGCGTCTATCAACGATCTACTTCTCCAACTAGATACCTTCTCCATTACCTTTGGCGCTGTCTCAATCTCGATACTCGACATTAGTCGGGCGATGTTTTTTGGCATTATTGTGGTGTGGTTTGGCATGTGGATCAATCGCAAAGGGATCAACACGATCAAACGTCAAAAGCGCTTTGATGTTCGCACTAAAGAAGTATTGAGCAAGGTATATCAAGTCATCATTTTTTGCTTTGTCGCATTGACCTTGCTGCAACTACTGGGGATCAACCTCACCACACTGGCGGTGTTCGGTGGTGCGGTTGGGGTAGGTCTTGGCCTGGGGTTACAGAGCATCGCCTCAAACTTTATCTCAGGGATCATCATTTTAATCGACAAATCTATTACTGTAGGCGACTACGTTGAGCTTGACGATGGTAACAAGGGCTGGGTGCGCGAATTTAAAATGCGCTACACCGTGCTTGAAACTTACGACGGAAAAGATATCGTGGTGCCCAACGAAAAATTTATCAGCTGCCTGTTTATCAACTGGTCGCACAAAGATCCGTTACAGCGCTATCGTGTCGACTTTTCAGTTGCTTATCACACCGATATCCGGGCGATGGTCGAAATCATCAAAGACACTGTCTCAAGTCATCCTCAAGTATTAAGCGGTGAAAAAGTCGCATTTGAGCTGCGCCCAGACTGTGAAATCGACTCTTTCGGTGATAACGGGGTAAATATGTTTGTCGAGTTTTGGATCGATGGTATTGATGATGGTAAAAATCGCGTCGGCGGAGATTTGAACCTCATGATTTTTGAGACGCTGCGTGCGCATAACATCGAAATTCCGTTTCCACAGCGCGATGTACGGATTATCAAGACGGATGAAACGGCCTCAGCTAGTACCAAATAACTATGTTTTCGATAGTCGCCGGTTATATTTTAAATCATTACTAGTTATGTAAGCTGGCATAGTGATGATATATGAATATTTAGTGACAATTATCTGAAAAAAATCGTTATCTTAATAGTTTAAGATCATTAAAACACGGTACTTTTTTGAGTGTATTTTTAAAATAGAACTATATTTTCCTGAATACTCCTATCAATATTAATGATAATATTATATAAGCCTTTGATTTTAATTTTTATTTTAAGCCTTACATAGCCAACATCACGCTAGGTTATTTAACATTGATTGTTCGATTTTAACCTATATCCACACCACCTTGTGTCTCTGTATTATCTAAACGTTTTTAAAACATGTGATACACAATAGGAGACACATATGAAAACTCGGATGTTAATTGCCCTTGCAATGGGCCTGAGCATGACTACCGTTGTTGCTAAAGAAGCACCTCAATTCGAAGCGGCTGACAAAAGCAAAACCAGCCAGCTTTGCGTAACTTTGGCAACAGGTAACAAACACCAAATCAAAAATGCAATCAAATCAATTCGTCCAGCACATGGCTTGAAGCAAAACTATCGTTTTGTTGCTAATCGTGTAACGTGTAACGGTTTATATGTTCACGAGTTTGCTGCCAATGCTGGTAATGATGCAAACGTTGAATTTTTTGCTAAGTATATTAATGAAAAAGACCAGACCCCAGCGCTTGCTGCCAACCATGGTTTTATCAAATAAATACTTGTCTTAATGTGGTTGGCAGTGCAGATTTTGTATAAGCACTGCCTCTGCATATTTCAATCTGCAATTTAATATTTACGCTCACCATTGACCCAAGTTTGCAACACTTTGGTATCGCGAATAAGCGCTGGCTCAACAGCAAAAATATCGCGGTCAATCAGGATAAAATCCGCTTTTTTACCCACCTCTAACGTGCCTAAGATATCATCTTGAAAGGCAGCATAAGCCGCATCTATGGTAAAGCCGCGTAGCGCTTGTACCAAACTGACTCGCTCCTCAGGTACCCACCCATCAGCAGGCTTACCCAAGCCACTTTGCCGGGTCACCGCCGCATGCAAGCCGTGAAAAGGGTTGGCAAGCTCTACTGGAAAATCCGAGCCAAACGCAATTCGTGAGCCTTGTTGCAAAAACGTTTGCCACGCATACGCCCCTTTAAGGCGCTGAGCGCCAATGCGATCTTCGGCCATATTCATATCGCTTGTCGCGTGGGTGGGCTGCATCGAAGGGATAATGCCAAACTCTTTAAATAGCGCAATATCTTCCAGGGCAACTACCTGCGCATGCTCTATGCGGTGGCGCTCGCTATTTTCTGGGAAAATGGCAAAGGTCTTGGCAAACTCTTGCAAAGCAAGACGATTAGCGCGATCGCCAATAGCATGAAAGTTCAACTGAAAATCTGCACCCAACACAGTTTGAAACAGCGTCGGTAATTGTTCTGCAGGAGTGACTAACAGGCCATGGTTATGCGGGTCGTCACTGTAAGGTGCGAGAAGCGCCGCGCCGCGACTGCCCAACGCACCATCGCCAAAAGCTTTGACACTGCGAATAGAGAGCATCGCTTGGGGATCTTGAATATGTCCAGTCTTGAGCATCTCTGGCAGGTGATGGTCAGTTGCCGCTATCATGGCATAAATGCGAACGTCCAATGCACCAGCAGCAGCTTGGGCTTGATAAAAATCATAGACTTGTTTACTAATGCCTGCATCGTGCATGGAGGTGATCCCCACTGCTAACAGGTGGGCATTGGCGGCGGTTAACTGTTCGGCAAGCTGTTCACGATCCGCTTTGGGCATGAGTTTAGTCACCAAATATTCGGCATTGTCAATCAACACCCCCGTTGGTTCGCCAGCAGCGTCTTTGAGAATATCTCCCCCAGCAGGGCTTGGGGTGTCACGCGTGATCCCCGCCAATTGCAGTGCAGCTGAATTGACCCACACCGCATGTCCATCAACGCGTGAGAGCACCACCGGCTTATTAGGTGCAATCTTATCCAAACTCGATTTAGTCGGAAATTGCTTGCCTGGCCACAACACTTGGTTCCAACCGCGCCCCACAATCCAGCCTGACGACTGCGGGTGTTTGGCTACAAAATTGGCAACCTGTTGAGCTGCGTCACGTTCCGATGCGGCATTGCGCACATCCACGCTGAGCAAATTATCCCCCAACCCGAGCATATGCCCATGTGCATCAATGATCCCCGGCAGCATGACTTGACCATTACCATCGATAACGATATCGGCATCAGTGCTTAACAAATCGTCACCTACCGCAATAATCGTATCTGCATCGAACGTTATCTGCTTAAACCTTTGTAGCTCGCCAGCACTGTTTAGGGTATATCCATTGACGTTATGAATGTGCGTCGTTTGCGCAAACACGACGCCACTGCAAAGCATCCCCCCTAGGCAAGCTGTTGCAGTAATTAATCGCGTGAATAAACTTGTTTCTGTCATATTGAACACTTGTGATCCCTCTTATTCTTGTTATGAGTGTTATAACTGGACTTGCAAAGACTCGTTCATCAAGACGCCCTTGTTTAAGGCGTGTTGGATATCGCTGCCACGCGCTAGCATTACTGCCATACGCCGCGCACCGTTGACCTGAGGCTTGCCAAAGAGACGAATATCCGTTTGTGGTTGGGCTAACACTTCACCCAAATTCGCAAATGCCACTTGGTTACTCATGCCCTGCACTACGCTCGCCACCGAAGCAGACGGACCATAGAGCTCAATGCTGGGAATGGGCAGGCCTAAAAAAGCACGCGCATGCAAGGCAAACTCCGATAAATTTTGGGAGATAAGCGTCACCATTCCGGTATCGTGTGGCCGCGGAGAGACCTCACTAAAATACACATCATCCCCTTTGATGAACAGCTCAACGCCAAACAGACCATAGCCACCTAATGCTGTCGTGACTTTTTCTGCCATTTGTTGGGCTTTTTGTAAGGCACTTGATGACATGGCTTGTGGCTGCCACGACTCTTGATAATCGCCGTTTTCTTGGCGATGACCAATGGGTTCACAAAAACTCGTCCCGCCGACATGGCGAATCGTGAGTAGCGTAATTTCATAATCAAAATCGACCATGCCTTCCACGATCACTTTGCCCTTGCCAGCACGACCACCATCTTGTGCATAGTCCCACGCATCTTGCAGTTGCTCTGGAGATTTGACCAACGACTGTCCTTTACCAGATGAGCTCATGATCGGTTTCACAAAACACGGATAGCCAATGCTCGCCACCGCGTCGCAAAACGTCGTAAAGGTCTCAGCAAACTGATATTGCGACGTCGGCAAACCTATCTCTTGGGCAACCAAACGGCGGATCCCCTCGCGATTCATGGTCAAATGCGCCGCTTTTGCCGACGGCACCACTGTTACGCCTTCGTTTTCTAGCTCGACCAACACATCAGTGGCAATGGCTTCAACTTCTGGCACCACATAATCGGGGTTTTCAAGGGTAATAATTTTGCGCAGTTGGGCACCATCGAGCATTGAAAAGACATAGCTACGGTCGGCTACCTGCATCGCGGGTGCGTGTTGATAACTGTCACAAGCAATGACTTCGCAGCCTAAGCGTTTGAGCTCTATGACGACCTCTTTGCCAAGCTCACCACTGCCGCACAACAACACTTTACACGCAGTCGGGGAATAAGGGGTACCAATAAGGGAATGGGTTGTACTCACGCTGACATCCTTTGTTAGGAGTTGATATTATTTTCCACACCATAACAAAGGATAATAATTTGAGCTAGTCCTAATTACATCCAACGCGCCACAGCTTGCGGACTGTCAAACGGCAGCGTATTAAAGGCAATTTTGCTCTTTGGGGAATGGGTTATGATGGTATTGATCAGCGTTTCGAACAGCAATAAATGATCTGGGT
>CAZLGJ010000078.1:0-13609 GCA_964559075.1 uncultured Glaciecola sp.
TTTTTTTGCTTGACAAAAATTATCGCTTTGTTCCATTAATACTAGCCCATTCACCGGAGTGGTCAATGCGGTCGATGACAAAATATTCGGAATATAAATTGGCAATTTCGTCAGCTTGTTCTACGAGGATCCCCGATAGGATAATGTGTCCTCCGGAGGTGCAGTAACCGGCTATGATATGACGTAGTTCGCGCAGCGGTGCTGCCAGAATGTTGGCTAACACCACATCATAGGTCTGCTCCGGAGCATGCTCCGGTAAATAGGCAGTGACTTGCTCAGAGACGTCGTTGCGTTTGGCATTTTCGCGAGTGGCTTGTAGCGCTTGCGGATCAATATCAATGCCGACCATTTCACGAGCGCCGAGCTTCACAGCAGCTACGCCTAAGATCCCCGAACCACAGCCAAAGTCCAACACGCGTTTGTCAGCCAAATCCAGCCCGTCAAGCCATTGTAAACACAAAGCCGTGGTCGCATGAGTACCGGTGCCAAAAGCCAAGCCCGGGTCGAGCATCACGTTGACAGCCGTTGGGTCTGGGATCTCGCGCCATGATGGGCAGATCCACAGACGCTCGCCAAACTGCATGGCGTGGAAGTTTTCCATCCACTCGCGTTCCCAATCCTTGTCCTCTAATGGGTCGAGGACATAGACAAAATCTTCACCTAAGATCTTGGCGTACTGAAGGCGCATTATCACAGCCTGCATGTCCATTTCGGCAGGAAATAACCCGATCACTTGTGTATCTGGCCAAAGCATGACCTCGCCGGGTTTGGGTTCGTATAGCGGAGTGTCTTTGGCATCGACAAAAGTGACCGCTTGCGCGCCGTTGCCCATCAGCATGTCACCGAGGCCTTCGGCGTGTTCGGCAACCATGTTAATTTTGAGTTGAATATATGCCATGTGGGCTCTTATTTAGGTTGGGATTGATGAGAAGCTAAAAACGCGCGCATATCATCTGCGAGTGCTTTGAGTGACGGATGATGAATATACATCATGTGTCCGGCTTCATAATACTGCATATCAACGCGATTGAGATCGATACCATGGTGGTGCATCGATTGCTCTGTGGCGAAAAATGGCGTGGCGAGATCGTAATAGCCATTGGCGACAAAGATCCGAAAATCTTTATTTTGCTTTTGTGCGGTTGCCAAAAATGGCGTCACGTTCAAAAAGCCCTGCGAGCGCGCATTGCGCTCATACAGCCAGTTCCAGTTGCTAAACACTTCGCCGCTCAAAATGTGATAGCGCGCATTGCGATTGACACCCAACTCGCGTCGAAAATAATCATTGATGGCAGCGGTATAGGCACCGTCAATCGCGTAAGCTGACGGATCTGCCTCAAACTGATAGCTGATGTTATCCGTGTTTGCACCGCTGTAGCGACTGTCCAAGCGCCCTACGCGAATGCCTTTATCACGCAACAACTCCTTCATGAACTGAAACTCGTTAATCCGCAGGTTGGATAAGCGAATGAATTTTTCTGATAGGCCAGTAAAAGTTTGTAAGCGTTTGCTAACATTGTTGAATTCTGTGGTACTTAGACGCTGCCCCTTGAGTAAGGCAGTCGCGTACTCGCCAAGGGCAAACTCACGTACCTCATCCAAAAATGCTTCCAGTGAAGACCATTCAGTGCGATCAATCACCTTGTGATACCAAGCGGTTGCCGCATAGGTAGGCAAGAAGGTTAGATAAGGGGTGTCGTTACCAGGTTTAAAATCCCCGGTTTGAAAATCAACAATAGATGAAATTAAAAATACGCCGCTAAGATCATAAGATCCCCAGCCTTCTTGCAGTTCTTTGACCATGGCACCGGCGCGCGTGGTGCCATAACTCTCACCGGCTAGATATTTGGGACGGTTAAACAAATTGTATTCGCGAGTAATGCTGCGCACAAACTCAGACATGACAACAGCATCTTCTTTGACCCCCCAAAAGTCTTTGTTGTTGCCCGTGCCGATGGCTTTTGAATAGCCGGTTCCCGGGGGATCGATAAACACCATGTCAGCTATATCTAGCAGACTGTCGGGATTATCCAAGATTGCATACGGCGGGCTACCAACGGCTTGTGCATCAGAGCCGATGACGATTTTTTTGGGGCCATAAATGCCCATGTGTAGCCATACGCTTGATGAGCCTGGACCACCGTTGAAGATGAAAATAATAGGCCGCTTGGCTTGTTCAGTCGCTTCGATATCCTGACGAAAATATGCCGTACTAAATATGCTGGCGATGGCATCGCCATCGTTATTGAGTATGTGAGTGTCACCGGCAACGACTTGGTAGCTTACCTTATTGCCAAGGATCTCAATGGTGTGCTCGGTGATTGAGCGCGTGATTTCAGGGATAGGTTTTGGTTGCTCTTCGGCGTGACTCATTGGCAGCAGAAGCAGCAGCGCAAAACTTAACAGTATTGTTTTCAGTATTGTTTTCATGTCTTGGATGGTCTTGTTGTTATAGGACAAGTGCTAAGTGTATCGCAAAAAAAAAGGCATTGCGCGGAAGCGTAATGCCCTTTTTTAGTAAAAGTGTGATTTACGGTTTAGGTTGCCACGCAGCACACCAGCCTTTCGCTGCAACTTGTTTGCCAGGGAAAAGCGGGCAAGGGAACCACTCTTTGCCGGCTACATCACCTTGGATGTACACGCAGTTGTTGCAGTATTTGCCTTCCATTTTTGACTCATGGGTATACTGCAATGCTGCTGCCTGTGGGTCGGCAGGGTCGACTTTAGGTAAATCACTGGCATGGGCACGTAGTGCTGCACCACCGACAGTAACACCGATGATAGACGAGCCCGCTAGTTTTAAAAAATCACGACGATTAACGTTTTTCATGTTGCTTCCTCAAATAGCCTAAGTATTAGATAATAATAAGAATTATTCTTTTTTGTTGTTCCCAGATACAACAAAGGCCCGCTTGCGCAGACCTTTATATGTACTAACGAATAAATCAGCCAAAAAGTTTAAAACTCAGTATCCTCATCGCTATTGCGATGGCAGTTTTTGTTCCCAGTCAGTGATTTATTGCTGTTGTTTTCATTAGTATAGTCGCGTTCACCGTCAGGAAGTTTGATCACGAACAATATAAACGCGATTACCACCGCCGCAGCGATACCGCAGATGATAATAAGCTGATCAAAATTTGGGTCAAGTGGGTCGCTCATGGTGATTATCCGTGTTTATCCGCAGTTACGACGATGCTTTTGCATAGGAGTACTGTCCTATGCGTTTAATTTGATGATAACTTTCTAAGCCACTAACGCCAATACTATCGGCTTGTTCGATATCCAAATAACCGTGCGGGGCAACAATTGATTCGTCAAGATAAACTTCCACTATTTGGCCTATAATCAATTCGGTTTGGTTAATATCAAGTTTTTGAATATCTGCAACTTCTAGCGCGATGCGCACCCGTGACTCGGCTACAAAAGGCGCATCAAAGCCATCGCAGTAAAAGGGGGTGAGACCGACAGCGTCAAATTCAGAAGTATCTTCAGGGTAGCGGGCCGAGGTCTGATGGGCTTGCTCCGCAATCCCGCTGTGTACGTGATTCAGTGTGAATTGCTTGGTCGCTTTGATATTCGCCAAGCTGTCTCGGGGCACTGAGTGCGGTCGCATTAACACTCCCATCAGGGGAGGGTTAGCACCGACATGAAAAACCGAAGAGACAATCGCAAGATTATCAATGCCTGAACGTGATCGGGTGCCCATCAGGTTGGCGGATTTAATGCCGGAAAGCGAATTAACAAAATTCGCGCGAAAAATCTTTTCCATATTGGCAATGTCGCCGGCATGGTAGCGATGTAGGGGGGTAGCCATTATTCGTTCCTAAATTAATGCTGATACTTGTACTTATTCATCATCTCGTTGGGCAATGATCTCAATGCCAAAACCACTATCATGAATGAAGATTTCGATAGGTGCGCAGCAAATTTGGCAATCAACAATCTGATGTTGGTTAAGGTCGTTGTCTAAATCAATCTCAATATCGTTAACTGACATGCAGTAAGGACATTCAAAAACGTGCGCGTCGGTTAAACTCATTATAAATAAACCTTTTTGTATTTTTACGTATAAATACAGTAAAAGAACACCTGTGATCACAGATTGACCTAAATAATGCCACAAAAAAGCATGCTAACAATAAATCATTATGCCTTATCAGACCCCACCGCCTTTACCCCAAAGACATAAAGTTGGCACTTGCCCACTATGCGGACGTCACACGCGCATGACTTTTCATCACCTGATCCCCAAGAAAATGCATCGCCGCACATATTTTCGCAAAAACTACACTAAGCTTGAGTTAAACCAAGGCATTGATATTTGTCGCAAATGCCATACGGGGATCCACAAGCGCTATGATGAGATGACGCTGGCCAAACAGTTTGCTACATTAGAGAACCTTAGCTCAGACCCCGACTTGCAGCAGCACTTTGCCTGGGTGGCAAAACAAAAAGAACAACACGATTAGACACTACATCATTAAGCACAATTTATAAGAACACCGGCATGGCGTATCGCAAAACTCTTCCAACTTATTATTACCTCGACCATTTTTATGAGTTTTTGGCGTTTTTGGAAACGCATAACACGCACCTGTTACGCCCTGAGGATCACAATTTTATCGCGACGTTTAAAGACCAAACACACGCTGTTCAGTGTATTTTGGTGCGCAGTCTCAATCGCAAGTATCCGGTCATTAAAAAAGCCAGTTTCAGCTATCCTGAAATTGAACAGCCACAGCAAGCTGTCGCGGAGGCGATAACAACAGGCTGGCTAGCGAGCGTGCCTGAGGAGCAGGTTGACGTGTGGCTTGCGCAGTTAACCAAGCCGGAGCTATTGCAGGTACTTCATGCTACCTGTGCCAGTCCAGTGAGTAAGCAGGCCAAAAAAGATGAGCTTCTGGCGTTAGCAAGCCAATTAAGCCATTCTGATGTGGCCGCGTTACCTGAGTTCGAAGCGTATGTGTATCGCGCCGTTGATGAGGTAATTGAATATGGATTGTTTTTGTTTTTTGGGCATCTGTCAGGCAGGCTGAATCAGTTTTCACTGCGTGATTTGGGGTTGATGCGAACGCGCAAACAGATTACAGAAGGTGCTCGCTATAGTGATGCACAGCAAGCTAGCACGGGCTTTTATTGGCTTAAAGCCAGGCAACAGCTCAAGCGTACTATTCGTCATCAACACCCTCTACCCGCACTACTTGAAAGCAGTGAGGCGGTAGGAACGCAAGCAGTGCTAGCCCGGGATGAGTATTTTTATCTGTACGGCAAAGCCTGTATTAAGGCGGCACCAGAAACCGCGTTGCATTGTTGGCAACAATCGCAGTACCACGATGCATACGCCAAACGCTTGCGTTATACCTACCTCAACGGCGATAAGGAGGCGGTCAAAGCAGAGCTGGAACAGTTGATTGCCGATCCTCCTGATGAGGAGGTACTTTTGTTTGCTGAAGACTTTTTGGCGCGGAAGTTCGAGCAGAAGCGCACCAGCACGCTGACCGATTGGTTACGCGAGGCAAGTGATGTCATTGTGCTAGATGAAATCCACAAAAACCGCGTGGAACGAGCTTGCGTGGATCATTATCAGGCTCAGGGTAAACTCGCGTTTCGCATGGAGAATGAGCCGTGGCGCGCCCTGTTTGGTTTGGTGTTTTGGCCAATATTGTTTGCCAAAGACATGCCAGCAGGCAACGAGTTTGACTACCGGCCCTATCATATCATTCACAACAATTTGTACACTGAACAGGGCGATAAAGTTGAGGCGGAACTGGCTTTACTCGAGATACCCTCCGATGCATTGAAGACCCTTCTTCACAGAGCTACCGCATGCTATGGACAGCCCAACGGCATATTTCGCTGGCATCAGGTGATTTATCAGCGCATTGAACGATTTTTTCAATACCTAGCGCCTCAGCATATTCAAGGCATGTTGCGGGCGATGGCGCAAAATTATGCGATGTATTGCGATGGTTTTCCTGATATTGCGGTGGTTGAGGACAAGGAGGGTGAAAAGAGTTGGGTCTTTAAAGAAGTCAAAGCAAGCGGTGATGTCTTGCGCAAAAATCAGCTGGTCACCTTATCAAAAATGCGTGAACTGGACATGCAGGTTGAAATTACCCGAGTTGAGTGGGGCATAGATCCCGCGCAAGTTTATGTGGTGGTCGATATCGAGACCACGGGTGGCCGAGCAGGCAATCACAAGATCACCGAAATTGGTGCGGTCAAAGTCCAACATGGCAAAATTATCGATGAGTGGCAGACCCTATTGAATCCAGAGCGGCGGATCCCGGCTAACATTACGGCCTTAACTGGGATCAGCGATGCTATGGTCAGCAACGCTCCGCGTTTTAGCGAAGTAGCAGATGAGTTTCGAGCGTTTTGTGAGGGGGCAATTTTCGTTGCACATAATGTCAATTTTGATTTTGGCTTTATCAAAACAGAATACGAACGAATTGACCAGCGTTTTAGCATGCCTAAATTGTGCACGGTGCAGCAAATGCGTAAGGTCTACCCAAAGCTGCCATCGTACTCCTTAGCTAACCTCACTAAACATTTTGCAATTAAAATGACGCGTCATCATCGCGCGATGTCGGATGCAAAAGCCGCTGCGGAGCTGCTGGCAATAATCAATGCAAAGCGATTAATGAAAAGTGATTAAGGCCAAATACGAGGTAAACTTTCCCGTGTAACTGCACGTAATAGTATGTGAATTCAATGAAATACACCGCGACAATGAGCATATCAAAAGACACACCCAGAACCCCACAGGCAGAGTCAGCAAAGCATAAGGATGTTTTGGAGCAAGGCGAGCTCGATGCAGAGCAAACCTCACGGATCATTGAGATGGCATGGGAGGACCGCACGCCGTTTGAGGCAATTGAGGCACTATTTGGTTTGTCAGAAAAACATGTGATTGCCCTGATGCGCGCTAATCTGAAGCGCAAAACATTCAATAACTGGCGGGCTCGAGTCAGCGGACGCAGCACCAAGCACATGGCGCTGCGCAGTAAAGATGTCAATCGCGGTTATTGTCCCACGCAGTATAAACCAGTGCGTAAACGTTAGATAAATATTTTCTCGACCAATGTCGCATTTTTTTACACCTGGTCTATAGTTAGATTAGCGTAAACCTTTTGTAGCAAACCAATCAATTTTTGACGTTTCGCGCCGTTATACTTCGTATGTACACTCACAATCGATTAAGGAAAACAAATTATGGGTATGTTGGAATCTTCTCCCGCTCTCGCTTCAACCACCGACTCTAAAGATGCAAAAAACACCGCCATGGTAATGTGGCTAGTTAGCAGTGTGTTTGGTGTCATCGCCGGTCTTATCTTTGCTTTTATGCAAAAATCCGAGCCTTATGTGCAGTCACAAGCCAAAGAATGTATCAACTGGGGTATTACTGTGCTGGTGGCCCTGATTATTGGCAGCGTGATTTTTGGTGAAATGGTGATGCCGTTTATCGCGATTGCTAATTTGCTGTTTGCGTTGATGGGCGCCATTGCTAGCTCAAGCGGTCTTGGTTTTACTGTGCCTTTAAAACTACGCTTGCTTAAATAGTTTTTTCACGATGTGTCAAGCCCGCTCTCAGCGATGAGACGCGGGTTTTTTTTTGCATAATAATCAACCCCTAGACACGTCATCCAACAAAAACATCAAGTTCTGATAATCAATACCGGCATGCTGCGACAAGCCAATTTCGCAGGTGCGCGAGTTACTATAGCCACTGCTACAAATACCGTTGACCTGCTTGCGCAGATCGGCCAAAGCACTGGCATTGAGCTCAGGCAAGGTCATGCCTTTATCACCGGCAAACCCGCAGCAGTGGATCCCTTCAGGCTCCACCACCTGTTTAGCACAGGCATTAGCTACTTTACGCAGTGCCCCGGCGATCCCCATCTTTTGACTAGAACAGGTGACGTGTAGCGCTACCGGCTCAGATTGCGGGGTGATGGTGAGTTTGTCTAAGACATGCTCCGCTACAAACTCCGTGGTTTCAAAAATCGGCAGCTCATGCCCCAGTTCCTGTAAGCGCAGTTTACACGGACTAGTATCAAAGATAATCGGAATCTCACCATGCTGTGAATAGTGACGTAAGCGTTGTAGTAATTCATCGCCCTTGTTGCTGGCAATTTCGGGTAAGCCCTTTGAGTGAAACGGCATGCCGCAGCACAAGCCTTCGATGTCATCGGGGAGCAGGACATCGTATCCGGCTTTGTGCAGCACAGCGGTGACTGCCTCATGCACACTGCGCTGTTCGGTTGCTGTCGGTGCTGCGCCCATATTGCGCGTCGCACAGCTAGGAAAATAAATGACTTGTTGGCGTGAGTTTGTTGCAGATACTGGTAGCGGATGCGCCGCATCTGGATACTGTGCAAACCACAACGGCAGGGTATTGCCTGAGGCTTTGCGCAATAGCGCTCCGGTTTTGTCGGTCTTGGCAGGGCCCAATATGCGGCTGATACGCGAGGCGGTGCCAAGGGTGGTCTTAACTGCTTTAGTGACGCCTGCAAAATGGTCGGCGCTAAAACTCGCAATGGTTTTGCCAAATTTGCCCATTTTCTCGGCGCGCAGTGCACGTACCAAATCACCTGTGTTAATCCCAACTGGGCAACGCTCAGCACACAACCCCGTCGCTGCGCACGAATCAATGCCAAAATAATCAAAATCGTGTTCTAGCTGACCGAGCTCTTGGCGTTCAGCATCAATCAAATAGCTTTGGTTTTTGAGCTGCTGGATACGTCGCCAGATATGGATCCGCTGGCGTGGAGTAAAGGTCAGATCTTTGGATGGGCAGACTACCTCACAAAAACCACACTCAATGCATTTATCAACAATTTCATTAGCCGCAGGTAGGGCTTTGAGATTTTTGATGTGCACGGTGTCATCGTCATTGATGATCACCCCGGGGTTAAGCACATAGGTCGGGTCCATGATACGCTTGACTTGTTGCATCACTTGATAGGCTTGTTCTCCCCACTCGAGCTCCACAAACGGAGCCATATTGCGACCGGTGCCGTGCTCGGCCTTGAGCGAGCCACCAAAATCAACTGCGACGAGTTGCGCCACATCCTGCATAAAGTTGTCATAGCGGGCGATTTGTTCATCCGTATCAAAGGCTTGAGTAAAGACAAAGTGCAGATTGCCCGCCAAGGCATGACCAAAAATAATGGCTTCATCGTATTGGTATTTGTCAAACAAACGATGCAGCCCTTCTAGACCCGCTGCTAACGATTCATTGGGGAACGAGACATCTTCGATAATTACCGTTGTGCCGGTTTCACGCACCGCACCCACAGCGGGGAATGTCGCTTTGCGAATGGCCCAAAGCTGACTAGCAAGGATGGCATCTGTGGTAAATGGAATGGCTTCAACCGGGCCAAAAGTGGCCACTAAGGCTTCTAATTCAGTGATTTGTCGCTGCAAGCTTGTCGCGGAACAGCCTGCGGTTTCGATTAAGACGGCGGTGCAGCCAATATCGCGATCACAGAAGCTATCGGGTAATCCGGGTTTGCCTTTTACCGAATTAAGCGCGCGCTGGTCGAGCAGCTCTGCCGCATCCACGGGGGCTGCATTTAGCGCGGCGGATAAATCACACGCAATTGCAGGCGTGGCAAACAAATACAGTGCCGTCGCTTTGTGTGGATGCTCAACCACGGTGTTGTAGGTGATATCGGCGATAAACCCCAAGGTACCTTCAGAGCCAACCATGAGGTGCATCAAAATATCAATGGGGTCGGTAAAATCGGTCAGAGCATTAATGGCATAGCCGGTGGTGTTTTTGAGGCGATATTTGTGGGCGATAAGCGCGGAGAGCTCACTGTTTCCCTGCACGTCACGGGCTAATGCACTTAAGTTTTCGCAGAGATCAACATGGGAAATTTTGAAGGCCGCGACCGACTGTGGATCGTCTGTTTTCAGCACCGTACCGTCTGCCAAAACAATGGTCATCGCCGCGACGGTATAAAAGGTGTTGTTGGCGACACCGCAGCACATGCCTGAGGCGTTATTTGCGGCGATACCGCCGATTTTACAGCTATTGATCGAGGCTGGGTCAGGGCCAATTTTGCGTCCATACGGGGCTAGGTATTTGTTGGCATCTGCACCCACTACCCCAGGTTGTAATATGATTTGACGGCCTTCATCAAGGATCGTGTGCCCACGCCACTGTGGTGAGAGCATAATTAACACCGAGTCAGTGATTGCTTGCCCCGACAAACTGGTGCCGGCGGCGCGGAACGTGACTGGCACATTGTGCAAAAAACTCAGCGCCAGTACGTCTTGGACTTCGGATAAATCATCAAGTTTGAGTACTAAAGCTGGGGTAAGTTGATAAAAACTTGCGTCGGTAGCATAGGCACGACGACGAGAAAGGTCGCTAATTAACTGCGATGATAAGAGTCGCTCCTCAAGTGCATTGAGGTATGCTGTGGGTAATGATGCCATGGGCGGCTCCTATCTTGGCTTATTTTGTTTGTACTATTGTATGAGCATAGTCGCTTTTTGGCGCTAATTAAATAGTCTGATGGTAACAGGTTTGTTTCTTTTATTGCTATAATGCTGGCAGTAATTATTGTGATTAAAGTACTTAATATGTCAAATGTAAAAGCAGATGATATTTTCTTATTTGTGCAGGTGGTCGAGGCGGGGTCCTTTTCTAAAGTGGCACAGCAATTGGAGATCACTAACTCTGTGGTGAGTAAGCGTATCGGGCGTCTAGAGGCTGCGCTCAACATGCAGCTACTGTATCGCACTACGCGCAAACTGTCATTGACTGACGGCGGCCAAACGCTATATGAAAAAGCGCGGTTAGCCAAATTAGCCCTACAGGATGCGCAAGATGCCGTGACTGGCTATAGCGATAAACTCATTGGTCGTATCAAAATCTCGGTACCGTCAGTATCGGCCTCATTAGTGATCAACCGTGCGCTGGCCGAGTTTGTGAAAGCCTACCCGGATATCGACGTGGATATTCATGTGGCTGATCATTTTGTTGACTTGGTAGAGGAAGGGTTTGATTTGGCAATTCGCACCGGCGTGCTTGAAGATTCGAGCCTAATTGCACGTCGCTTGATTGATTCAGAATGGTTGCTGGTGGCATCGCCAGAGTATATCCGTCGGAACGGTATGCCGCAGCACTCGCGTCAATTGCAATACCATAACTGTTTGACTTACAAGTATGCAGGTACCGGGGCGACTACTTGGCACATGCAGGTAAACGGGATTGATTACACCGAACAGGTCAGCGGGAATTTTCAGGCCAATAACTTATTTGCGTTGCGCGAGGGAGCGTTAGCGGATCTAGGCATCGCTTACTTACCAAAAGTGGCGGTTAAAGCCGATCTCGATAATCGCGATTTGTTGGAGGTGTTGCCAGAATATACCAAAAAAACCGTGGGCATTTATGCCGTTTATCCTCGGGTGCGACAGCTTGATCAAAAAATCAAACTCTTGATAGAACACATTCGCAATGTTTATCAGGCCCAGCCAGATACCTTTCACCACGTCCAATAAAACGCACCACAAAAAAAGGCTAAACCGAAGTTTAGCCTTTTGTACGCGTTATAAAACGTTTGAAACTAGCTTAGAAAGCGTAAACCGCTGAGAACTGCAAGTAGTTCGAATCTGGGTTTTCAAGTCCGCCTAACGTTTCATCAATGCTAAATTGACCGAATTCCACACCCGCTTTTAGCTTAGGCGTGATTTGGTTAATCACGTTTACACCCCAGTGCGTGCGGTCACGATCGCCAAGATCAGTCGTAGAATTACCGTAGAAGAACGTAGAGCGCGTGCTGTCGTTCCAGAAATGACGGTATGCAAGTGTGAAAGACGTGCCTTCTTCAACTTTAGTTTCACCATCTACTTCAATAACGTCTGGTACAGCAACAGTACCTACATAACGACCATATTCGCCGTGTGAAACCGATACGCGAAGGTCATTTTTGCCGCCAGTTTTGATTTTTGCAGCAGCGTTAAAACCAACTGCCGTTTCGTCGATACCAGATTGGTCAACTTTACGGAATAACGCACCTACGTTAGCTTGACCCCAGTCACCTTTAAAGTCATAACGAGCGATTAAATCAGGCATTGATTCTTCATTATCACCAGCGCCGCCGCCAAAAGTCTCAGGGTTTTCAATAGCTAGCGATAGACCGCCGTTGGTATAGCGAACCTGACCTTGACGAATAAATGCTTCAGCAACGTGTGCGCCACCAAAATCTAGAGTTTCTGCAAGTGCGTGCAATGGCATAAAGGTTGACCATGTTTGACCCACTAACCATTTGTCCCACTTGATGAACGCGTGACGGATACGGATACCTGCTGAGTTAGAAATGATTTCATTACCTTCTGCAGTATCTGCGTCTACTTCAAAAACACCAGTGACTCCACCGTGTTCCACTTTAAGCTGAACGCGTGATTGGTTAGCATTAAAGTCAGTATGGCTTCTATTAGGAGTTACCGAACCAGTGCCAATCCAATAACCACGGCTATTACCGCCTTCAGATAAATCACCGTTAGTATGGCGAACATCTAATTTTACAAAACCACCTAAAGTGACCTTAGTGTCACCAGACTCAGCTAAAACAACAGCTGCATTTGCTTGCGAAGCAAGCCCCATTGATACGGCAACAGCCGCTAAAGATAAAAGTTTTTTCATAGTGTGTGTGTTCCTATATGATGTTTGCATTAAGTGCTGTTAACAAAAAACAAACAATACATTAAACACCTATGAAGAAAGGTGGTATACGACTTTGGCACAAGATTGTTGCAGGATTTAACATAATTGCGCACAAATCTTTAACACAATGGTTAATTTTTATAGATTTGTGCGCAAAATGAGCAATGTCAAATTGGCAAGGAGGAGGTCTGGTTACGCTTGTGTTGATGCGTCTTTAGTGCGCAGGGATTCTATTTCAGCCCAGGTTTTCTCAGCCTCTGCGGTGATCATGGCATAACTTTTCATGTCGCCATTGCGCTGTGCGAGCATGGCTTTCTCGAGCTGTTGGTCATATTGCTTACGTAGCTTTTTTTCAGGGTTTCGCTTAAAAATACTAAACATAAATAGCTCCTTTAATATCAGTGCTTTACTACCAAAGTCGCACTTGTCAGACTTACAGATTAATGAGGTTCACAATGTATTTACGTAATGGGGTTGGAAAAGGTACAAGATTATTTTGATTTTCGGTACATTGTTTGACGGTTATGATGAGCTGATCAATGGTCATTTGTGTATGCGGGGATGATTGTTCATCAAGCCAGACAAAAAATGATTGTTCATCATCAAAGGCGACATTTGCACCGGCTGCAATCTTAGGCAAACAATAGCGCAACCATTCTGCTTGATAACTACCGAGTAAGCGCTCGGGAAATAAATATAAATCCTGGATATCTTGGCTGATATCAACAAGATCATTCGCCTCATCAAGCTTAAGTCGTGCATAGGTTAGCAAAATCAGATCCTCTGCCAGCGCCTGCTTGATCGTGCTATAAATTTTTTTGTGCTTTTTTTGAACCATTTTAAAAATCCCTCCGTAATTTATTATGCACTGTTAAAGTGTGTACGCGTTCTTGCTGTTTAGCCCACCTTTTGGTGGGCTTTTTTCTT
>CAZLGJ010000079.1:0-568 GCA_964559075.1 uncultured Glaciecola sp.
GCATGACACTTGCCTCTGGCAAAGAACAAGACTTTGCTGAATATCAAGGTCAAGTATTACTGCTCGTCAATACCGCTAGCAAGTGCGGCTTTACCCCGCAATATGAAGGTTTACAAACGCTTCAGTCGCGCTTCCATGAACGCGGCTTCAATGTGCTCGCTTTCCCGTGCAATCAATTTGGCAAACAAGAACCCGGCAGTGATGGCGAGATTTTGGATTTTTGTAGTACCCGCTTTGCCGTGGACTTTCCGGTATTTGGCAAAATTGACGTCAACGGCGAGCACGCAGCCCCTATCTACAAATTTATGAAAAATCACGCCAAGGGCATTTTTGGCAGTGAAGGGATCAAGTGGAACTTTACTAAATTTTTGGTCGATAAGACCGGGGCCGTCGTCAAGCGTTACGCTCCTACCACCAAGCCAGAACAAATCGCCAAGGACATCGAAAAATACCTCGATGCTTAAGTAAATTTAACGTCGCTCAATAATGACGTGAAAATACTTACCCAAATAAAGATACGGTACTTGTGTGCCGTATTTTTTTTCTATTTCAAGAATATCGTCAAAAT
>CAZLGJ010000079.1:578-10855 GCA_964559075.1 uncultured Glaciecola sp.
CGCATGTAATCATGCACGCAACGAATGCCAGCCTGATGGATAACTTGATGATCGTCACGCGCTTCGAGATAGTTCAGTACTTGCTGATAGCTAACGGGGTTTTGCGGGTTGAGTTTAACCGTTTTAGTGTTGTGTTGTTGCCCTTCGATATAAGCAAAGTTGCCGTAGACTAAGTTGCCAAAACGATGTGCTTCAGCGTTAAAGAAACTCAACGACAACTTTCCTTGAGGAGTCAACAACGCGAGTAAATGTGCAATCACAGCCTCGGGATCTGCTACCCATTCCAACACCGCATGACAGGTAATCAAATCAAATGAGGCGCTAACGCTGTGAATATCGCCAACATGCCATTCAACATTAGGTAGCGCCAGTTGCTGAGCTTGGGTAATGCTATCTGCAGATATATCAATAGCGGTCACGCTTGCCCCGGTGCCTGCTAGTTCTTTGGTCATGTGCCCTAACCCGCAGCCTGCATCCAAGATGCGGGTATCTGCTGTGGCTGCTGCAAAAAACTGCTGTTGTTGCAGATAATGACATAACAACTGATGACGAAGCTGTCCTTTAGTTGTCCCGTAAATATTTTTTGCAAACTTGTCTGTAATTCCGTCAAAACTGCGATTGGTATTGCTCATTTTGGTCATATTGATCATTTTAGCTTATGCAGGATTTGGAATATCGATAAACTCAGCATCGATGGCATATTCACTCTGGATATGTTGCGCCAGCGCGGCAACGCCACCGCGTTCGGTTGCATGGTGACCTGCGGCAATAAAAGCGATATTTTGTTCACGTGCAGCATGAATCGTTTGTTCGGAAACCTCACCCGTTATAAACACATCCATCCCTGCTGCTGCAGCGTTATCGATATAGCCTTGACCACCACCTGTGCACCATGCAGCGCGCTTGACGACCCGCTCAAGATCGCCTTCAACCAAAACGCTGCGAGCTAATGCCGACTCTAATCTTGCGGCTAACTCCCCTAGCGTTTGTCCATAATGACCACACTGCACCACCCCTTGCGGCTCTGCATGTAAACTCTCAACATTGGTCATTCCCATCAATGTGCCTAGTTGTGCATTGTTACCTAGAGTTGGATGCACATCGAGCGGGAGGTGATAAGCCACTAGCGAAATATCGTTAGCTAATAATGTCTTTAGACGCTGATGCTTCATACCGATGATGCGCGGATCTTCGTTTTTCCAAAAATACCCGTGATGCACGATGATCATATCGGCTTGTTTAGCCACGGCGGCATCAATCAATGCTTGTGAAGCAGTGACACCGGTGATTATTTTTTGTACAGAACCTTTACCTGACACTTGTAGACCATTGGGGCAATAATCCTTGATAAAATCAGAATTAAGCAATAAATTCAAAGAGTTAACCAAACCATCGCGACACATAAAAGCCCTTACAAAAAAAGTGGTAGTTAGACAAAAAAAACGAAAAACGGTATAAAGTTGATAAATTTTAACATTATTTCAAGGTTTCATATACAAATGAGCAAGTTAGATAAAGATGCCGTCATCGCAAAATTCACAGAAGCATACACCTCTGCGCATGGTAAAGCACCCACTATCGAAGCAAAAGGCGGTTGGTATAGCGTCGATGGCGGTAAAAATGTCCGTCTCGCGGCCTTAGACGAACAGGCGGATGCGCTAAGTGCGAATGACGTTCAAGTTGATACAGCAGCTACTGAGACTGTGGTAGCACCAAAGGCAGCAAAAAAAGCGCCGGCTAAAAAGGCAGCGCCAACATCATCCAGTGGTTTTTCTGTCAAAGAATTCTGGAATACTCAGGTTCTTGGTAAACAACCAGGTTCAAAAGCGCCGCGCTAGATAGACGACTATCACCTGCGATACGTCTGTTTGTCGTATACAAGAGCACCCATTGTAAATTGATATCAAGGGTGCTTTTTTTGGTTTAATGACTATTTGAGCTGTGATGGAGTTTGTAAAAAGAAGCGGTTAAATACGTTTACTAGGGTACCTTCGGCAGCTAATCCAAGTTTTTCTGCCAGATTTTTCTTTTGCGAATATTTAACAGCAAACACTGACTTTTCTTGATACAGCGATAACAAAATATCGTCCGAGGTAGCGATTTCATCGACCAGTCCAACTTCTAATGCGTCCGTACCGTACCACGTTTCCCCTGTAGCCACGCTTTCCACATCAAGACTCTCGCGGTTGCGTTTGATGAAACCTTTAAACAGGACGTGGATTTGATTGAGGTCGTCTTTAAATTTTTCACGAGCCGCATCGGTGTTTTCACCAATCATGGTCAAAGTGCGTTTATATTCACCGGCTGTATGCAGCTCTACCTCAATGTCGTTTTTCTTAAGTAACTTATGAAAGTTTGGTAACTGGGCTACAACGCCAATCGATCCAATCACTGCAAAAGGTGCCGCCACAATTCGGTTGGCCACACATGCCATCATGTAGCCGCCACTTGCGGCAACTTGATCGACACATACAGTTAACTGCACACCTTTATCACGAAGTCTTTGTAGTTGGGATGCAGCTAACCCATAACTATGCACAAACCCGCCGGGGCTTTCTAAACGAACAACCACCTCGTCTTGACCCGGAGTCGCAACCGTCAAAATAGCGGTTATTTCGCGGCGCAGGTTCTCTACTTCACCGGCATCCATTGAGCCTTTAAAGTCAACGACAAACACTTTGCCAGCTGGGTTAGAAAGTTCTGTATTGGCAGAATCGCTAGCGCTTTTGTTATCAGCTTTTTTGTCTGCCTTCTTCTTGGCTTTTTCTGCTGCTTTTTGTGCTTTGTCAAAGGCTTTTAACTCTGCGTCTGGAATGACTGCACGTTTAGCAAAGCGGGTAATGTCTTCTAGTGCATCAGATAACGAGTGGATATCGAGCTGACCTTTGCTCAGTTCAGTGCTTTTTTGTTTCATTGCCAACGCGACTACTGCTGTGACAAGTACAATTACCGCAACAACCAACGTCACGACTTTGGCTAAAAATAATCCATATTCAAATAAAAATTCCAACAGCTTTCTCTCAGTAAACTAACATTGCACTAAGCATAACAAAAAAGCGCCATAAAGGCGCTTTTTTCGATGAGAATCAGCTAATTGTATGCCCTATTGTGCAGACGTCTGTAGCTGGACATCCATTTCTAATATTTTGTTAGCTTCAATATCTGCCTCGGTAAATCGCAACGGTCTCAAAGTCGGTTGCTGAGAGTAGAGTTCGGTTTGATCGAGATTAAAATCAGCGCCATTTACATCAGACTGTGAATATGACAATAAGCCTCTTGCTTGTGGACCCTCAGCAGTAAACTGCACTACCATCATCCAGCTGCTGCCATATTTAATATGGTAACCACCAGCATCTGCACTAAGCATAGTATTGGGCAAAGTGGCATAGCTGTGTTGTGGTAGCAAGGTGCCATTGTTGGCGCGATTGCTAAACACATTAAAGCCCCCTTCCACGTTATGAGCGCCGCCCCATGGATAGCGCGTGTCAGAAGCAGTACCGTCATTGTTAGTACGTTCGACAAACTGCACTTCGCCAAGGGTTGCATCCATATCTAAACCAGCTGTTTGCACATTTAAAACAGCGCGCGCAAAGTGCTGCATGGTTTGTTCATTGGCTAACAATGTATGCGGCGTATTGGCTGGATCATCAATGGCAAACGGCGTTTGCCACTGCGGGGCACGGTTAAAGGCAAACGCAAACTCTCTGAACAAATGTGCCGCTGTGCTATCAAGGTCCATACGGCCATCCCAAAGTGCAAGCGCATCACAACCAGCACTGATATCCACCGCTACTCCATCGACCGTCACCGGCGTTGACTCTTGCGCCTGACAAGCTGCTAATAGATCGACAAGTACCGCATCAGCAAGATAACTGTGATTACCCAACAGTGCCTCTTCCACCTCAGCTTGACTAAACAAGCCATCACTGCCGCTGGCATTGGCCAATAAATGATGTGCCATACGCGAGCGCAGCGACTGCTCATTATCAACATCGCCGTACATTGGATTGACACCGCTAATTGGATTATCTAAGTTGGTTAACCAAAAGCTATCGTTGGAGTTTTGCACATAGTCAAAGCCCTCATATTTGGGCGCCCGCGCATAAGGTACTGGTTTGTTGTAATCCATCGCAGAGACAAAACCAGGTAACACGGTAAAACCGGCTGCCGTTCGAGTACCAACTAATAAGGGATTAGTCGTCAACTCAGTCATCGCGGTTTCAGTCAAATCAGGAACCGTTGAATCATCAATATAAAAAACCTGACCGTCTTTGGATGCCGCCATAGTATTGTTAAAAATGACCCCATCATAGTCGCGAAATGCTTGTTTAAACTCATCCATAGAGGTAGCTAGATTCATCGCAAACCAATGATCGACAATGTCAAAATTAGGCAGATTGGCATCTTTAATTGCAAATGCCTGCTGTTCATCCCAACCAAAATTCCCCGGCACCACAATCATAGGGCCGTAGTTAGTCATGTAACTAGTTTTTTGCATCTGTATGCTCGTGCTTGGCCCAGTCGCTACCTCAATGGTGTAATCACGACTGGTAATCGAAACCGGCTGACCATCAACGCGATGCGTTAAGTGCATGCTATCCATGTCATCTAATGATAGCTGGTATACTACAAAATGCTCTGCAGTTGAAAATGTATGGGTCCAAGCAACATGTTCATTAAAGCCAATGTTAATCGCACCAGGAAGTCCTAAAAGCGAGCCCCCCATGACGTTCAAATAATCTGGGATAGTGGTATGAAACTGCCAAAAACGCAGCTCTCCTGTGTGCGGAAAATGTGGATTGCCGAGCACCATGCCCATACCGTTGTCTGTCATATCGCGACCTAAGCCCCAGCCATTAGAGCCAAGCTCATCTTCATTGATTACCGGTAGCTCGACCTGCGGGTTAATTGCAAAAGGTAACGGTAACTCAGCATTACGTGCTTGATAGGGGGAATTGACTACCTGAGGTAAAAAAGACTCACCTGGAGGCGCTGCGATGAACATGGCATCCAAAAAATTCGCCGCGCCGGGTAACAGCGCTACCCCGAGCGCATAGGTTAGTAGATCGGTTTCGTCGATGGGCTGTACCCAAGGCTGTCCGGCACATTTTGGATCCTGATCAACGACGGGGGTGTCAGTCATATATTGGTTATACCCCTTAGTGTATCCAGATAGCATTGCTCGGGTCTGCGGCGACAGTCCAGATAATCCCATCTCAGCATGTTCCCGAATGCCGGTAGTTAAAAAGCCAAAATCATTGATCAGGTGCGCTGAATCGCCACTGCCAGGGGTGCGATCAGGTCCAAAAAACTTAGCCCGCTTAGAGTTATATTTGACGATTTGGTCTGCCAAAATGCACATGTTGTCTTTGGCAAAGGCATAGCCTACACCAAAGGCCATCGACTCGACATTGTCTGCGGTGATATGCGGCACGCCATATTCGGTCCAACGAATGTTGGCATCTAAGGAATTGTCTGTATCAAAAATGGGTGCTGGTGCAGCGGCAGGTGGCTCTGGTGGCGGTGTCGGCGCAGCTGGTACCAAACGCTCTAAAGGATCATTGCCGCACGCGCTTAACGCGCCGACGATTGCAAGTGAAAGTAAGGGAATGCGAAAACGCGAGTGACTGTTCATTAGGGTACTCCATGTGTGTTTTTGTTATACCACTCTAGCCTAGCAATAAGTCGCTTTATTTACAATCCATTAACAAAAAGGCCAGCTGTAATGCTGGCCTTTTTCACTTATTTATTTGTAAACAAATGTAATCACCTGTTCAAGGCGATACCTGTTACGTCCATACCTTTAATTCACCACATCGGTGTTGGTAATGACCACATTGCGGCCGCCAGAGGCTAAGAAATTAGCAATTTGCGTTTGCATCTCAAGGGTGACGGCAGCATTTGCATCAGGGCTTAAGCTTGAGCCGTGCGCACCAGCATTAAATAACATGTAACCACTCAATGGCGTGGCGCTTTGTGCTGATGCCGAGACCTGACTTAAACCTGCTTGCTCAACATAGGCATCTTGACCTGATAATGGCACAGACGTCGTCACCGGAATGACTTGGTCAGGCAAGTTATCACCGCCATCACCCACTACGGTCATCACGTGCGTTGGCGTGTTCATGCCCAAGGTCGCGACATAGTTAATAGGATCAGCTGCATCCATCATGGTTTGTGCAGCAAACAAGAACTGGTTAAAGGTACCGTTGACTTCGGCTAATTGTGCAGGCGTTAGCGCAGCCAAGAAACCAGGCACCGCCGCAGCAGACACCTCATCAGTGGCATCGTCAAAACTATTGATGCCCTCAGTAGTCGCCACTACGTAATTTTGGAAATCAACACTGGATTGACCAAGCAATAAACCTTTAATTAAATCACCAAACGCAACTGACTCTAATAAGAATGGTGCAATACCCGCCCCCGGCGATTCTAACGAAGCCGCTTGAATTGCAAACATCCCATCAAGCGCAGCTAGATCACCGCCCATTGAGGTATTAGCAACTGCAGCAAAGTTACCGCTACCAATCGCACCGAGCGATACGCCCATCACCGATACATTGGTTGGGTCGAGATCAACCATGCCTGATGCAGTCATATCAACCACGGCATTAAGACCTAAACGTAAACCCAATAAGTCTGACACCGCCTGCCACAGATTTGAACGCGCAGTTGGCAAACTGGCTAAGTTCATAAACACAGTAGCGGATACTGAAGTGGCATTGATTTCATCCACCCCATCACCGGTTAAATCATAACCACGTGAGCCGTGTAGCGGTTGATCGATTGCAACTGTCGCCATACCAGCAAGTGATAACGCCCCTGAGATGGCAAGCATATCTTCTTTCTGGCGCGTGATGCCGTGATACAGAATTGCCACTGGCCAGCCGTTTTCTGGCACCTCAAGCGTGACACCTAGGGCTGCAGCAGCAACAGGATCTGGCACAGTTACCTGTACATCCAACGTGGCATTACCGTCATTAGGGCCTTTTGGAAGTGGCACAGGATTGAAGCGTGTCAAATTACGCTGGCTATCCAGGTTTTCACCGTTGATTTGTAAATCAGCCAAACCAAGGGCGTCACAGGTAGCGTGGTTAGGGCCTGGTGATGCTGCAGCAAGTGCTTCAGCAGGTGCAGTAGCCAAAATAATGCCGCTATCACAAGCCGCAGTCATGAACTCATTAATGGGTGCAGTGGGATTGTCTGCGCGAGGGATCGCTAAGTAATGCGGTAGTGAAATAGTTGCTTGTGCGCGCTTAGCCGCACAAAATGGACCTGCGCCCTGCCCTAAGATACCCACAGCAACGTTGGCTGCAAAGTCATCCATACCAGGAATAGCAGAACCAAATTGCCCACCGGCAGCACCAAGTAGGCCTGCACAGGTGCGCATGGCACTAAAATCTGTCGCCTGAATCGCTGGGATTAAAGCCTCAGCGGCAGCAGGCAACTGTGAGATACCAAATGCAACAGCTTGATCCACACCCGCTTGGCTAACTAGACCAAGGGCTTCCATCGCATTTGGTGCTGCAGCCACATCAGATACGACGATAGCAGGCAACGCCTCACCGGCAGTAGGATCGCCCAAGGCCATGCGCTGGGCGAACTCACCAACCATCACCTTCTTGATGGTATCCGGTACGGTCATGGTTGACTGTGTCATAAAGTTAGACACATATGTAATTTCGTCACGCTGCATCCCCGCTTGTAACAGCGGTGCTAAGTTTGCATTCACGAGTTGTTGCAGCTGTAATTGCGCAGCAGATGCTAGCGGCGTGGTGGCTAAATCTTGACGGACTAAATCCCAAGTTGTAGAGCCTTGCACCGCTTTACCGCTTGAATCTTTGAGCGCAGTGGTCATCACCAATGTGTGCCCTTGTGCGGCTTTTAACGGGCGCAGAGGCACAACAGAAATGGTGTTGTCGTTAAGCAACGAAAGTACAAAATCCACTCCAAACTGTAATTCATCACCCAAAATACAGCCTACCGAAGGCGTGGTAATTTGACCACAGATTGGGTCGCGAATATCCAAGCCTAAAGTCGCTTCAAATAAGCGGATACCAGCAGACAGTGTAGAGCCGTCAAGACTTACGCCAGGGGGCGTTTCTACCTCAATGACAAACGGCTGTGTGGTTGACCAACCATCCAGGATGTTTAATGCGTTTTGCGGGTCGCCAAAGTTGGTCGGATCGGCAACCGGAATGTTCAATGTGTAATCAAAAAACCCATCATCGCCTGGCAACATCAACAAATCGTTAGGGATATTTAAGTTGCCGTTAGCTGGGTCAAACAAAATTCGCGATACGGGGGTTTGCACGGGATTGTCGACGCGAAGGTCTTCGATGGTTTCACCACCGCCGCAACCGCCTAGAGTAAGAGCTGCTGCGATACTGGTACTGATAAACAGTTTTTTCATTTTATCTCCCTAAGAGTATTGTTTTTATTCTTAGTGCATTTTGTCGAAGTGGCTAAACGGAAACTTGCGCAGGACAAGTGTTTAGACCAGTTACACTTATCGGTAGTCTATTGCCTTTACAAAGAATTTGCAAAGGATTGTTAACGATATGTAACATCTTTTTGAACCCAACCCCGCCAACCTCAACAAATATCTTGTTTTTGTTGCAGTTATTCTAAAAATTTACGCGTATAATATGTCAAAATTTAGACAGGAATTGTTATGACGTTTGACCTTTCATCCTTCCCTTCCAACGGGTTACACAACAAAGTCATTCTCGTTACCGGTGCTGGCGACGGAATTGGCAAAACAGCGGCGCTCACTTATGCAAAATATGGCGCTGAAGTCATTTTACTCGGCAAAACCACGAGCAAACTAGAACAAACACATGATGAAATCGTTGAGGCAGGTTATGTCCAGCCAGGTATCATCCCCCTCGATATGGCTGGTGCTTCCGTGAAGCATTATCAGGATATGGGCGCGATGCTAGTGGGTCAGTACGGTAGGTTAGATGGAATATTGCACAATGCCGGTATCCTTGGCCACCTAGCGCCATTTACCCAGATCAGTGAAGATGAATTTACCAAGGTCATGCAAGTTAATGTCAATGCTGCCTTTTTTATGACTCAAGGGGTTATGCCCGCACTGCAAGCTGCACCCTCAGCCAGCGTTATTTTCACTACATCTAGCGTTGGCAAACAAGGCCGCGCGTTTTGGGGAAGCTATAGCATTTCAAAGTTTGCCACTGAAGGCATGATGCAAATTATGGCCGACGAGCTGAGTAATTCGTCCGTTAGAGTTAACTGTATCAATCCAGGCGCAACGCGCACCGCAATGCGTGGTAAAGCCTATCCGGCTGAAGATCCCAACAAACTCAAAACTCCCGAACAAATCATGGCTAACTATGTGTATTTGATGAGCGATGAGAGCAGCCAAATCAACGGACAACGCTTAGACTGTCAACCAAAGCGCTAAGCTTGAAAAGTTGCATAAAAAAAGCACTGTGTTATCAGCGCTTTTTTTGTGTGTGCGATGTAATAAACCGCACTAATCAAAAACTTAACTGGTTAGTCGCCAATCTTTGCCCACGTATCGCGCAAACCCACAGTGCGATTAAACACTAAGTTCGTCTCGACGCTATCGCGGGTAAAATAGCCCATGCGCTCAAACTGAATGCCCTCACCTGCCGTAGCTGGTGCCAGCGAAGGCTCAACAAAGCCCTGTTTAACGATGAGCGACTCAGGATTTAATGCCGCCAAATAGTCGTCTTCACCAGCGGGGTTGGGCACATTAAATAAACGGTCATACAAACGAAATTCCGCCGGTACACCGCGCGATGCGTCCACCCAGTGGATAACGCCTTTGGCTTTGCGCCCGTCGGCTGGATCACAGCCTAAAGTCTGCGGATCATAGGTAGCATATACCGTGGTCACATTGCCCTGTTCGTCTTTATCACAGCGCGTTGCCTTAACATAAAAGGCGTTGCGCAAACGCACCTCTTTATCAATGACTAAGCGCTTGTATTTTTTGTTGGCGCTTTCACGGAAATCTTCACGTTCGATGTACAGCGTTTTTGAAAATGGGATCTGGCGAGTACCTTTAGATTCGTCATTGGGATGGTTCGGCGCGTCCAACAGCTCAATTTGATCATCAGGGTAATTTTCGATGACTAATTTAATCGGATCTAATACGGCCATTGCACGCGGCGCATTGACGTTCAAATCGTCGCGGATACAGGCCTCTAACATGCCCATCTCGACCAAGTTATCCATTTTGGTCACACCGATACGCAAACAAAATTCTCGGATGGACGCCGGTGTATAGC
>CAZLGJ010000079.1:10865-13523 GCA_964559075.1 uncultured Glaciecola sp.
CATTGGGAACAGAATGACATCACGGATTGTATTCGTCCCAGCCAGCAACATGACCACCGTCTACCAGCTCAATCAGTTTGCGCTTCGACAGCACTGTGTATTCAAGGTTGAGTCGAGAAAACTCGTACTGACGTGGAGTCGCGGCAATAGAAATATTTTCAATCACCCAATCGTACAAGCGACGATTATCCTGAAACTCTAGCGTGCATAGCGAGTGCGAGATATTCTCGATGGCATCCGAGATACAGTGGGTAAAGTCATACATTGGATAAATACACCACGCATCACCCGTTTGATGATGGTGGGCAAACTTAACGCGATAAAGCACCGGATCGCGCATGCACATAAAGGGTGACGCCATGTCGATTTTGGCGCGCAAACAACACTCACCCTCGGCAAACTCACCCGCACGCATTTTTTGAAATAACGCTAAGTTTTCAGCACTACTGGTATCGCGATAAGGGCTGTTTTGACCGGCCTCAGTTAAGGTACCACGCATTTCACGCATGGCTTCTTGGGTAGAAAAATCTACATAGGCCAAGCCTTTTTCGATTAACTCCACCGCATATTGATACAATTGCTCAAAATAATTGGAGGAATAGCGCACTTCCCCATCCCACTGGAATCCCAACCAAGTAACGTCCTCTTGAATAGAACGTACATAATCGATGTCTTCCTTTTCAGGGTTGGTGTCGTCAAAGCGCAAATTACAGGTGCCTTGATAATCCTGAGCGATACCAAAATTTAGACAAATGGATTTGGCATGGCCAATGTGGAGATAGCCATTTGGTTCGGGTGGAAATCGCGTTTGCACGGTTTGATGCACGCCACTTGCTAGATCTTTATCAATGATTTGACGGATAAAATTGGTCGGGCGTGGGCTCGGCGCATCGCTCATGAATGAGTCCTTGTTTATTGAAAGTTAAAGCACAAATAAAACATCAGTATACCATTTCGTTGCTTGGGACAAAGCGTTTTTTCGTTATCCATCAACCTTAGATAGCAGAATACATTGGACTTTGTATCCAACTGGGATATATTTATCCAATATAAGAGTTTCATCTAGGAACCATCATGAAAGCCAAAGCGACCTCTTTTGATATAGCGCATGCTGCTGGCGTCTCACAATCTACCGTGTCTCGGGCATTATCTAACTCTCCGCTGGTCAACCGTGAAACACGGGACAAAATTCACGCTATAGCCAAACAGCTCAACTACAAGGTCGACAAAAACGCCAGTAACTTGCGCAAACAACGTTCAAATACGATTGCCTTGTTGCTCTTTGAAGATCCTTCAACCGATGACTCTCAAATCAATCCATTTTTTATTTCTATGCTCGGTTCGATCACCAAAGCCTGTGCGGCGGCTAATTATGACTTGTTGGTATCTTTTCAAAATCTCAATGACGATTGGCACGCCGAGTTTGAGGATACCCACAAAGCCGACGGCTTGATTTTACTTGGCTACGGCGACTACTTGGATTATGAGGCAAAAATTAACCAGTTGCGCGAGCAAAGCACGCATTTTGTCCGTTGGGGCGCAACCGATCCAAAATACCCCGGCATCTCGATTGGTAGCAACAATTTTCAAGGTGGTTATCTGGTAGCAGAGCACCTGATTCAACAAGGACGCCGTCGCTTTGCGTTTATTGGGGAAGCAGGTTCACACGCACCAGAGTTTTTGGCGCGCTTTAACGGCGTACGCCATGCCCTTGAACACTATCAGCTCATGGATGAATTTGTGGGACAGTTTGATGCAATCTTTACAATGGAGGCCGGTTGTGAGGCAGCGCAATTACTGTTTGAAGAGTCACTGTATCCGGATGCCATCGTATGTGCCAGTGATTTGATCGCACTAGGGGTCATCCAAGCCATGCGTCAAAAAGGACTTGCTTGTCCAGCTGATATTGCAGTGACGGGGTTTGATAATATTCCAGTGAGCTCCTTTACTCAACCGGCACTGACAACAGTGCAGCAAGACACCAAAACAGCTGGCATTACGCTGGTGGAACAATTACTCAAACAAATCAACGGGAAAGCTTCGTCTGACACGCTGATCCCCGCTTCACTGGTGATCAGAGACAGCAGTACCGCTGTCTCTGAATAACCAGTAACCGCTTTGGCTATTAACGATAGCGCAGCGCATCAATAGCAGCTTGACGCAGTGCAGGTTCGCTCACCGGCGCATCCAGTACCCATACCTGCACGCCATGCGCGGCTACCTGTGTGCGTAATTCACCGGCAACGGTTTGTTGCATGCCGCTGATTTGTTCTTGCCACTCACCATCCTGTAACTTCTCAGTAATGACAAAATCAAGTGGCGCTGCGCCTTTGTTCAGCAGCACCAGCGCGATCTGTTGCGTTTCGGGCGTATCGATTAGGCGATAAAAACTCGCCCCGTGGCCACTCAGCTCAAGGTTGATTTGTAAGCCGCGTTGCAATGCAGGTAAGGCTTTTCGGACGTTGGCAATGGCCTTTAACCCCTGATAGATCACGTGCTCTGGCGCAGCGTCAAGACGCGCTTGTCCGACATAGTTACGGTTGCCCTCGTGCTCAGCTGTGCCGCGCATATAAGCAAACTCACTGCCTTGATAAATCACGGGAATACCGCGCGTGGTAAATAACCAGTTGTGCGCGTTCACAAAGCCCATGTCAGAGG
>CAZLGJ010000080.1:0-13506 GCA_964559075.1 uncultured Glaciecola sp.
GCAATCCGGCTTCGATGACTTCCCACTTGGAAGAGTCAATCATAATGGGAACGCGTGAAATATCCGGCTCGGACGCAATCAGGTTAAGAAAGCGCACCATCGCCGCTTTCGAATCCAACATGGCTTCATCCATGTTGATATCAATGATTTGCGCACCGTTTTCGACCTGTTGACGGGCAACATCTAGGGCTTTTTCATATTCTTCATTGAGGATCAGGCGTTTGAATATCGCTGATCCCGTCACGTTAGTACGTTCACCTATGTTGATAAAACTAGAGGCTGCTTGACTCATGACGGACCTCCTAGTGCGTGAACGGCTCAAGACCCGCTAAGCGCATCTTGATAGGTTTGGGTTGGATTGGGCGCGGTGCGTGCTGGGCACACACCTCGGCAATTTTGGCAATATGCGCTGGCGTCGAGCCACAGCAGCCCCCGACGATGTTAAGCAGGCCACTACGCGCCCACTCTTTAATATGCTCGGCCATCTCATCTGCATCCATATCGTATTCGCCAAATTCGTTGGGCAAACCCGCGTTGGGGTGCGCAGATACTAACGTTTCACAGACGTTGGACAAGTCTGCCACATACGCGCGCAGCGCATCTGGCCCTAAGGCGCAGTTTAACCCAAAGGCTACCGGCTTGATGTGGCGCATAGAGTTATAAAACGCCTCGGTAGTTTGACCTGACAAAGTGCGTCCAGAAGCATCGGTAATCGTCCCAGATACCATCACGGGCAGCGCCACGCCCAGCTCAGCAAACACCTCTTCTACCGCAAAGGCCGCCGCTTTGGCATTGAGCGTATCAAAAATGGTTTCGAGCATCAGTATATCTGCCCCACCAGCAATCAAGCCGCGCGTCGCCTCTGAGTATGCCATAACTAACTCGGTAAAGGTCACGTTGCGCTTTCCAGGGTCGTTAACATCAGGTGAGATAGATGCGGTACGGTTAGTCGGACCTAATACTCCGGCGACAAAGCGCGGTTTTTCCGCTGTGCTGTAAGCATCACAAGCAGCTCTAGCAACTTTGGCTGCTG
Organism: uncultured Glaciecola sp.; assembly: GCA_964559075.1. Lineage (GTDB taxonomy): Bacteria > Pseudomonadota > Gammaproteobacteria > Enterobacterales > Alteromonadaceae > Opacimonas. Next base: position 1,034 of record CAZLGJ010000080.1, read on the forward strand.
CCACATTGATTTCATACGCCAACTCCTGCATATCATAATCGGCCATAGCAATCGAGGTGGCATTAAACGTATTGGTCTCGACAATGTCAGTACCGGCAGCAAGATACTGTTCATGGATCTGTTGAATGGCGTCGGGCTTAGTTAAAACCAACAGGTCGTTATTGCCTTTGACATCGCAATGCCAGTTAGCAAAGCGCTCACCGCGATAATCCGCCTCATCGAGCTGCAAATTTTGGATCATGGTGCCCATGGCACCGTCGAGCAACAAGATGCGTTCTTGTGCTAAGGTATATACTGGATGTGTCACTAACTATCTCTTAAATCACAGTCTGCTGTTTATCTTTAGCAGACAGTTGGGTCAAATCGTATGGCGTCGTTTGATACACGTAATAATTCAGCCAATTAGTATAAAGCAGCGTACCGTGCGAGCGCCATCGCACTATAGGCGTAGCATCGGGGTTATCATCAACAAAATAATTCACCGGCAGTTGGGGCTGGGTACCCGCTTCAGATAAATTGGCCTGATCGCGCGCATACTCTTGTGCCAGCGTATCAGGATCGTATTCCGGATGGCCGGTAATAAACACATTGCGCTTGTCTTGGGTGGCACAAATATACGCGCCAGCCTCTGCTGATGCCGCCAGCACCTCAACTCCGGGGGTGCTGGCATAGGTACTGACAGGAATATCGCCAAAGCGTGAATGCGGTGCCCAAAACTCGGGATCAAAACCGCGCATCAGCTCATTGGTCGGTGCCAACACTTGATGCTGATAAACGCCCGAGAGCTTTTGTTCTCGGATATTGCGCACCACGCCGTGAAAATGATACATCGCGGCATGCGCAGCCCAACATAAATACAGCGTAGATTGCACGTTATCTTGCGCCCAATCAAAAATGGCCGTGATCTCATCCCAATACGTCACCGCTTCATAGTCCATGAAGCCCAAGGGTGCACCAGTGATGATAAGTCCGTCATACTGCTTGTCGCGAATACTCGAAAAATCTTTATAAAACGCATCCATATGGGATTGTGGCGTGTTCTTGGACACAGTGTTATCAATGCGGATCAAATCGACATTAATTTGCAAAGGCGTATTGGATAACAACCGTAAGATCTGGACTTCAGTCTCGATTTTGTTGGGCATGAGATTGAGGATCCCAACCTGCATGGGCCGGATATCCTGCGTCATTGCGCGCTGCATATCCATCACGAAGATATTTTCGCTAGATAACACGTCTAAGGCGGGCAAGTCACTGGGGATCCGAATGGGCATAACACTTCCTCTATCTCGTTGATGAAGTCATTGTGTCGGATTTTAGAAAAATGTCAATAGATTTACGTCTAGACGTCTAAACGTCCGTGATTTTTTGAGGTTTTTTTTAAGATAAATCTATACCAAACCATGAGACATATGCTTGACATATACAAGTAGATATACCAAGCTAAATTATATGCTGCACGAACAAAATAAGATAATTTATGAAAACAGCTTCTTTATTTAGAAATGGCAAAAACCAAGCCGTAAGGTTACCTAAAGACTTTGAGTTTGAAGGTATTTCTGAGGTTGAAATTACCAAAGAAGGCGATGCGATTGTTTTACGCCCATCAAGAAAAACATGGCTAAGCTATGCCGAAACTGACAATGTCGATGATGACTTCCTGACAAAACGTGAAGACTTATTTGACGATGAGCGTGTCATCTTGTGAATAAAATCTACATGCTCGACACCAACATTTGTTCTTTCATCATGCGGGAGAAACCGCTAAAAACCTTACAAGTTTTGCAATCCCATGTGGAAAGCAAAGATAGAATTGTGATATCGGCAATCACTTATTCTGAATTGAAATTCGGCAGTATTGGCAAAAAAGCGTCTGCCAAGATGCCAAAATTAGTGGGAGAGTTTTTAGAGCGCATTCATAGTGTGATGCCTTGGGATAAAGCTGCGGTTGACGCCACTACAGAAATAAAAAAAACACTTGCTGCCAGAGGGACTCCAATCAGTAATAATGATGCGGCAATTGCTGGTAATGCGGTTGCGCTAAACTGTACATTGGTAACAAACAATACTCGTGAATTCCAACGCATTGAAACGTTAACATTAGAAGATTGGTCATTGTAATGGCCAATCTTATTGCTGATTGGTTTCAGTCGCCTGTTCTGACACCTGCCCCTGCACACCTTCTTGCATACTGAACATCAATTCGGCTTCTGCGCGCGGCAAATCACATGCTTCCATGAGTTCTTCAAGGCTGGCCCCCTCGCGGATCATTTTGGCGGCTTTTTGGTAGAGCTTGACTTGTGGGTCTTGCGCGATCAGCTCATCTTGTTCTAAGCGCACGTTCACGATTAAGCTCTCTAACTCAGCAATTTTATCCAGCGCAACTTGCGCATTGTCTTGCAATGGGTACAAAGATAGCTTGATACTTTTGTGCGCTGTCTCTACAGCATTAAGTGTAGCAAGGGTTGATTGCTGTTCTGAATGGAGCTTAACCAATGCCCGCTGTTGTTGTTTGAGCTGAGCGGCCAATAACCATACCCATATCACCAACAGGACACTCAAGAACACGGCCACCATGACCATGTATACTAGGTATGGCTGCAACATCGACAGTATTTGGGCCAGCTCATTCATCACACTTTCCTTGCTCACGCTTGATTATGTTAGTTTACTGTCATGCTCATCCTAGAGCATGCCAATTTCATCCCACTCATCTTCTGAGAGCAGTTTATTCAAATCGACCAAGATCAATAACTCACCGTCGCGGTTAGACACGCCTTGGATAAACTTGGCGCTTTCTTCGGTGCCGACATTTGGTGCAGAGTCGATCTCTGAAGTGCGCAAGTATACCACTTCAGCGACGCTATCTACCATAATGCCCACTACCTGCTCTTCTGATTCAATGATCACAATCCGAGTATTGTCGGTGATCTCGCCTGGCATCAAACCAAAACGCGCTCGCGTGTCAATGACAGTAACGACATTGCCGCGCAGATTGATAATACCCAATACGTAATCAGGCGCACCTGGCACTGGCGCAATCTCGGTATATCGCAGCACTTCTTGCACCTGCATGACATTGATGCCGTAGGTTTCTTCATCCAAACGGTAGGTTACCCACTGGAGCACTTCGTCTTGCGTAGCGGTATTATCAAACACTCTATCTTCATTCATATTACACCTGACTCTTTTTCTTCATGAGGCTCTTATGAGGGGCCCATGAGGTTGGTTATTGATGCTCATTTTTGGGTGCTTAACAACCCGGCATCTAACATATTCACTAATTGTCGACTATCGAGCATCGCGCACATGGTGCTCGACATCAAACCGGCTAACCACGGTCGCTTGCTCTGTGGACTGCGCCAGCGCACGTCCTCTTTGCTGACACTGATACTTTCTTGCACCGCACAACAGGCAATCCCCCAATTACTATCGGCGAGCAGAATGACATATTGATAGCCCCCTGCCGCGGTAATTTGTTCTGCGAGCGCATCGTTATACCTATCGGCCAAAATCCACTTGGCGCCATCGACAATTTGCACGTGACGCCCTTGAATATCCATCATGCCGGCAAACCAATTCGGCTTCCCCATCAAAAACTGGATCTTACTGACCTTGTGGATCCCACCTAATTCAACCAGCGGGATCGCAAAGGTCACCCCGACTATCGAAAATAACAAACTCTGAAAGCGCTGTTCTGCTAAGCGGTCTGCAAGACTCGGAATAGCAGTCTCAATAGGTACATCTCCAGCTTCCGGCGCCTGCGGCAACGGGGCCGCCTGTGCTTTGGCAAACAGCGCCTCTAGCGACTGCGATGGCTCGCTCACCGGCGCATTGCGCACTGTGTCAGACTCATCCGAGAGCAAGTTATCCAAATAGGTTTGCAAACCCGAGTCAGACATTACGCCACCTCAGCAGGCGCTTTGACAAGCGGCTTGGCTTGTTTCAATAGTGCCGTCAACAGATATTTGTAGGCAATGCCGCCGCGGGAATGACGATATAACCACGAGATCGGTTTACCTTGTCGCGACGCATCGCGAAAATGGGTATCAATCGGGATCACGTTATCAAACAATGCACCGGCGTATTTTTTTGATAGGTCTTGATAGGCTAAGGCGTTGGCTTTGAGCCGCTTATCAAACATGGTGGGGACAATAGTGACATCTAATTGTTTGGAGAGCTTGTATTGCATCATCAACAGCGATTGCATCATTTTATCTAAGCCCCGCAGCGCCAAATGCTCCACCTGCACCGGAATAATCACATGCTGACAAGCCGCTAGCGCGTTGATCATCAAGACCCCCAACATCGGCGGGCAATCAATCAAAATCACGTCATAATCGAGCTGATGCAGCGCGTTTTTTAGCCTCAGCCCCATGCCTTTGACGTGACCGTACATGCCATCTAGCGTAGCTAGGTTCATTGAGGCGGGCAACATATCGATATTTTTTAGCTGAGTTTGGTGCACGAGGTTTTGGCAAGCTGGACCGTCTAGCGGTGACTCAGCCACAAAAATATCATAAATCCCCAGATGCAAATCCGCTTCGGGTAAACAATAATGCGATAAGGACGCATGCGGATCCAAATCCACCAGCAGCACGCGCTTGCCCTGCTGCGCGAGCAATCCGGCTAAACTGATAGTGGTAGTAGTTTTGCCTACCCCGCCTTTTTGATTCGCAATCGTCCAAATGTGCATCAGAGCATCTCCGTCTTTATGCAGCTACAAATGGACTCAAGCGGCATATTAAAATCGACTAAATTAGCTTTGGTAACCGCCCCTGGCATACCGTATACCACCGAGGTTTGTTCGTCTTGCGCCCAGATCGTGGCGCCTAGGCGTTTTAATTTGCTACAGCTTTCTTGGCCATCATTGCCCATTCCAGTCAATATCAGTGCCAGCACATCGCCAGTGTACACGCGCGCTATATCGGCGAAGGTCACGTTAACAGACGGTTTATAGAGCACGCTACCATCATCATCCGCGTCGGTAATGCTTATTTTGCAGGCGCTGCGCGTACCGGTGAGCTGCATTTGACGGCCGCCGGGCGCAAGATATGCGGTGCCTGGCTGTACGGATTCGCCGTGCTCTGCGAGCTTGACATTAATCTGACAGGACTGATTGAGACGCTTGGCAAACGCCTCCGTGAACGTACCTGGCATATGCTGTACGAGAAATACAGGATACGGAAAATGCGCAGGCAGACCGCCCAGAGTTTTTTGTAACGCCACCGGCCCACCAGTCGATGAACCAATTGCCAAACACTGATAGCGTTTGTTGGATTTTTTGACGGCGCTCACATTAGCGACTTTAGGACTGGATGCCGCGGCTTTCATAGTGTCACTGACCATGAATTTATGCGGTGCTTGCGCTACTTTAACTGTGGCCATCCGAGCTAATTTACGATGTCTAACGAGGGATAAGATCTTGCGACGCAAACGCAATCCAACCCCTTTTTCAATTTGCACCGAGTGAGAAAATTCTTTGGGGAGAAAATCCAGCGCGCCAGCATCGAGCGCATCTAACGTGTGCTTTGCCCCCTCACTGGTCAACGATGAAAACATCAAAATCGGCGTGGGCTGGTCACGCATAATATGTTTAACCGCCGCAATCCCATCCATGATGGGCATTTCCACATCCATCGTGATGAGAGCAGGTTGCCGAGCTTTGACCTTGGCGATTGCCTCTTTGCCATTGCTCGCTTCGTCGATAACTTCTAAACGCGCATCCTGCTCAATGATGTCCTTGAGACGTCGGCGCAAAAACACCGAATCGTCCACCACTAGCACTGAATATTTCACGCTATCCTCAACTTTATTTTAAATTGCTGTTGGCGTAACGCTTGAGCAATCCAGGAATATCTAAAATTAATGCAATGCGACCATCTGACGTGATCGTGGCCCCTGCCATCCCAGCCGTACCTTGTAATACCGCATCGAGAGGCTTGATCACCACTTCTTCTTGGCCGATCAGCGCGTCAACCACAAAACCCACCTGCTGCGTGGAAATTTGTACCACCACCACATGCCCAGCCTTGCGATCAAATTCAGGACCGCGTGGATTGAGCCAGTCGTTCAGATAAAACAGCGGGATCGCTCGTTCTCGGACAATTTTGGTCAGCTGCCCATCTACGGTGTTGGTTTTTTTGATATCCATGTTAATGATTTCGTTAACACTACCGAGCGGCAACGCAAAAATCCGCTGTCCCACTTCAATCATCAAGGTCGGCAAAATTGCAAGCGTCAGCGGCACTTTGATTTCAAGACGGGTACCGACACCTAACTCAGAATGAATATTGACCGAGCCGTTAAGTTGGCTGATTTTGGTCTTGACCACATCCATACCAACACCGCGACCTGAGACATCGGTGATCTCGGTTTTGGTCGAAAATCCGGGGGCAAAAATCAAATTAAACGCTTCGACATCCGACATGCGATTCGCCGTATCTTGGTCTAGCACGCCACGTTCAATCGCGATCTTCTTGAGCTTTTCAGCATCCATCCCCTTGCCATCATCTTCGATGGTAAGCAAGATATGATCACCTTCTTGGGCGGCTGACAGTTTGACCACACCCGTGCGTGGCTTACCAGCAGCTTCGCGTTCATCCGGCATTTCAACGCCGTGATCAACCGAATTGCGCACCAAATGCACCAGTGGATCGGCAAGGGCTTCCACCAAGTTTTTGTCTAAATCGGTTTCTTCACCAATGAGCTCTAGCGTAATTTCTTTCTTTAAACTGCGCGCCAAATCACGCACCACGCGAGGGAAGCGACCAAACACTTTTTTGATTGGCTGCATGCGGGTTTTCATTACCGCACCTTGCAAATCGCCAGTCACCACATCCAGGTTCGCAATGGCTTTACCGAGATTCTCGTCGTTAGACGTCACGCTCAAACTGATCAGGCGATTGCGCACCAACACCAACTCACCGACCATATTCATGATCTGATCAAGGCGCTTGGTATCTACACGAACTGTGGTTTCTTGCGCTGCGGCAGGGGTGGCGCTTTTTTTGGTTTCTTTAGCGACGGGTTTGCTCGTTGCAGGACTTACTTGAGAAGCTGGCGCTGCGCCTGACTTGACACCAGGCGAACTATTGGCCTGAGTGCCCGATTTTGGCGTAGCCGCTGGGGTAGCTGGGGCCGGCGTGGCCTTTTTATCAGCAGTATTAGCAGCTGCTTGTGGCCCTTTACCCATGCCGTGTAACTGGTCGAGTAACGCTTCAAATTCATCATCAGTGATTTCATCATCACTGGCACTGTTTGCCTTGGTCGTGGTTTTATCGGGGGTCTCAGGAGTTTTGTCTGCTGCCGAGTCTGCTGCAAACTGGCCTTTACCGTGCAATGAGTCTAATAACGCCTCAAACTCGTCATCAGTGATGTCGTCAATGTTGTTATTTGCTTCAGGAGAGGCTGCTGGCGCAGATACTGGTTCTGGTGCAGGTGTTGGAGCAGCGGGTGCCACGGGCTCAGCTGCAGCTTGTGCGCCAAAAATTTGTTCACCCGCTACCTCTGGCTCACTGAGTTTATGCAGAACGTCGATTAGCTCAGCTGGTGCCGGCGTTAAAGGCTCTCTTTCTTTCACTTGTTCAAACATACTGACGACCACATCAGTGGCCTGCAAAATAACGTCCATTAATTCAGGCGTTAAGGTGCGCTGACCGTTGCGCATGACGTCAAAGACATTCTCGGCGCCGTGACAGATATCCACCAGTTCAGTCAATGACAAAAATCCTGCACCACCCTTTACCGTATGGTAGCCACGAAAAATAGCGTTGAGTAAGTCAGTATCTTCGGGGTTGTTTTCTAGCTCAACAAGCTGTTCTTGCAATTGCTCAAGAATCTCACCTGCTTCGATCATAAAATCCGCTAAGATATCTTCATCGAGATCAAATGACATGGTTTTCTCCTTAGAAGCCTAAACTGGATAACAAGTCGTCAACGTCATCTTGACCTTGTACCACATCATCGCGCTGTTGCGCATCGATGATCGGCCCTTCTGCCACCACGTTGGGTTCTTTGTTTTTTTCTTGTTGGAGAGGTTGGCCAAACACCGTCAGCATGTGTACCAAACTATCTTGTACTTCATTGACCAGCTCAATCACGCGGCGGATCACCTGACCAGTCAAATCTTGATAACCCTGAGCCATCAACACTTCAGTCATCAAACTATTGAGCTGCTGGGTTTCGGTTGCGGCATCTTTGAGTAGCTTATCCAACTCCTGACAAAGGGTTTTAAACTGACCCAGTTCAATTTGACGGGTCATTAATTTGTCCCACTCGGGTAATAACACTTCGATGCGCTGCGCAATATTTTCGGTAATGGGCATGCTTTTTTCGACCGCATCCATCGTCGTGTTGGCTGCTTTTTCGGTTTCTTGAATGACGTATTCTAGGCGTGATTCGGCATCGGGAATGTCTTCTTCAACCAAACCGGAAATGCGTGGGTCGAGTTGAAACTCATGCAGGGAATCGTGCAGTGAGCGCGTCAGTTTGCCGACTTCAGAAAAAATTTCAGCCGAGCTTTTTAACGCGGCCGCATCTAGCATGGCGTTGGCCGCTTCATACTGCTCAGCTTCTAAGCATTTGACCAGTTCTTTGGCCTCAGCTACTGTCATTCTTGGTTGTGTTACGCTCATTCTGCCGCCTTGTGATTAACCTAAACGCTCAAAAATTTTGTCGAGCTTTTCTTTTAGCGTCGCTGCTGTAAAGGGCTTCACTACATATCCATTTACACCGGCTTGTGCGGCAGCAACGATTTGTTCTTTTTTGGCTTCGGCGGTCACCATCAACACCGGCAGATGCTTGAGTTTGTCGTCTGCACGGATCGCGCGCAACAGGTCGATGCCCTGCATACCCGGCATGTTCCAATCGGTGACAACAAAATCAAAATCACCTTGGTTGAGCATCGGCAGTGCCGTATTGCCATCGTCGGCTTCTTGAATGTTGCTAAAGCCCAAGTCTTTCAATAAATTCTTGATGATGCGACGCATTGTAGAAAAGTCGTCTACCACCAAGATTTTCATGTTTTTGTCCATTCTCTCATTACCTCTTTTTACATCGCTTCTTCAGTTTGCCACGTGCGCAACTTCGACTTGAGCTTGAGCATCGCCTGACTGTGAATTTGGCTGACCCGAGATTCACTGACACTAAGTACTTCGCCAATCTCACGTAAATTCAAATCCTCGTCGTAATACAGGGATAACACGATTGCCTCACGCTCCGGTAAGGTCGTAATTGCTTTGGCCAATGCCTTTTGAAAAGAGCCTTGGACCAGTTCATCATAGGGTGTATCGGCCGCTTTGTTCTTATCTGTTGTAATAACATCCTCTGCGACCCCTAAATCTTCAATACCCACGAGTTTACCGGCGTTAACCTCATTGAGCATCTGGTGATATTGCGGCAGCGGCACGCCCATTTGCTGCGCCACGTCGACATCTTTTGCATCAGAGCCCGTTTGTTTTTCAACAATGGCAATCGCCTCGGCAATGGCTCGAGAATTTTTGTGCACTGAACGCGGCGTCCAGTCGCCTTTGCGAATATCATCTAACATTGCCCCGCGAATACGGATCCCAGCAAAGGTTTCAAAACTGGCGCCTTTGGACCCATCAAAGTTTTTTGACGCTTCCAACAGCCCAATCATCCCCGCCTGGATCAAATCATCTACCAGTACCGAAGCTGGCAGACGCACCATCAGGTGGTGGGCAATACGCTTGACTAATGGCGAATAGCGCTCAACGATTTCTCGGGCATCCAAATTGCTCTGATAGGCTTGTGCTTTTGTACTCACACTTCTTCTCCTACTGCATGCTTCATAACTAATTGTTCAAGGAAGAATTCTAAATGTCCGCCAGCTTGGTGCGGAATCGGCCAGTTACACGCGTGTTGCGCTAAGTTATTGATTGCCACAGCCGCGGGCGATGACGGAAAGGCATCAACAATGGCCATTTGTTTGCGCACCGACTTGCGAATATTTTCATCAAAGGGCACGGTGCCCACTAGCTCCAACGCGACGTCTAAGAAACGCCCCGACACCATAGATAGTTTTTGGAATAACTCTTGGCCTTCGCGCATATCGCGCACCATATTGGCAACGATTTTGAATTTAAATACGCCGTGCTCACGGTTTAATACTTTGATCAGCGCATACGCATCGGTCAGTGAAGTGGGCTCGTCACATACCACGACCAAAATATCTTGAGAAGCGCGTGCATAGCTCAGCACCATATCCGAAATACCGGCAGCGGTATCGACGATCAACACGTCAATGGGCGTGCGCATCTCACTAAAAGCGCGGATTAATCCAGCGTGTTCGGCAATCGACAAATCTGTCATCGCTTGGGTGCCGGAGGTCGCTGGCGCGATTTTGATGCCGTGCGGTCCGGTGATCAAAATATCATCTAAGCCGCATTCACCGGCGAGGACGTGGGATAAGTTTTTCTCGACACGCAACCCCAGCAACACATCCACATTCGCTAAGCCGAGGTCGGCATCGAGTACCATGACCCGTTTGCCTTGCTTGGCTTGGGCAATGGCCATGTTCAATGAAATATTGGTTTTGCCCACGCCACCTTTACCGCCGGTGACTGCAATGACTTTGATTTGTTGGTTCTGTTTCATGCGTCGTAGTCCACTTGCTTGGTCATCCTTCATTATGCGTTTGCTGCATACGAGGTATGCACTCCCTGTTCGGTTTCCACACTAAACTCTTGATAAAGTTTAGCCGTTTTGGCAATTAGTGCCTGCGCCTGTGCCACGCTGAGATCTTCCGGGACCTTTTGGCCATCGGTTAAATAACTGACCGGCAAATCATGCTCAATCGCCACGCTAATTGCCTCACCTAAGCTGTAGCATTCATCGAGCTTGGTCAAGATACAGCCTTGCAAGTCGATATTGCTATAGGCATTGACGGTGCGTTGCAATACTTGGTATTGCGCACTAGTCTGCACGACTAAATATTTTTGTATCGGCAGGTTGCTGACATTTTCAAGGGTAGAAAGCTGTTGAATCAGCCTAGTGTCGCGCTGTGAGAAGCCGGCTGAATCAATCAATACCAGCTTTTTGTGGCGCAATTGATACAAGATGTGCGCAAGTTCGTCGCTGTTGCCAGCTTGTTTAACCTGACAACCAATAATTTTTCCGTAGGTGGCAAGCTGTTCAAAAGCCGCAATGCGATACGTATCGATAGTGACCATCGCGACGCTGTCGGCGCCGTGCTGCAGCGCAAACTGCGCAGCAAGCTTAGCCACAGTCGTGGTTTTACCTGTTCCAGTTGGGCCAACTAAGGCCACCACACCACCGTCTTGAAGCAGTGTTTGTCCGCCCATGGTCAAGCGATTAGCAAGTAGTTTGAGCACAAACAACCATGCTTGACGCTCATCGGCGGTATCGGGCACAAAGTTCACTAGCTGTTTAGCCAGCTCATTAGCAATCCCCATACGCTGAAGCTGCTGTTGCAAAAAGTGCTTAGTGGGGTGTTTGATTTTGTGCTGCTGTTCAAACAAATCTGCCACTTGTGAAGATAACACGTTTTTGAGCGATGCTATCTCGGCGCGGATTTGTTCAATATCTGAAGCTGCACTTGCTGGTGCTTGAGGACGCATGCTGGCCGCCTGTTCGTTGCCCCAGGTCGATGGCATTGGCTCTTGAGGGGCTGCAAACTGCGCCGCTGAAGACTCATAGCGTGGCTCGGGCGCGCGTTGCGGCTCTGGAGTTGGAGCAGGTGCCGCTGTTGCTGCTGTCGATGCTGAGCTGGCAGCCTGTTGTTTAGCCAACTGTTTTTCTAATAACGCCTGTAGGCTATCTTGTCCAGAGTCACCAATAATCTCGCTCAAGGTCGCAGACGGTCTCACGGTTGGGCGAGCAGTAGGACGCGGATTAGCTGTCGTCGTTTTAACTGTATGTACCGGACGCTCTTGGACTGGGGCTGAATTAGCTACAGGATCTTGATCATAAGCGGCGACCAACTCGATGCCATCGGCGCACTTTTTGTTAGACATGATCACTGCGTCAGGACCAAGTTCTTCTTTGACTTGGTTTAACGCATCGCGCATGTCGCGCCCTTTAAATCGTCTTATTTTCATACTTTCTCTCCGCTAACCTACTCATGGCGGTAATCACTGGCCAATAGCACTGACAATTTTGATTTGCTTGTCATCAGGAATTTCCTGATATGACAAAATATGTAGTCCTTGTACTGAATTTTTGAAGAACCGCGATAGCACCGGTCTTAATAACCCAGAAGTGAGCAAGATTGCCGCCTCTCCGGCGATTTCTTGCTTTTGCGTTGCCTCTTGCAACGATTGCTGTAAGCGTTCTGCTAAGCCTGGTTCAATCCCAGCGCCTTCATCGCCACCTGCTTGTAATGACTGATGCAACATCTGTTCCAATTCAGGCGCTAAAGTGATAACAGGGATTTCAGGCTGATGGCCATTGATGTTCTGGACGATCAAGCGGCGCAGCGCAATTCTTGACGC
>CAZLGJ010000081.1:0-7137 GCA_964559075.1 uncultured Glaciecola sp.
TTCCATGTGTTGTTTGTAAAGTCACAATACTCTTTGCATCCCTTGTGCCAGTTTTTTAAGTGATTGTTTAATATTGCTTTTTGTTGAAATGTTGGGAATGTGATACAGATGGGTGTAAAAAAATTAGACAGGGAGTTAGCGGTGTGAAACGAGTTTCTTTGCGATCATATATTTCAGGCGCTGCAGCGGCCCGCGATTGCCAAACGGACACCAGGTATGTTTGAACTTATTGCGGTAAGCATCAAAGTGTAGACCGTGTGGTGCGGCAAGCACGCCAGGCCGGTTGAGGAGGATTTTGAACACATAAGTCGCCGCATAGCCGGCGCAGAGTTTGACCGATGGACACATTGATGGGCCTTTTTCGGCAACAAAATCTGCGCTTTCAGGCACTACTAAATAGCCCTTTTGCAATAAGGAAGGGGAAAGCCCCACCAAAAACTTAATGAGTTTCTCTTCTTTGCTGTGACAGCGTGAAAAATTGAAGTAAGTTTCATAATCCATGCTCTCTGGCGTAAAGCATAGCAGCGCGGTGCCCAAGCCTAACGGAGCCGCAGTCACGACCGGAATATCGTGTTGGTGACAGTGCGCAAACACCATTTCACGTGCATCCATGGCAAAAAAATCCAAGGCATCAATATACACATCAACCCCAGAAAAAAATACGTCTACATTGTCCGGGAAGACCCCTTGCGCAAATACAGTGACTTCAGCATCAGGGTTAATCGCGCGGATCATCTCCGCCATGACGTCGATTTTGGGGCGCTGTAATGTATCCACTGTGGCGCCGGCTTGACGATTGAAATTATGCTCTTCAAAGTCATCAAAATCGGCAATGTGAAATTGCGTGATCCCCATGCGCGCTAGCGTGATCATGTGCTCTCCACCCACGCCACCAGCCCCGGCAATCGCGACTTTTTTGTGGCGCAGGCTTGCTTGTTCTGCTTTTGTTACCCACCCGATATTGCGCGAAAAGGCATTGTCATAATCAAACGTCATAGCGACCTCTTGTACTACAGCCCTGATGCTAAAGAGGGAACGCGTGTATCGCGCTGCTCGGCAAGTTGACTGGCAATGTGTTCAAACATCACTCTGAACCCTGGTGTAAGGTTTGCCAGGAACAAATGTGGATTAATGTAATAAGGCGCACGTTTACCGTGATAATCGACAACGGGCCCTAACTGCTCAAATTTAATCCCAACAAACGACATGCTTCTTGCTAAGCGCGGCTCCATCATGACATAAGTATGGGCAATGTTTTCGTTTATGACGGTGGCTGCTGCGGCCAAATAAAGCCCAACTGCGATGAATGGGAAACAGCGCAGCTCATCTTGTGAAAAATGCCGCAGATTAATTGCCCCGGTTGCCGCGCCATTGAACCGGTCTGTACTCCGACGTCTGAACTCAGCTGGCACAGCCAAGCGAGAAATTTCACAAATACTGCCTAGCGGTTGGTTATCGGGGTGCAAGGCTTTGTTGGTAATACTGCTGCTGCAGTATTTTTGAATAGGAAGTTGCTGGTTTTCATGCGTCGGATAAACCACGCGAACCGTACCAGCAAAAGCCTCAGAGGTAGTATGCTGCAACAAACAAAATAGCGCGTAATCATCAAACTCGTCGCGCTCTTGTTGTGCCTCATTCAATGGCTCAAAGCTCAGTTCTTCACAATACACCTGGTGGCGAATGCGATGCACGGCGTATGTTTCATCCACTGAAGTAGCCAGCACTGGCGCAAAGTACTGTGAAAAATGTGCCGAAATTTTGTTTGCTTCCCTGAGCTTTTGCAGGTTGTGATAGAGTTTGACTATTCCCTTAAACCAACCGGAATAATGTGGCTTCAACGGATGCCCTTATGTTGCTAATGAATAAATATTAACTTGAGTGTAGCAACAATTTTGCGTTCCGCTAGTTCACTTAAGTATTTGCTTTGATACTTAGGATGACCACAGGTGTTTGAGTTTATACCACAGTAATGCGGCATGTTCGTACATAGCGCGTCGACTAGTTTCAAGTGCATATAAAGAAGGAGAATTGAGCGACAAGCGCCATTGGGTTTGGGTGCGAAACCCCACTGGAAAGTAAGTGATTGATGCGCCTTTGTCATGCACATTGAACCACCGCGCTATGCGGGGTAAGTGCGAGGCGGTTGAAATCAACAGGGTTTGTTGTCCTTTCAGATAATCTGCAACAGCTGTCAGCTCTTCCCCGGTATTGGTGCCATGAGGGATGGGAATGATATGTTGTGGACGCACGCCGTAATCGCGTAACAGTTCAGCCATCATCGCAGCATAAGGGACATCATTGCGATAGGTAAAATATCCCCCCGTTAGCAAAATCGGGCGCGGACGTTGATGGTATAAATGCAGGGCAATATCTAATCGCGTTTGTGTCATATCGGAAAGACGCATATGTGACGGAGCGGTCTCATCAGCATTAATATAGCCGCCGAGTACAAAAATCTGCGTAGCTTGGGCGGCACTGCCAGTATGTAGCGGCAGTGGGGGAAGCTGTCCTTCTAAGGGACGCATGAGTAAGTGACTAAAGCTATACTGCGAGCAGAGTAACAGCCAGGTGACGGCGAGCAATAACAAGCTGCGCTTGAGCATTTGCCGAGTTTTGGGCAGACACCAAGCACCAAGCGCAAGCACAAATGCTTGATTGAGGGGTGAACACAATAGCTGAATAATCTCAATAAGGTTCATGTAAGAAACTGGCAAAATCACTTATTTACACTACAATCTTATTATTACTCTGGCTGAACATGCCGATAAAAGCAATACAAAATCAACGAAGATTCAAGGAAGAAAAGATGCCGTTCAAAGTGTTACTGCTGCTGTTGATGTTTTTTTGTCAGACTCTCTTTGCGGTCCATGCCTCAGATTTGGTCAACACCGTTAAAAAAGTCAAACCTAGCGTTGTTGCCATCGCGCTATATACCCCGATTGAGTCAAATGTCGCAGCGGTTCGCGGAACGGGCTTTGTGTTTGGCAACGGTCGCTACGTTGCCACCAACTATCATGTAGTAGCCGAGACCCTCAATCCCAATATTGTCCAGTATTATGTTGCACTCGCTGGCAGTGGCAAACGGCCTGAGCCGATTAAAGCCGAAGTGATTGCGTTTGATGTCGTGGCCGATCTAGCCATTTTACGCATAAATAAAGCACTGCCCGCGTTGTCCCTAGCAGAAGATAGTTTTGTCGATGATGCAACGCAAGTGGCGTTTACCGGTTTTCCCATTGGTTCGATACTCGGCCTGTATCCATCGACACATAGAGGGATCATTGCCGCGCTCACGCCGGATGCGATTCCATCGAATACGAGTCAGCAATTAAGCAATACGATGCTCAATCGTCTGCAAAACCCACTCTTTATCTATCAACTAGATGCAACCGCGTATCCGGGTAATTCTGGCAGTCCAATGTATTTACAAGAGACGGGGCAGGTAGTGGGCATATTAAATAAAGTATTTGTCGCTGCCGGAAAAGAGTCTGCTATCAGTACGCCCACCGGAATTAGCTATGCAATCCCCGTCAAGCATTTGCGGCGTTTAGCAAAAAAACACAATATCAACGTTTAAATGCCTGTCTAAGAATTTTACATAGAGCGTTTGGTGTAGATAAAAATTATTTAAAATCAGTAGTTTAATAAGTGGCAAGTTTTTTGCAGTTTTTAACTAACAATCATATCTTACACAGACTGGCATTATTTGATAATCCTACTGTTTAATGGAGTTAGCAATGGACAATCAACAGAATAAGATTTCACAGGCTCAGGAACGCCGCAAGTTCCTTGTAAAATCATCCAAAACAGTCGCTGCAGGTGCGCTGTTTACAATGCTGCCGGCCAAATCAGTTTGGGCCACTGGTATTGGAAATTCATTGACCGCCTCTGGGCACGGTTCAGACATCAACAACGGTATTGCATTGAGCGTGCAAAAGGCCGACCATTTTGTTACCAACAGTTTTCCTGAGCTTTCGCTAGAGTTTCGCCAGATTTTTAATATCGACCCGATTGGTTCAGGCATTGCTGCCGATGCAACCATTGGCGATGTCCTAACCACGGCTGTGGGTCCGGATAATATCAATCAAAGTATGGCGGTCATCTATCTCAATGCGGCTAACCATGGTCTCGTGGGGATTGAATATCCCGTATTAAAAACCAATAACCCGCGCGCGCCTTTTATTGATGAGATGGATTTAGCTGATCACCTAGCACAACAGGCAACTATGTTCCCGACCCAAACAGCGAGTACATTAATCAGTATCATTAATAACCCAAATCAGGTAGTATAAAAAACAATCAAAATAAAGGAATACCCATGCAAGCGATAATGGATTATCTCTCAGATGGGGTTGGCGTGCATCACTACAGCGATGCAAGTGGTGTGGTCTTGTTTAACGACCACTCTACCCAGATGCTTACCATCTATCTGACACTCGATGAGTTAATACTCATGTGCCGTACTTATAGTGAACAAGGTGAGGCGGCGCTGCCATCCGATCAAATCTCTTTGATCAAAGCGCTCAAGCGTCAGCAATTTTTACA
Source organism: uncultured Glaciecola sp. (assembly GCA_964559075.1). Classification (GTDB taxonomy): domain Bacteria; phylum Pseudomonadota; class Gammaproteobacteria; order Enterobacterales; family Alteromonadaceae; genus Opacimonas. The sequence continues at coordinate 4,543 of CAZLGJ010000081.1, forward strand.
ATTTCACTGAGATGAACTGTGAAAACGTTTGAGCTGATGCTGCCGCCGTTTCATTTTTCGGTGTCGACGGATGTCCGTGCTGTGTTAGAACATGCGCAGTTGATGTACGACAAACAATATCTCCCTGAGGGCTCTTTGCCCTACATCGACTTTCATTTGCGCGTGCAGCACAGTGGCGGTTTACGCAAGTGGTTTAGGCCGCAAGTGCGCTTTATGGCCGACCAACAAGAACCGTTTAAGCCGCTTAACGCGTCGCAGGCATACGCCATGCTTGAGTGGGGGATGAATTGGGCCGTGGCTGCTCATGAGATGCAGCATTTGTTTATCCATGCTGCGGTCTTAGCACGCGGCGAGCAAGCCGTGTTGTTTCCCGCGCCACCGGGCTCTGGTAAAAGTACATTAACGGCACATTTTAGTCATCACGGTTGGCGCTTACTGTCAGATGAAATGGCGCTGGTAACGCCGGGTAGCTTAACCGTCACACCGTTTTGTCGCCCAATCTGCCTCAAAAATCACGCTATCGAACTGGCGCGGAGTTGGTTCCCCCAAGCGCCGATGACGGCGGTTGCCAAAGATACCCACAAAGGCGATGTGGTGCACGTGCGTACGCCGCTAACGGAACATGATTTATTTGCCTCTGCCCAGATCCAAGCAGTGGTATTACCCCGCTATAATGCGGCGAATAAACACATGAATATTGTGCGCCTAAATCAAGCTCAGGCGATGCATGAGCTGGCTGATAATGCTTTCAACTACAGCGTGATGGGTAAGCGGGGATGGCGTGCATTGCTGACGATTATCGAACGTGTACCGGTCTTTGCGATTGATTATGCTCAGGCACAAGATGTCAGTGATTTTTTAGTGCAGGAGGTGCTCAGTGACGTCTCGTCTCAATCCAAATCTTAATGCGTTTGCTTCATCTGCATCTTTGCTGAAGTTATGGCAATCTCCAAGCCTAGCACTCGCTTATAGTGAGCGAGAGTGGAGTCAGGTTTTGCGAGCCCTGCGCCATACCAAACTGACTGCAAGATACGCTTGGTGGTTGGCACAGCACCTTCATACCAGTGAGTTTCCGGCATTTGTGCAGCGCCACTTTGCTAACGCTACCGTCATTGCGACACGGCATGCCAAACAAGTGCACTTTGAGCTAACCGAGTGTCAGCGTATCTTTGCCCAAAGTCAACAACCATGGTTGGTGCTCAAAGGCGCAGCGTATACTGCGTCACAAGGGAGTGTGGGTGAGGGTAGAATATACAACGATATTGATATATGGGTGCCGAGCACCGCTATTCACCAAACCGAACGCATGCTTTCTATTCACGGCTGGCTTGCGCAAGATGTGGACGATTATGATGATCGTTATTATCGCGAGTGGGCGCATGAAATACCTCCACTGCAGCACGGTTATCGCGGCACCGTGATGGATTTGCACCATAACATTGTGCCCTTAGTATCTGGCCGCGCCCCGGATATGCAGATCTTGTTAGCTGAACGTCAGCTCACGGCTGCAGGGATCCCAGTGTTAATGCCTGCTGCGCAAGCCATGCATAGTGCCATCCACTTGTTTTTTAATGAAGAGTGCGAATATATCACCCGCGATCTCTTGGATTTAATTCTGTTGCTGCAGGATTTTACCGAGCATGATTGGGCCGCTTTTATTCGTTTGGCGCGAGCACTGGCCTTTCCTTTTGAGGCACGTTTGGCACTCTACTTTGTTGAACACTACGGTCAAATATCGCTGCCCGATGGTGCTGCTGCATTGTTGGGTGCAGATGAGCCGCATTTGCAACATATTGCTAGGCTTTATCATGCGTTGCTTGAGGGCTCACACCCAGTCAGTGAACCTCTGCAGGTTCGCTGGGCACGTTTAGCCATTGCTTTGCGCGGGCATTACCTCAAGATGCCACCGCGGATATTGGCTTACCATGTCGCCATGAAATCTTATCGCAACATAGTCAAGCTATGCTTTGGCGAACATGTCTTTACTAAGCAAGATGAAAATACTCTAAGGGTACAAGGCCCACAAGCCCCCAAACCGAGAATGGAGATGTAAATGAAAGTATTAGTGACAGGTGCAGCCGGTTTTATTGGTGCGCACGTGTGCCAACAGTTATTGGATCGCGGTGATCATGTTGTTGGGGTCGATAATGTCAACGATTATTACAACCCACAGCTCAAATATGACCGCTTAAGCTGGATTGACAGCAATCCCAATGCGCACTTATTTCGTTTTTTTCGTCTCGATGTTGCCGACCGTCAGGGCATAGCAGAATTGTTTGCCAACGAACAGTTTGACCGAGTCGTGCACCTTGCTGCCCAAGCCGGCGTGCGCTACTCCCTTGAAAACCCCCACGCCTACATCGAGAGTAACGTAGTAGGCTTTATGAACATCCTAGAAGGCTGCCGCCACAATCAGGTTGAGCATTTGGTCTATGCGTCATCCAGCTCTGTATACGGAGCCAACGAAGCAATGCCGTTTCAGGTTGAGCACAACGTTGATCATCCGGTGTCGCTCTACGCTGCGAGTAAGAAAGCTAACGAGCTAATGGCACATACCTACAGCCATTTGTATCAGCTCCCCACCACTGGTCTGCG
>CAZLGJ010000081.1:7147-13286 GCA_964559075.1 uncultured Glaciecola sp.
TTTATGGCCCATGGGGTCGGCCTGACATGGCGCCGATGAAGTTTACCAAAGCAATTAATGCTGGCGAGCAAATCGATGTGTATAACTATGGCAATCATCACCGCGATTTTACCTATATCGATGATATTGTGGCTGGTGTGCTACACACCTTAGATCACGTTGCCGAAGCGAATCCCAAATGGGATCCCAAAGCGCCCGTTCCATCCAGCAGTAAAGCACCTTGGCGCGTCTATAATATCGGCGCACAAACACCCGTGCATTTGCTGACTTTTATTGAACTGCTCGAGCAAGCCCTAGGCAAAACGGCGGACAAGCAACTGCTACCGATGCAACCAGGCGATGTGGCTGATACTTACGCTGATGTGGAAGCCCTAGTGGCTGCAGTGGGATATCGTCCCAAGGTAACCCTTGAGCAAGGCATTGCAGAGTTTGTGCAGTGGTATCAACATTACCACTGCAGCTAGGTGGTATTTAGATTGCGGCCGGACGACAGAGCTTATTGGGCAGATAGCGCAACACCGTGCCTCGCCCAAGCTGAAAAAGATGGTCTTTTTGTACCGGCTGTAAGGCAAAATCTGTAGCCGAAATGGACTTTGTATCAATCACCAAAGTACGGTTCCAATAGTCACGATGGACATATTCACGCGATACGGCATCCATAAAAGTGCGGATCAGCATCATGACATAGGTAGGCAGACGAATCAGTTTGGGACCTTGTCTAGCCCCAGCATGACTGCGTCCCTGCAACCGAAAGCACACCGACGGCGTTCGGTCTCCGTGCCAATCCCGAAATAGAGCATCTTCTGACAAAATCGCACCATCAGTCAGTACTTTGTCCTCAAACTCTTTAAAACTGAACAACAGCGGGATTGACATCGAATAACGTACCGCTTGGGATATTTTGATATCGGGCGTGGTTTCTGCGTTAAAAATCACCGGCTGCGAGTTAGCTACATCAGTGGCCACGACATGCAAAGGCTTATCGGTTTGGGCAAACGTCTTGCCTTGCAGTTTGCTGTCTAGCCAGTCTTCTAAAACATCACCAGAGCCAAGCCCGCCTTCGCGTAATAATCGCCATAACGAATATTCGCGAAAGATGCGAAAATCGGTGGATTTTGCCAATTCTCGAATCTCAGTATGTTGCCACCCGGTTGTGTGCAGCGCTGCGATTATAGCGCCTCCAGATACACCGACTACTGTAGGGTAGCTGATCCCAAGCTCATCTAATGCGTTTAATATTCCAAGGTAAGCAGAAAGGCGGGTACCGCCGCCAGAAAAAATGGGGACGATTTGGGTCACAGGTGTGGTGTGCATACAAAAAAAAGCCCAAGCTAATCAACATACTATTAGCTTAGGCAAGGTTGGTTTGATTTGCGAATTCGCAGGAGAATTAGCTTTGTGCTTTCATCTCACGACGACGCGCGTGCAGCAATGGCTCGGTGTAACCACTTGGTTGCATTGCACCTAATACGATTAGATCACGCGCGGCTTGGTAACCAATTGAGTTGGCCAAATCAGGACACATGGGGATGTACTCTGCATCGCTAGCGTTTTGTTGATCCACCAGCTCAGCCATACGTGCTAAGGTCTCATCGACTTGCGCTAAGTTGACTAAACCATGCTCTAACCAGTTAGCAATATGTTGTGCCGAGATCCGCAAGGTAGCGCGGTCTTCCATTAAGCCAACATTGTTAATATCAGGTACTTTTGAACAGCCAATGCCTTGATGTACCCAGCGAACTACATAGCCCAAGATCCCCTGAACATTGTTGTCTAGTTCGCGCTGGATCTCTTCAGCAGATAAAGTGCGGCCAGTTTCCATTAACGGGATATCTAAAATCGTATCAACACCGTCGAATTTTTCGGCTTTCATGGTATCTTGCAGGCCAAATACGTCGATCTGGTGATAGTGAAGTGCATGCAGCGTGGCGGCTGTCGGCGACGGTACCCAAGCAGTGTTGGCACCAGCTTGCGGGTGACCAACTTTAGCTTCCATCATGGCTGCCATTTGGTCAGGAATAGGCCACATGCCTTTACCAATTTGTGCTTTGCCAGACATTTCACAGGCAAGACCCGTGGTGACGTTAGCTTTTTCGTAAGCAGCAATCCAAGGGCGCTGCTTTAATTCGCCTTTCGGGGCAAACGCGCCTGCTTTCATTGACGTGTGGATTTCATCGCCCGTGCGGTCGAGGAAGCCAGTGTTGATAAACACGGTGCGGAAACGCGCAGCGGCAATACACGCAGCCAAGTTGACTGAGGTGCGGCGCTCTTCATCCATGATACCAATCTTTAAGGTATAGCGAGATAGGCCTAGTGCATCTTCGATAGCATTGAATAAGTCGTTGGCAAAGGCCACTTCTTCAGGACCGTGCATTTTGGGTTTAACGATATAAATGCTTTGTTCTTTGGAGTTTTTGAACGGTGAGTTTCCGCGCAGGTCGTGCATGCCAATCAGTGATGTGATCATCCCATCCATGATCCCTTCAGGGATTGGCTGGCCTTGATACAAGATGGCATCGTTGGTCATTAGGTGACCAACGTTGCGCACAAACATTAAGCTGCGACCAGACAGCGTCAACGAGCTGCTGTTCATAGTGGTATAAACGCGATCCGCTTGCATCTTACGCGTAATCGTTTTGCCGCCTTTTTGCATTTCGATACTCAGGCTTCCCTGCATCAGACCTAACCAGTTTTGATATACCAAGGTCTTGTCTTCGGCATCTACAGCGGCAACCGAATCTTCACAATCCATAATAGTGGTTAAGGCTGATTCGACAAAGATGTCTTTAATGCTGGCAGGATCTGCATCGGCAATGGGGTGATTGTCGGCAAACTGTAACTCGACATGTAGACCGTTATTGCGCAGTACAATGCTTGATGGTGCAGTCAACTCGCCTTGGTAAGCAACGAATTGTTCTGGCTGTTGTAACTGTGTTTGGCTGCCGTCAGCCAAGGTAATCGCTAATTGGCCTTCGCGGATACAATATTGCGTGCTGTCGCTGTGTGAGCCTGCCGCAAGTGGCGCAATGGTATTGAGATATTCACGCGCGGTCGCAATGACTTTTTGGCCACGTACAGCATTATAGCCGTTGGTTTTTTCAGCACCGCCATCTTCAGCAACGACGTCTGTACCATATAGTGCATCGTAAAGGCTGCCCCAGCGTGCGTTAACCGCATTTAGCGCATAGCGAGCGTTGTTGATTGGCACTACCAGCTGAGGGCCAGCTAGAGTGGCAATTTCAGGATCGACGTTTTTGGTTTCAACACGTGCTTCTTCAGGCGCCGGCACCAAGTAACCAATTTCGGTTAAAAATGCTTTGTATTGCGCAAAATCTGCATTGGGATTACCCACGTGAAAGCCGTCAATCTTGGCCTGTAATTCGTCACGCTTCTCGAGGAGCGCAGCATTACGCGGCATAAATTCCGCTAAAATCTGTGCAAAGTTCTGCCAAAAGCTAGCAAAATCAACACCGGTGTTGGCGATGGCTTGCTGTTCGATGAATTTATCTAGTTCACTGGCAACGGATAATTCGCCGCGTTGAATGTATTGCGTCATAAAATGACTCCCTTTGTAGGTACTTGCTTGATGCGCTAATTATAATGGAACGCGCTATGCTTTTAGCATTATAACGATGATGTTTACTATAAATACTGTGAATACATTATACGGCGAGCAGTTATGCTTGGTTGGTCATCTCATCCGCTACATCACCGATGAGGCGGCGTAACCACATGTGGCCTGCGTCGTGATGTAGTAACGCACTCCACGCCATTTTTAGCGCAATAGGCGGAATATCAAACGGCGGAGGAGTGATGCTCAATTCTGGATCATCAGCATAAATACGGGCTGCGCGTGATGGCAGTGTCGCTATCAAATTCTGGGTTTTGGCAAGCTGTAGTGCCGCGTGGTAATGTCGGGTAAAAACGCGAATATCACGTTTTTTACCCAACTTGGTCAGCTCAGCATCGACCCAACCAAGTTTTTGTACTTCATTAGGGTCGATACCCACACCAATCCCGAAGCCTGTTTTGCTCACCCAAATGTGTTTGGCTTTAAGATAGGCATCGAGGTTAAATTTGTCGTTGAGCGCATTGCGCTTGGCGAATACGCAAGAGAAGTTGTCATACCAAATAACCTTTTGGTGAAACGACAGGGGCAAATCGTCAAAGCGATTGATAGCCATATCCACTCGGCCTTGCTCAACATCGTGAAAGGTCACATCAGACGGAGTAATCAAATCCAATGTAATGTGCGGGGCTTTTTCATTGAGCGCATCAATCAGTTCGAGTAGTAAGGTCGACTCAGCGTAATCCGAGGTCATGATGCGGAAGGTCCGCGTAGAGGTTTCTGGATCAAAGTCAGTCTCAGGTTGAATCGAGGTTTCGAGTTGACTCAGTACATCGCGAATAACCGGACGTAGTTCTAGCGCGCGTTTGGTTGGCGTCATGCCTTCACTGGTACGCACTAACAACGGATCTTTGAACAAATCGCGTAAGCGCTTTAAACCATTACTCATGGCAGGTTGAGTAATACTAAGCTGGTTGGCTGCTTTGGTGACACTGCCTTCTCGTAACAGTACATCGAGGTAGACCAATAAATTTAGGTCGATTTTGGAGATATTCATGCAGGCGCCTTGCGAAGTTACTACGTTGTTGCTTTCTTAATTCAAACCCATTATAGACCTCGAATATTGCATTACGATAGGCCATTGGTCTTATGAATATAGGGATTGTTATAGGCTTTAGTCTAAGGGGAAAAGAGGGTTTTGATAGATATAAAAAAGCCCAGCAGAGCTGGGCTTAGCGCCTTAATCGTAGGGTACAGTTAAGGCTGTTTTATTTGCTGAAATCGTTCGAATTAATCGAACTGATTCATGGTGTTGTCGTCACCAGATGCTTTCAGTGCTTGGTCGCCTGAGAAGTACTCTTTGTGCGTATCACCAAGGTCAGAACCAGCCATTGCCTGGTGCTTAACACACGCTAGACCTTGACGGATTTCTTGACGCTGAACACCGCGTACGTATGCCAACATACCTTCGTCACCGAAGTAACCTTTAGCAAGGTTATCAGTAGACAATGCAGCAGTGTGGTAAGTAGGTAGCGTGATCAGGTGGTGGAAGATACCCGCTTCACGTGCAGCGTCCGCTTGGAAAGTACGTACTTTCTCATCCGCTTCTGCAGCAAGGTCAGAGCTATCGTATTCCGCATTCATTAGGTCTGCACGTACGAAGGCAGACACGTCTTTACCAGCTTCTTCCCATGCATCAAATACTTGCTGACGGAAGTTAAGCGTCCAGTTGAATGAAGGCGAGTTGTTGTAAACAAGTTTCGCGTTTGGTACGGTCTTACGGATTTCGTTAACCATTTCCGCGATTTGACCAACGTGAGGCTTCTCAGTTTCGATCCAAAGAAGGTCTGCGCCGTTTTGTAGAGAAGTTACACAGTCAAGTACAACACGGTCGATACCAGTGTCGTCTTTAAACTTGTATAGACCGTTAGGAAGACGTACTGGCTTAACTAATTCGCCGCCAAGCTTCATCACAGTGTCGCCATTGTTAAGTTCATCAACGCCAGCTACAGGAGTAGTTTCTAAGAATGCATTGTACTGTTCTGCTAAGTCACCTTCAGAAGTAGATACTGGGATCTTCTGAGTTAGGCCAGCACCTAGTGAGTCAGTACGAGCAACGATAACACCGTCGTCTACGCCTAGCTCTAGGAATGCGTAACGAACCGCGTTAATTTTCGCTAGGAAATCTTCATGAGGAACAGTTACTTTACCGTCTTGGTGACCACACTGTTTTGCGTCAGATACTTGGTTTTCGATTTGGATACAGCATGCACCCGCTTCGATGAATTTCTTCGCAAGTAGGTAAGTTGCTTCTTCGTTACCGAAACCAGCGTCGATGTCTGCAATAATTGGCACAACGTGCGTTTCGAAGTTGTCGATAGCCGCTTGTGCAGCTGCCACGTCACCGCCGTTGGCACGTGCGTTGTCTAGTTCTTTGAACAAGTTGCCAAGTTCACGTGCGTCAGCTTGACGTAGGAACGTGTATAGCTCTTCGATAAGGTCTGCAACAGAGGTTTTTTCGTGCATTGATTGGTCAGGTAGTGGACCAAACTCTGAACGAAGCGCTGCAAC
>CAZLGJ010000082.1:0-13270 GCA_964559075.1 uncultured Glaciecola sp.
GGGGCGGGCGCTTTGCCCAAGGCAGTTCTAACATGTTCCGTCAGGTCAATGACTCGATTGGCTTTGACCAAGTGATGGCAGCGCAAGACATTTTTGGTTCTATCGTGTGGTCACGGGCGATTGCCAAAGCAGGCGTGTTAACGACCGATGAGCAAACACAGTTAGAAGACGCATTGCAGCGCATGCTGGTCAAGGCTAAAGCCGGTGAGTTGGATTTTTCACAAACCGATGAGGAAGATATTCACGCGTTTGTGGAGGCGGCTTTAACCGCTGAGCTTGGCGATATTGGCCGAAAACTGCATACGGGACGTTCGCGCAACGATCAGGTTGCGACGGACTTTCGCTTGTGGGTCAAAGACCACGTTAGCATGCTGCGTGCAGATCTGATCGCAGTGATTACTGCATTGGTCAAGGTCGCAGAACGCTCCACTGATGTCATCTTTCCTGGTTATACGCATTTGCAGCGTGCTCAGCCAGTGCGCTTTGCGCACTGGGCGCTCGCCTATGTCGAAATGTTCAAACGCGATGTATCGCGCTTAGATGATGCCCTTGCCCGCATGAACTATGCGCCACTTGGCTGTGGCGCGCTGGCCGGCACGACGTTTCCTGTCGATCGGCATGAAATCGCAGCACAGCTCGGCTTTGCTGGACCATGCGTGAACTCTCTTGACGCAGTGTCGGATCGCGACTTTGTTTTAGAGTTATTATTCTGCGCGTCTACATCCATGATGCACATTTCCCGCATGGCTGAAGACCTCATATTTTACAACTCCGGTGAGTCTGGTTTTATAACTCTAGGTGACAGCGTCACGTCCGGTTCGTCACTCATGCCACAAAAGAAAAACCCCGACGCCTGTGAATTAATGCGCGGAAAATGCGGTCGTGTGTTTGCCGCGTTACAAGGTTTGTTGGTCACCATGAAGGGCTTACCGTTGGCCTACAACAAAGACATGCAAGAGGACAAAGAAGGCGCGATGGATGCGGTGACACAATGGCATATTTGTCTGGCGATTTCGGTAGAAGTACTCGATAGCATGCAAGTGGATAAAGACCGTTGTGAACAAGCCGCCACGCAAGGTTATGCCAATGCTACCGAGCTAGCTGACTATTTGGTCGAGCGTGGCGTGCCGTTTAGAACGGCGCATGACATTTCTGGTCAAGCTGTGGTGTATGCCTTGTCTCAACAAAAACCGTTGGAGGCGCTGAGCGTCACCGAACTGCAACAGTTTTCCGATATTATTCAAGAAGATGTCTATCCTGTCTTACAGCTTGAGTACTTGGTAGATAAACGCAATATTCTCGGTGGCACCGGGATTGAAACTGTGACAGCGGCGCTGGCGAACGCCAACGAATTTTTGGCTGCACAAGCACAACGCTAGGTATTTTTGAGGTAACGCACATGGTGTTAACGCACTTAGACATGATTTCACTGTTTCGCAACTCCGCGCCGTATATCAACGCGCATCGCGGCAAGACGTTTGTGATCATGCTCAGTGGTGAAGCCATTGCATCGGATACGCTGCCGACGATTATCCACGATATCGCGTTGCTCAACTCACTTGGCGTGCGCCTTGTGATTGTCCACGGTGCACGTCCGCAAATTGAACAGCGCGTGCAGTGGCGTGATTTTGCCTCGCGCTATCACGATGATGTGCGCATTACGGACAAGGCAACCCTCGCCTGTGTACAAGATGCAGCGGGTTCAGTGCGTTCACAAATCGAAGCTTTGCTGACCATGGGTTTAGCAAACTCACCAATGCATGGTTCCGATGTGCGCGTGGCCTCAGGCAACCTTGTGGTAGCTAAGCCAATCGGTGTGCGTGACGGGGTTGATTTTGAACATTCTGGACAGGTCAGACGCATCGACAAAGACGGTATCGTTAATCACCTTAATGATGGTTTTATTGTCTTGCTTTCACCATTGGGTTATTCACCCACTGGTGAAGTGTTTAATTTGTCGCACGAAGATGTCGCCGTTGAGGCTGCCAAAGTCTTGCATGCGGATAAATTGATTGCATTTTCTGAGCACAAAGGCCTGATTGATAACGAAGGTACCTTGTTGCGCAACGTCTCGCTAACACAAATGCGTGAACTGATGAGTGCCAATGCACTGGTCAACGAACGCAATGTCCTTAACGCGCTATATCATACGGTACTCAATGGGACCGTACGAGCTCACTGCGTCAGTTACAACACCGATGGCTCGTTACTCAAAGAGCTCTTTACTCGCGATGGTACTGGCTCGCTGGTCACCGAAAACCACTACGAACAGCTCAGACCTGCAACTATTAATGACGTTGTGGGTATTTTACAGCTGATCAAGCCTCTTGAAGAAAGCGGCGCTTTGGTCAAACGCTCTCGTGAGCGTTTAGAAAATGAGATTGAACACTTTACTGTCATCGAACGCGACGGCATGATCATCGCCTGTGCGGCGCTTTATCCATATGCCGATGATGCCTGTGGAGAGCTTGCATGCGTAGCAACCCACCCCGATTATCGCGGCAAAAATCGCGGCGAGCGCCTACTCGAAGACATAGTGGAACAAGCCCTAAAACAAGGCCTGCAAACCCTCTTTGTGCTTACTACGTTAACCGCGCACTGGTTTTTAGAACAAGGCTTTGTTCCTGGCAGCATTGTAGATTTGCCCCAAAGCAAGCAAGAACTATATAATTTCACTCGCAACAGCAAAGTCTTTACCTTATTTGTCAGCAAAAATTAACTTTCATTATTTCATTTTCATGAAAATGAAATAATCTTGCACTACAATTCGCTCACTATTAAACTGTGGCCAACTTATTTGTTGTGTCTTTTTGTCTGTCGCGAGCTTCCTTTTCCCCTATGCAGTCATCCACTTCTTCTTTACAACAATTACCTCAAGCCGTTCGCTGGATTTTTTTATTGCTTCTAATCTGGATCATGCTCACTGCTGTCGGAACCATCGGCGATGGCTTCCAACTAGCAACAGAGGCGCATGCAAAGCAACTATTTGCCCTAGCAAGCAACCCCATTTTAGGCTTAATTATTGGTATGGTTGCCACCGCGCTCATTCAGTCGTCAAGTACTGTCACATCAGTCATAGTGGCCATGGTTGCTGGCGGGTTACCCATCACCATCGCCATTCCCATGATGATGGGGGCCAATATTGGTACCAGTATTACCAACACCATTGTGAGCTTGGGGCATGTACGCGACAAAGAAGAGTTCCAGCGTGCTTTTAACGCCGCCACTATTCACGACTTTTTTAATATTTTTGCGGTGCTTATCTTTTTACCGCTTGAAATTTTCTTTGGTATTTTAGCCAAGCTCAGTGCCTGGCTCGTCGCTCTGTTTGAAGTGGGAGCGACCGCTGGTGTAGAAGGCGTCAATCCCATCAAAGCAGTAACCGAACCAATGATTGATTTGTTTGCCGCTATCGGCGCTTGGTTACCGCCCATTTACGATGGCATCGCAATGATTTTGATTGGCTTAGCGCTGATCATTTTTGCCATCACTTGGATGGGCAACATCATGAAGTCGCTCATGGTCGGTAGAGCCCGTGATATTCTACAAAATAGCCTTGGACGCGGTGCGCTGAGCGGTATTTCATCAGGCACTGTCGTCACTGTCCTAGTGCAGTCAAGCTCTACTACCACCTCTTTGATGGTGCCTTTGGTTGGCAATGGTATCGTCACCGCGCGCGCCATTTATCCTTTTACTTTGGGATCAAATATCGGCACCACCATTACTGCCCTGATTGCCGCGCTTAGTATTACCGGTGACAATGCCAGTCTAGCACTACAAATTGCCCTCGTGCACCTGTGTTACAACGTGTTGGCTGTGACCTTTATTTACGGCATACCGTTTTTACGTGAGCTTCCACCGCAGCTATCTTATCAGCTGTCATTACACGTCGCCGAACAAAAGCTGTACGGCGTCGCCTATATTGCTGGGGTGTTTTTTGTCATCCCGTTACTGGCAATATTTTTGTTTGCGTAACGCGCTGTATTAAACCTACCTTCTCACTAGACGCTGACGCGTTTGTATTCGCGATATTCGGGTTGCCAAAACTGTTTGTCAATCCGAGCTTGCAACTCCTCATCACTTACCGTTAAAGCATATCCTTGTTGCATCGCTGTTTTGGCTACGGCAAAGGCAATGCGTTTGCTGATCCCGTGAATATCGGTGATTGGTGGCAGTAAAGCCCCTTCACCGATATTTGCGACAGGCGACTCGTCAGCTAAGGTCGCCGCTGCCACCATCAGCATTTGATCGCTGATGACGCTGGCTTTAGCTACCAAGGCGCCTAAGCCAATCCCGGGAAAAATATAACTGTTATTACACTGTGCGATGGGGAAGGTTTTGCCATTGAAGATTACCGGGGCAAACGGACTGCCTGTTGCCATAATAACATTACCATCACACCAGCGAATGACCTCTTCAGGGGTCGCTTCAACTCGCTTAGAGGGATTGGATAAGGGGAATATGATCGGTAGAGCATGCTGTTGCGCCATAGTGCGCACCACATTTTCAGAAAACAACCCCGGTACACCTGATACCCCAATCAAAATATCTGGCTGCGCATTCTTTACCACATCTATTAACGATGCGTGTTCAGTAGTCAGGCCCCAGTTTGACAGCTGTTCTTTGGGTTGTGCCAATGCAGCCTGGAAGTCACGTAAATCGGTCATGTCATCCGTGAGCAGCCCGACTTTATCGACCATAAAGATGCGAGACCTGGCATCGGTAGCTGCCATCCCCTCATGCTGCATCTGTTGAATTAACATCTCTGCAATCCCGCAACCAGCAGACCCACCACCGACAAACGCAATTCGGCAGTGCGATAATTGTTTACCCGCTAAGCGGCACGCCGACAATAACGTACCTAAGGTCACTGCCGCCGTGCCTTGGATGTCATCATTAAAGCAGCAATAGTCATGGCGGTACTTTTGCAAAATTGGCATGGCGTTTGGCTGAGCAAAATCCTCAAACTGCACCATCGCCTCTGGCCAACGCCGCTTCACCGCCTGCATAAACAGTTCGATAAACTCATCATACGTCGCTTGGTCAATGCGCGTGTGCCGCTCTCCCATATACATAGGGTCATCAAGCAGTGCTTGATTGTTAGTGCCAACATCTAAGGTAATTGGCAAGGTATACGCAGGGCTAATCCCGCCACACGCGGTATATAGTGAGAGCTTGCCAATCGGGATCCCCATGCCGCCAATTCCCTGATCGCCTAAACCAAGCACCCGCTCACCGTCAGTGACCACAATGACTTTTACTTTGCGCTTGGTGGCGTTACGCAACACATCATCGAGATGGTGACGTTCACGATAAGAAATAAATAACCCCCTGGACGAGCGATAAATATCCGAAAAACGTTCACAGGCATCGCCCACCGTAGGGGTATAGATAATGGGCATCATTTCAACGATATGGCGTTGTAATAATTTAAAAAACAGCGTTTCGTTGGTATCTTGAATGGCGCGCAAATAAATGTGTTGATTGAGCGGCTCATCAAAGCTCTTGTATTGTTGATAAGCGCGGTCGACTTGCTCATCAATGCTTTCATAGCGTGGCGGTAATAAGCCCATGAGGTTAAACGCCTTGCGCTCGCGCTCGCTGAACGCACTGCCCTTATTGAGTAGAGGTGTTTCGAGCAGGGCGGGACCCGAGTGAGGAATATACAAATATCCTTTGTTGTTCATAAATATCCTGTCGTTGGTATTTAGTCATAGTGAGTATCAAAGCCATCAAAAAATATCATCTCCCTCATTCTTTTGGTTTTTTTGTTGTTGCTCTAATGGGTCGATGATTTGATCGTCTCTAATTTCGATAGTGGGTTCGGATCCCACCGCAAAATATTCAAATAACGCAGTGTGATCGGAACGATTAGTTAATTTGCCAGTAGCGCGATCGACTCGCACCTGTGTAATCCCTGATGGGATAGTCACCGGCGAATGTGGCACGTCTTTGAGCGCCTCTTGCATAAAGTAAATCCAGGCCGGTTGGGCCGCTTTAGCTCCGTCTTCTGAACCAACTAACGCATTGCCGATCCAGTTAAAGCGGTCCGGGTTGAGGTTCACAAGATTTTGGTTACGAGTCGTGCGCCCAAGCTGGCGATTATTGTCATCAAACCCCATCCAACTGGTGGCAACCAGTCCCGGCGCGAAGCCACTAAACCAGGTGTCACGCGAGTCATTTGTAGTACCGGTTTTGCCACCGATATCGGTGCGCTGTAAAATATTACGTGCACGCCAGCCAGTACCTAACCAATAGGTTTTGTTGTTCCAAGAGCCATTGGCTCTAACGGCAGTGCGCATCATTTCACTCACCAAAAAGGCATTCTGTGCGGTGATTACTTGTGGCGCTTGCCGTGACTCCAAGCCAAGCAATTCATTGTCCTGCGTGCCTTGATCGAGGGTGTCCCGACTGACATCTACACTATCCCAAGCGCCGCCGCGGATATACTCCCTTGCACATTCGAAACAGGCAAGCATTGGGTTTGCTTGCCATATCAACGTATCTTCAGCGTCGGTAATCCGTTCAATAAAGTAAGGTTTAACCGCGTGCCCACCATTGACAAACACCGCCATACCAGTAGCGACCTCAAGTGGCGTATGCGAACCAGAGCCGAGTGATAAGGTTTCATCTCGCGGAATATCCTCTAGGGAAAAACCAAAATTAGCCAAATAACGCGCCGCATTTTCAATACCTATTGCTCTGAGCAGGCGCACCGACACGACGTTTTTGGATTTACCTAAGGCAACGCGCATACGGATGGGACCATCATAAACCGCCGGTGAGTTCTGCGGTCGCCAGGCAACACCGCTAGCAGCATCCCATTGGTTGATTGGCGCATCGTTGATCACGCTGGCAAGTGTATAACCGTGTTCCAGCGCAGCAGAATAGATAAAGGGTTTGATGTTAGAGCCTACTTGGCGTTTAGCTTGGGTTGCGCGGTTGAACTGCGAGGCATAAAAATTGTAACCTCCCACCACAGCGCGTACTGCACCACTGTTGGGGTCTAATGCCACGAATGCCGAACCGACCTCGGGCAGTTGGCTCAATGACCAGGTCTGCGCTGCAGTGTAGCGCACATAGACAACATCTCCAGGTAGCACCACCTCATCGGCAGAAGTCGGGTCTGGGCCTTGCCGGTGGTCATTAATATAGGGCCTTGCCCATGCCAAGCCTGGCCAATCTATGGATATCTGGTTACCATTAGCCAATATGGCTTGTGCACTGCGCGTGTCTACTTGGGTAATCATCGCTACCTGCAAAGGATCGACCGGATCTAACTGCTGTAGCAGCTCCAGTTCAGTGACTGATTCGTTTTCGCCAAGCGCCATGCGCAAACTGTCAATATCCGAAATATGACCGCGATAACCATGACGCTCGTCATAGTTGTGCATATTCTGTTGTACGGCACGTTGGGCGGCATCTTGTAAGTGCGCCGGTGCCGTTGTATAAACCTTAAACCCCTGCGTCTCGGCGATCTCCTTACCGTACAAGGCAATCATTTCGTTGTACACCAAATCCGCCAAATACGGCGCCGACAAGGCGATTTCTGCACCGTGCTTACGCGCAGTAACCGGGGCACTTTTAGCCATTTCATACTGTGCTTGGTCGATATACCCTTCATCACGCATCCGGTAGAGCACAATGGCACGACGCTCCACAGAGCGCTCGGGACGACTGATGGGATTAAGTACGGAAGGTGCTTGGGGCAATCCTGCGAGGGTTGCAATCTGAGCGAGGCTTAATGCCGCTAGTGGCTGACCGTAATACACCTGCGCCGCAGCGCCAAAGCCAAACGCACGATGCCCGAGCTCGACCTTGTTGATATACAGCTGCAATATCTCATCTTTCGTCAACGTTTGTTCGATATGCCAAGCGATAAATATTTCTTTGATTTTGCGAATGTAGGTTTTTTCCCGCGACAAAAAGAAACCTCGCGCCAACTGCATAGTAAGAGTTGAGCCACCCTGGCCTTTTTCGCCCGTGACAATAAGATTAACTAAGGCCCGCGTCATCCCGATTGGGTCAATCCCATCATGCTGATAAAAACGCGAGTCTTCGGTAGCTAGGATGGCCTGAATAAGCGTATCAGGGACGTCTTCAATCGCCATTGGAATACGGCGTTTGACCCCGTACTGCCCGATTAACTGACCATCTTGCGAATAGATCCGCAGCGGCGTTTGCAGGCGAATATCTTTGAGTTTTTCGACTGATGGTAAGTCGGGTTTGATCACAAAATACAGCACCGCTACACCTACCAGCCCAGCAGTCACGCCGGTCACGATGAGGGCAATCATTGCGCGTAACAGTTTTTTGAATCCCGGCATAGTGATGTGTAGTTTCCTGGCTTAGATTAACAGATGTGAAACGCCAGTTTGATTTTGCCTCACTGACGACCCACTAAATTAGTCCATTTATTCTACATGGTTACTCGACTTTACGCATTATGAATATGCATCTATGACCGCATCCTGAACCAAGGTAGAGAAGTCGCTAAATACACTCAAAACTGTCCCTTACAACCTCAATTAAACGGATATATTTGTATACCTAAGTGTGCATCTCAAGATCATTGAGCTTGCATGAGTCAGTTATGCTTATTCATCAGATACGACAGGTAATTAACTATGAAAAACCGCTGGTTCAGCTCCTCACCATCTGCGCTTCTTGGTCTCGATATTGGATCAGCAGCCGTCAAAGCACTGCTACTGCACCCCGCAGAAACAGGCTTTAGCGTTCACGGTTACGCCATTGAGTACCTGCCGGAAAATACCTTACGCAATCGCGAGATCCTGAACTTTGATGCACTCAGCGCGGCTATCAAAAACATTAAACGCAAGTTAACTGTGAATAAAACCCCAATCGCAGCAGCTGTCTCTGGGTCGCATGTCATCACTAAAGTGGTTCAAGTTGAAGCGCAACTGAATGAGTTTGAACTAGAAGAACAGATCTTATTGGAGGTCGATAGCTTATTACCCTTCCCTTTGGAAGATATCTATCTCGATTTTGAAACACTTGGAGTCAGTCAAACTCACCACGGCAAAGACGATGTATTGCTGACCGCCGCGCATCGCGAACTGGTGGATTTGCGCTGCACACTGCTACGTGAACACAAACTAGAACCGGCAGTGATGGATGTCGAGTCACACGCACTCGTGAATGCTTTTCTCGCCTGCACGTTGTCTCAACCAGACACGTTAGATATTTGTTTGCATATTGGCTATGAAACCATGTTGGTCTGCGCAACCAGCGATGGCATGCTGAACTACCACAAGGAACACAGTTTTGGCTGTGGTCAGCTGCTGCAAGATTTGCAGGCCAACAGTAATATGTTGCAGCCACAATTAGTGCAAGCGTTGAGTGAGGGTACGCTTGAACAAACGCATTTGGAGCGTAGTTACCCATTGTTTCTACAACAATGCGTGCAACACATTCATCGGGCTTTACAAATTATGCAGTCCAGTACCAGCGACTATGCATCGCGCCGTTTATTTATCAGCGGTGGGATATGTTTACTGCCGAATATTGCCGGCGATTTGTCTAACGAATTAAATGAACCGATTACTGAGTTTAACCCGCTGCCAACACTGGACCCTGAGCAACCACAATTGGGCAGTCAGTTCACTATTGCCTACGGGTTGTCCATGCGGAGCACCAATCCATGTCATCGATAAATCTTCTGCCTTGGCGCGAACAGGCCGCTCAACAGCAAAAACAGCGCTTTATGGTGTTGCTGTGCAGTCTGGCTTTATTGTCATTTGCCTTAGTCTGGGCCGTAGCGCAATGGTTTGACCACAACCACCAACAACAGCTGCAACGCAACGCGTTTCTGCAACAGCATATCGGTCAGTTGGACACGGACATTGCCAGTATTCAAGATATTAACGATAAACGCGAAGCACTTGAGCAGCGTATGGCACTCATTGAAACTCTGCAACAGTCGCGCAACGCTGCCACACTTATCTTTGCTAACTTAGCGTCAATGACTCCGGACGGGCTAGCTCTTCAAGCTGTGCGCCGGATTGACAACACCCTGTTGATCGATGGCCATTCTGCTTCAAACAACCGCTTATCTGGGTTTATTCGAGCATTGGACGAGGCTCCTTATTTTCTTGACCCCGAGCTGTCATCAGTAACGGCTACCCCCAATTCGAACCGAGCGATGAGTGACTTTCGCTTAACGCTTAGTCTCTCGCCGCTACTTTCGCCCCCGTTGCCTGATACCATTAGCACTTCGACTGGAGAGTCGCCATGAAATTTGATGTACGCGCGCTAAAAGGACTTAATCAGCTAGATTTTGAACAAGTACACCGCTGGCCACACGAAGTAAAAATCGTGGTTGCAAGCATCGTAGTATTGTTTGTACTTGGCCTTGGTAGTTATATGTTTATCATGCCAAAACTCCCGTTACTCCAAGACGCCGCTGCCCAAGAGACGCAACTGCGTACCGAGTATCTTGCCAAGCAACGTCTCGCCAGGAATTTACCAGCCTATCAAGCTCAATATGCCACACTATCAGCTGATTTTAAGGCCATGCTAAAAGCATTGCCGACCAGCAACGAAACCCCAGGCTTGCTCGATGATATTACCTATGTTGGTACGACCTCAGGTTTGTCATTTCGTCTCTTGAACTGGTTACCAGAGCGCGAGAAAACTTTTTATACCGAGCTACCTATTCAGCTCGAGGTCACTGGCAGTTATCACGCCTTTGGCCAGTTTGTCGCCAAACTTGCAAATTTACCACGAATAGTGACGCTGCATGACTTTAGCCTTGAGCAACACGATGAACAGCTGCGCTTGCAACTGCAAGCTCGCACCTATCGAGCAAATGGTCAGGCCAAGCGCCAATCGAACGAATCACACGCAGCATCAGCCGACGCTGAGTAAATGGTCAAAACGAGGAACTATCTCATGCATAACAGGTTAAAAAAAAGCAGTGTCGCTGGCATGCTTATAATGTTATTCGGCTGCGAGACGCACATGCACGACCTCCATGAGTTTACTTCACAACCCCAGCAAGGGCAGCCAATTACTATTGAGCCGGTGCCGACCTTCACTCGACCCGAAACCGCATCGTACACAGTAGCACATCTGCGTAGCCCCTTTGCTTCGATTAGCATTGCTCAGCCTCATGAACAACAGCGAGTTAACGCCAATTGCCTTACGCCTGATTATACCCGTCAGCCGATGCCTTTAGAGCAATATGGTCTTGATGCGATGCAGCTTCAGGGAACCCTAGCGACAGCCAAACAAAAATACGCCATACTTAGTACGAATGATGGACGCATTCACACGGTTAATGTCGGTGACTATATAGGCCTATTCCAAGGCAAAATCACGACCATTACAGCCCGTGCAATTACCCTACAACAACTCATTCCCGATGGCGCAGGCTGTTTTTTACAGCAACAAACCACGTTGTCCATCGGTCAAGCTGCTCAGGAGCAAGTCCATGTTTAATAACGTCCTCAATGTGTTTCCTTCAGCTCATAACACGTTGTCTCGCATGATCGGGATATTGGTATTGTTGATAATGTTGCTGCCTCTTGCGCATGCACAAACCTCATCACCCGTGATGATCAACCCCAATGCACTAGCACCAGTAACCAATACGCTAATTGGTATTGATTTTGAGCGGGTCAATCCTCGCGCTGGCAAGCTTATTTTGACGTTCAGTGAGTCCCCACCCCGCCTTAATCAGGTTAGTGAGGAACGCCAAACGACGTTCACATTTTTACAAGCGACGCTGGCGGCTGAGCAGTTGGTGCAGATTGACGTGCGTCCATTTGGCACCTTTATTCAGAACATTGAAACCTTTACAGAACCCACTTCCGCTCGTTTGGTCGTTGTCCATGATCAAGCAACTCACGTGCAGACTGATAAACAAGGCAATCAACTAATTGTGTCTATGGCAGCCAAAACGCCAGCAGAAATGACAGCACAGTTAGTTGCAGGATACAGCGGCAAACCAATTTCACTTGATTTTCAAGACGTGCCGGTACGACAAGTCTTGCAGATCATCGCGCAGGTCAACGGCTTTAATTTGGTGACGACTGACTCAGTGACGGGCGCTGTGACGCTGAATTTACAAAATGTGCCGTGGGATCAAGCGCTGGATATGATTTTAAAGATCCGCGGCTTAGACAAACGCATTGAAGGCAATATTTTATTGATAGCCCCTCGTGATGAGCTAACTGCGCAAGATACTGCTGTGCTTCAAGCTCAGCAACAAGCTCAACAAGTCGCACCGCTCGTCAACCAAAACATCGCCATAAACTATGCTAAAGCCGAAGCACTGGCCGGACTGTTGCGTTCAGCGAATGGAGGTTTGTTATCCCCACGAGGCTCGGTAGCGGTTGATGAGCGAACCAATACACTGCTGGTCCGCGATACCCAAGACTCCATCGATGATATCACCACATTACTCAACACGCTCGATGTGCCGGTTAAACAAGTACGCATCGAATCGCGCATGGTGACGGTACGCGATAACATTGACAAACAGCTCGGCGTACAATGGGGGTTAACGGCGCAAAGTGGCAATGTCGGTTTGTCTGGGAGTAGTATCGGCGCTGCCGCAGCCAACAGTGGACAAAGTAGTGATTTGTCTGAGCGCTTGAATGTCAGTTTACCCGTGACTAATCCCGCCGGTAGAATTGGCGTGCAGGTCGCTAAGCTGATGGATGGCACGATTTTAGATCTGGAATTATCTGCACTAGAGTCAGAAAATAAAGGGGAGATCATTGCCAGCCCTCGTATTACAGTTGCGAACCAACAAGAGGCATATATCGAGCAAGGGACTGAAATTCCCTATGTGCAAGCGACCTCTAGCGGCGCCACATCTGTTGAATTCAAAAAAGCCGTGTTAAGCCTCAAAGTCACCCCGCATATTACCCCAGACAACCGTATTATTTTGGATTTAACCGTGACTCAAGACACGCGCGGGGAAACGGTGGCCACATCGACAGGTCCGGCTGTAGCGATTGATACCCAAGAAATCAAAACCCAAGTGCTGGTCGAAAATGGCGAAACCATAGTGCTTGGTGGTATATTTCAACAAGTTGCCACAGATGATGTCGCCAAAGTCCCCGTTTTGGGGGATATGCCGCTGGTGGGAGGCTTGTTTCGCAACAAAGTAGATATCGACCAAAAACGCGAACTACTCATCTTTGTCACGCCCAAAATTATCTTAGATTAAGCTTGAACAATAGCCATAACACTGAGATAATCCGCGTCTCGAAATTTTCACGAGGAAAATGGGTCATGGCGC
>CAZLGJ010000083.1:0-13085 GCA_964559075.1 uncultured Glaciecola sp.
CTCTCCATCAGTTGCTCGATTACATTCGCGGTATTTGGATCAAAAAGCGTTTTGTATTGGTCACGTCGTGGATTATTTGTCCAATTGGCTTCGCTTATGTCGCCATGCTGCCGGACGAATACGAATCAGAAGCGGTGGTCTTTGTTGACACCCGCTCCAAGATCCAACCCCTACTGCGTGGTTTGACGATTCAAACCAACCCGCAGCAAGAGATTGAAATGATCGCCCAAACCTTGTTGAGTCGCTCCAACATTGAAGAGATAGCGCGCCAGTCTGACTTGGACATCACAGTCACTACCGATGCGGAATATGTCGAGCTGATCAACGATTTAAGCGAAGACATTCGCTTGCGTCCGACCTCCAATGAAAACATGTATACGATTACCTATCGTCATGAAAACGCGGAGAAAGCGCGCACGGTTGTGCAAGAAACGTTGGACTTGTTTGTCGAGGGTTCGTTGGGGAACAACCGCCGCGACAGCGACACCGCTAACCGCTTTTTGGATGAACAAATCGCAGAGTACGAGTCGCGCTTACTAGAGTCAGAGCAACGTTTGGCAGACTTCAAACGCCAGTATGCCGATGTGTTGCCGCAGCAGGGAAATTTTTACGATAACTTAACTAATATGTCGCAGCGCTTAGAAGATCTTCAGCTGTCTATTCGCGAAACAGAACAGCAAGTTAGTTCGCTCAAAAATCAGCTCCGCCCTCAGGCCGATAGCAATGGCGATATTAGTGTTGCCACCCGTTTTGATAGCCGTATTGATACCTTACAAGAACGTCTTGATGAACTGCGTTTGCGCTATACTGACCTGCATCCAGATGTCATCGAAACTACAGAGCTGTTGGGCTCGCTCAAAAACGCACGGGAACAAGAAATTGCATCGTTAACCTCTTCTGCTAGCGGTGACGATGGCAATATGAATATTTTAACCCAAGAAATTCGCCTGGAAATCTCACGCCTCGAAAGCAGCATTGCTTCTATGAAAGTGCGCGAAAAAGATTTTCAGTCCAAAATCTCCATTTTGCGCTCCAAAATCGATTTGGTACCGCAGGTAGAAGCGGAACTCACTGCGCTTAATCGCGATTATGGCATCATGCAACAAAAATACGAGCAATTGCTGACGCGTCGTGAATCAGCAGAACTTTCGCGTCGCGCCGATGTATCTTCTGATGATTTGCAGTTTCGTATTATTGAGCCACCACTCACGCCGACTGAGCCTACCGGCCCTAAACGTTTGATTTTTTACACCTTAGTGGTCTTGGTTGGCTTTGGCTCAGGCATTGGGCTGGCATTTTTGTTTAGTCAGCTCTCGCCGGTATTGGTGCGGGCACAACAGCTGCATTCGCTAACCTCCTACCCCGTATTAGGCAGTGTTAGCCACTTACAATACAAAGAAATCAGTCACAAAAACAAAATCAAATTGGTCATATTTTTTACGCTTTCCGGTATTTTGCTGAGTATGTACCTCAGTTTAGTCGGAGCTGAATTATTGAACGTCAATCTAGTGCAGCGAGTATTTTAATGGATAATTCAATCGAAAAAGCTCTGCAACGGCAGAAAGAACAACAAGCAAGTACCGGTGACAGCGCCTCCACACTAGAACAAGCAATGGCCAAAACCCATGCGACAGCAGATGTGCATAAAACGCCGGTTACCCCACAAACCCCGTTTCCAGATGTGGCAGCCCCTGTGGTCGCAACTGCGACCAATGCCGATATCACAAAGCCGAATGCTGCAACTGAGGCTGAAACAGCTTCAGCCAGCGTCAACAATACCAAGCGTCAGTTCATCGACATTGATACCGAATCCCTAGCTTCGCAAGGCTTTGTAACGTTAAACTCAAAGCGTACGCGCATCAACGAAGAGTACCGTGAAATTAAGCGTAAGCTGCTTAAAAATGCGTTTGGTTTTCTATCGACGACCCTTGAGCGCTCCAACATCATCATGGTCAGTAGTGCACGTCCATCAGAAGGCAAAACGTTTACGGCCGTTAATTTAGCGCTGTCGATTGCCTCGGAACAGGATAAAACAGTGCTGCTCGTAGATGCAGATGTGCTTAAACCGAGCGTGTTAAAAACCCTAGATGTGAAAGCCGACATGGGTCTGATGGAATATTTGCTGGATGAAAAGATGGACTTATCCGAGGTCTTATATTCAACCAATGTAGACAAACTCAAAATTATTCCTGCAGGGCAAACGCACCACTTATCTACTGAGCTGTTAGCCAGTAAACGTATGGAGTCGACCATTGAAGAGTTCTCAAAACGCTATTCAGACCGCGTTGTCATTATCGACACGCCGCCGCTTTTGGGGATCAACGAATCGGCAGTGCTAGCGGGATTTGCCGGTCAAGCGGTGATTGTTGTTGAAGAAGGCAAAGCCAAGCTTGCCGATATTCAAAGCACCGTTGAGCGTCTCAACCCCGATATGGCGGTCGGCTTTGTGGTCAACAAGTCCACCAACAACGAGTACAACAATGGTTCTTATTACGGCTATTTTTACGGATCAAAATAGCCCCACCTGATCTAATGGAGTAGTGTAGGTGAAACGCAATTACATACATCTTAGTCTGTGTCTCGCCTGCGGTGCGCTGACAACAGCACACGCAGGAGAGCTTGACCTCAGTGCCACTGTGGCCGCTGAGTACATCGATCAAGACTATCAATTTGAAAATGACGATGACTTGTCTGGCCGCACTATTCAAGTGGTACCTGAAATTGGCTTGACCTACACGAGCAAAGGGGTCAGCGCTAACATTTTGGCTAGCCACATCCAGCAAGAGTTTGATAACGGGAACACCACGACCACGCATAATTTTACTAATATAAGCGCTGCGTCTAGCTTTACTTTGGTCGAACGCTTACTGCAACTCAACGTTCAAGGGTCGCAAAGCTACAATGCTTTCAATCCCAATAACGTGAGCCGCAACCTGTTTTTGTCGCCCAATCGAGACATCAATCAAGTGCGTCGATTCAACACCTCTTTGGTGTCTAGTATTCTAACTGGCGATTATTTTGGTGGCAGCCTGAGCGCTTCCTACTCACGAAGCGAAACCGAACAGGACAACCAAACTGATTTAGATACCCATGCGACCCAAGTCAACCTCCAGCTCAATGATGGCGACGCATTATCGCAGCTCAATTGGAGCCTCTCGGCAGTGCAGCAGCGCTCAGAAAATTTTGGCAGCGGCGACTTCACTACACAGTACCTTAACTTTGCATTGGACTTTAAACTCATTGGGGATTGGGGGATTGCGCTAAACGCATCCCATGATGTCAATGATATTAGCTCCGATGATGAAGCGGGGCGTGATATTCGCGACTTTACATCCTATGGTGCCGGCATTAATTATTCTCCCGCGCCAGGTCGCAGTCTATCAATCACCTTTAACACCATCGACAGTGATGATGAGAGCCAAGATGGCGATACTTTTGTGGGTGGCAATCTGAACTGGGAATTTAGCCCGCGTACCCAGCTCAATGCCAGCGCCTCAAAACGCTTTTTTGGGCGCACCTCAGGCGCTAACTTAGTATACAATCTTAAGCACCTGCGCGCGGTTGCCAGTCGCAGCGAAACCGTCACGTCCACATCGCGATTATTCAGTGATGGGGTCACGTTGACTCCGTTTGTCTGTGGTGCAGGCGCACTTTCTGTCAATGACTGTTTTTTACCAAACACCACAGATTACACCTTAGCGCCGGGCGAGATTTTTATTAATTTTCCCCAACAGAACTTTAGCCTGATTGACTCGGTGATCATCAATAAAAACGATTCACTGGCGTTGTTTTACGACAAGCGCAAAACGACAATATCCTTAATAGTCAGTCGTGCCCAACAAGAATACTTAGAGCAAAATCGGATTTTGGATACTGACAGTATTGCGCTAGATATAGGCTATCAAGCCGGCGTATTTACAGAGTTAAGCGCATTTTATCAAATCCAAGATAACGAGCAGCTGCTCACTGACACCGATGCTGTGAGTGAGGGTAAAACCACTGAATATGGCGTGGCTGTAGACCGTGATTTTGGTCAACAACTGACCTCGCGTCTCTCTGTAGAGCGAGTCAAAAAAGAAGGTGAAGTCTCCGGTTTTAGCAACTTTTCAAGTGACGATTACACCGAAAACCGCATTACGCTATCTGTATCCTACACCCAATAACATCATCATGGCTAGCGTAAAAAAAATCCCCTCACCTGAGGGGATTGTCTTAAGAGGTGCTCTTTTCTTTTAGGTAGGTTTTGTATTTGCGCTGCAGCAGCTTATCCACGTATTGCGTCAGTTTGATTTTGTTAGCCAGAGCATCATCCAGTGCACCCACCAGATCATCAAGCTGTGACTTGTAATATTCAATATCATATTCGGCCAAGCGCAGACGCTGTTCGGCTGTTAACGGTGCATCATCGCTAGCAAGTTCACTTTCAGACACCTCCTGCAGTACCACATCTCGCGTATGATGATGCTGGCGAGCAGCTTTGGTCGCAATCGCAGGACTCAAATTCGGCGCTTCTTTGGCGAGCTTTTGCTGTGCCCTTACCTGCACCATGGCCTCTTGTTGCGCTTCATAATCATCCATTTCTTCGTTGGTAAACATTTCTTTAGATACTTCAGAGATGACTTTTTCGATGTGTTGCAACGTAAGGTGATGCGTGTTTTCCAAAAAACCAAATAACAAGACGCGATCCATAAAGGTGTTAATTTTGCGCGGGATCCCTTTGGTAAACTCGAAGATCCGCGCCAGCGCATCCGCACTAAATAGCTCACCTTTGGCATCATTATCCCACCCAACGTTCTGCATGCGGTAGTGTATGTATGCGGTTACCTCATCTTCACTCAGCGCCGAGAGGTGACAGGAGGCAACAATGCGCTGACGAAACTGTTCCATATTTGGAGCACGCAAAATTGGCTGGAGCTCTTCTTGCCCCAACAAAAAACTCTGCAGTAATGGCTTGCCGTTCTGTTGAAAATTCGACAGCATGCGAAGCTCTTCTATGGTTTCTAGCGGTAAGTTTTGCGCTTCATCCACCAACAATAGCGCGCGACGTCCCTGCTGCGAAAGCTGATATAAATAGGTTTCTAAGTCTTTGAGAATTTCGGTTTTGCCGCGTTGACTGACCTCAATCCCAAACTTGGCCGCGACCATCTTGACCACCTCATCGGGGCTCAGCTTGGGGGTTACAATCTGAACTGCCAAGATGTCCTGTTCGATGTTGGCGAGTAGGCTATTTGCCAAGGTCGTTTTACCAGTGCCAATGCCACCGGTAATAACGATAAACCCTTCTGCTTGCGAAAGACCGTACTGTAAATAAGAAAGTGCTCTGCGGTGAAGTTTACTGGCGAAGAAAAAATTTGGATCGGGAGTGAGTTGAAATGGCTTGGCCGACAATCCATAGTGGCTTTCGTACATAAGAATTCCTTTCTGGTAATACGCTTTTCTCAAGTGTAGTCCATACACCGCTGATGTTCTATGTTATCGGCTCGAAAAAATAAATATTAACCGCTACCGATAGCCCATTGCCAAGCGGGTAAAGCGCGTGCGCAATTGCCGGTATTTTTGTAAGACCAACAAACCAACGTTGCGCGGCACTACCATAGTTAAAAGCTGATGACTAAAACTGTGTACCAGCCACTCAGTTGCCGCGATGGTGCTGTTGCGATCTGCCTGGCGCGCTTTTTTAAATTCGCTGGCGATTGCAGAGCTCGTGAGACCGTGCTGGGCAAATACTGTCATTAGCCCCATCACATCTCGATGCGCCAAATTAAACCCTTGTCCTGCAATCGGATGTAGGGCTTGCGCGGCATTGCCTAACACAATGATGTGTGGATCGCGCGCCGTTTGTCGAGTCAACGTCAATGGGACTATGGCCGCTTTGGAAATCTCAGTAAAGCGTCCTAAACGCGTACCAAACGCATCTTGCAATGCGGCGAGCTGTTCACTTGGGGGACAATCAACAAACTCGTTGGCATAAGCCTGTTGCTGAGACCACAGTAACGCATAGGTGTGCTTGCCATTGGGCAGCAGCGCTAGCGGGCCATCAGGGGTAAATCGTTCAAATGCAGTGCCAACGGCATACCTCGCTGCTGCTCGACCGTCTGTGACAACGTTCGCAACAATACCGTATTGTCCATAATCCTTATACCGGGTTTGCTCCAGTAAGCTATTTTCTCCCTCGGCTCGGCCGCTAGCGAGAATACACTGGCAAAAGGTTTGGATACTTGCTGGGGTTTGTGAGTCAGTAATAATACTTATGTGATGCAGTCCATCAGCAAAATAGTGGTTAGTCACATCCGTATTATAATGCAGAGTCACAGTGTCAAGCGTTTGTAACTGGGCGTGAAGTACTTGCGTTAACTGGGCCAAGCCAACCACAACACCTAAAGCAGACTCGCCTACTTCTTGTGCGTGCATACGACACTGCCCGGTATAACCTTGGTCGCTAACGTGGATCTGGGTAATCGGCGTGCCAAATTCACTGACATCAATCCCATTCGCAGCCAAACTCTTTACGGTACTAGCAGCAAGCGCCAGATAACGGGGATCGTGCGCAAAGTCTGCAAGAGTTTGACGCTCAAACAAGTGTACCTGAACACCTTTGAGCTTAGCGAGTTGTAGGGCCAAAAATGCTCCGACACTGCCGCCGCCGACAACGGCCACCGCATGCTCAGTAGCATCTGAGACGGCTGTTGACGATGCGTCTGATGTGGCGTGAATTTGCATGAATAACCGCCCGTGTCGCTAAGATGCAGCCGGCGTCAATGCCGGCATAATCAATGACGCAGTTGGCAATGAATATGATGCTTGCATTAATGCTTCGATTTGAGCGCGTGTTTTGGGCACATCCTTGGTCAAAATATCGCAACCGTCTATTTGCACGACCACATCATCCTCAATGCGAATGCCGATGCCGCGATAGGCCTCTGGCACATCTGCATCTGGCGCGATATAAAGCCCGGGCTCGATGGTGATGACACTATTGGCTGGAATAGGTTGGTCTTCACCACGGCGCTTGTAAATGCCAGCATCGTGCACGTCTAACCCAAGGTAATGACCAATACCATGCATATAAAACGCGCGGTAGGTTTCTTGTGCAATATTGTCAGCCAAAGTGCCTGTCAAAATGCCCAAGTCGAGTAAACCACTGACTAGGACTTCGACTGCTGTCTGCTGCATATCGGCAAATAACACG
This sequence comes from uncultured Glaciecola sp., assembly GCA_964559075.1. Taxonomy (GTDB): domain Bacteria; phylum Pseudomonadota; class Gammaproteobacteria; order Enterobacterales; family Alteromonadaceae; genus Opacimonas. Next base: position 7,190 of record CAZLGJ010000083.1, read on the forward strand.
CCTGCACGGCATCTAGCGATAGCAGCAGCTTGCGCCGCTAATACGATATCGTAAAGCGCGGCCTGCGCTTCACTAAAGCGGCCATTAATGGGAAAGGTACGGGTGATATCAGCCGCATAGCCTTGATATTCGCAGCCAGCGTCAATTAACACCAAATCACCGTCTTGCAAAGGGCAGTTATTGACCGTGTAATGCAAAATACAGGCGTTGTCTCCGGCACCTACAATCGAATTGTACGCTGGTGTGCGTGCCCCTCGCAGGGCAAACTCAGCGTGAAGAATGGCTTCAAGCGTCGCTTCACTTTGCCCAACTTGGCACACCTGCATCGCAGCAATGTGCGCTTGAGCGGCAATTTTGCAGCCCTGGCGCATTATGGCTAATTCTGACTCACTTTTGACCATACGCGCGCTGTCGAGCGTGTCCGACACATCAAATATTCGAGACGGAGCGGCATCAGGTGTTTTGGGCCGCTTACGCAAGCCCATTATAACCGGCTCAATATGGGCTTCAAAGGCATCATGTTGTGTCGATAAATACCCACAGCTCTCCTGAAAAGCCAGTTTCTCAGCCAGAACTTCTGGCAGTTCTGCAAGGGGGTATGCGTCACTGATACCCAAAGCCGCACTTACATTATCAGCCCCGAGACGTCGTCCGTGCCATATTTCTGCAGTCTGATCTTTTGCCAGGCAAAATAAGGTTTCGCTGCTAGAGTCTGCGCCTTTGCCCAACACCAAACATCCATCGGGTTCACAAAAGCCCGTCAAATAATAAAAATAGCTATTGGGGCGGAACAAATATTCAGTATCATTACTGCGCGTTTGCTCACTGCCAGCAAATATACATACGCTGCTGTGTGCAGGGAGCTTATCAAGTAACGCTTGGCGACGTTGGGCAAATTGTGCTTGTTGTGCTTGTGATAAATACATCAATCGCTGACCTCGTAGCTGTGATAATTGCGGTGTTAGTTGTTCAAAGTAGAAGTTAATGCAGGGTTGCTTGATCCGACTTAGCCTGCTGCTGATGCTCATTAAAGCACATCATCGCTGTGACTCTGACATATTCGATAATTTCGACTAACTCAGCTTCGATATCTTCATCATCTTCAGGCGGCTCCATACGCGCAATCTGCGCCAAATCCTCGATGCCCTCGCGGACGTCACTACTACAGTTGGCCAATGAGGTTTGATGAAGTCCAAAACCGGCATTAAAACCGTTGACCCAGTTAATCAGGCCTTGGCCTTGTAATGAAAATGCCTCTTCATCATCGGGTAAGTACAGCTGCAGCGCAAAATCTGTGCTTTGTAGTTGTGTCACAAGCTCATCAAAAGCCTTCTGGAGAGCTTGTTGCGGAGATTCAGGTAACAACACACCGTTGTTGACGAGATCGGCAAAAACAGCTGGCCACTGATTGTCCGTGGGCGACATACCACCACACAACATACCGCACAATAAACCGTGAGATTCGGCGCCATCTACGAGCACGTCGCAGTCGGCTAGGAGTTTGGTCAGCGTCTGAAAATTCATTGTTTTGTTCCGTCTTTTTCTTGCTTTATTAACTTTTTATACTAGCAAATTTACGTATGATGATCTGCAACTTCGTATAAGATAAATGTAATTATTTCCCTAGACAAGCTCTCTCAGTTTGTTATGCTAATTACGTGACCTGGGGTGTGCGTTTGTATATACATGTCCCTGGCCGATGCTACTAATTTAGGATGTTGACTCTACTGCTTTTGTGTAAGCTTGACCCGTATCAAGAAACCTACGGTAGTGATGATACCTCCGCCCTGAACATTTCGGCGTTCGGGCGAATTATGTACGGCGGCACCCTGGGACATTTTCCACATATCTGCATTTTCGATTCGATCCAAATCCAGTACAATAGCCTTATAACCTAATAACAATACGCAAACGATATTCTGTATCGTTAACTACTGAGGCCCTAACACAGATGGCAATCATTAATTTTGGCTCGATCAATATTGATCACGTTTACCACGTTCCCCATTTTGTCCAACCCGGCGAAACACTCGATTCAACGAATTACCAAGTCGTGCTTGGCGGCAAAGGCGCTAATCAATCGATAGCCCTTGCCAAAGCAGGTGCCGATGTCATGCATGTTGGCTATATCAATGACAACGATGTGCGCTTTAAACAACACATGATCAAGCTTGGGATCAATGGACGCTTTTTGCAGTGCACCGAACAACCTTCTGGGCACGCCATTATTCAGGTCACGCCCAGTGGTGAAAATGCCATTTTTTTATTTGGTGGTGCCAATCGATTAATCAGCGATAAAGACATTACCCGCGCCTTGGATGCCGCAGAGCCTGGCGACTGGGTATTGATGCAAAATGAAACCACTGGCACGCTCTCCGTTTTACAACAAGCACGCGCCAAAGGACTTCCGGTGGCTTTTAACCCCGCACCTATTACCGCAGATATTCATGACTTGGATTTTGGCTTGATTAATTTGTTGATCGTCAACGAAATTGAAGCAGCAGAACTGGCCGGCAGCAGTCATTACGACGACATTGTGATGTTTATCGAAAATAACTTTGCGCATGGCGCAGTGATCTTGACCTTGGGTAAAAAGGGCGTTGAATGGTTCACCAAAGATGAACATATCGAAATTCCAGCCTTTATTGTTGACGCTGTCGATACGACCGCAGCAGGCGATACCTTTATCGGGTATTTTTTAGCGCATTATCAAGCGCATCAACGTCCTGCTGAAGCATTGCGGCATGCATGTGCTGCATCGGCAATCGCGGTCACCCGCATTGGCGCAGCCCCATCGATCCCCGAATTGAGCGAAGTGATGGACTTTATCGCATCCCAGGAACAGCCATGAGCGAGGATACAGCCATGAGCGAGGATACAGCCATGAGCGAGGATACAGCCATGAGCCAGATGAACACAACACACCCCCACAAAATTATTCTCGATACCGATCCGGGCATCGATGATGCAATGGCCATTTTTTTTGCGTTTCAACATCCGGCTATCGAGGTATTAGGACTCACCACCGTATACGGCAACGTGCCTGTCACTATGTCAGCACAAAATGCACTGCGCTTATGCGACCTAGCCAATGTTGATATTCCTGTCACCCAAGGCGTGGCTATGCCGTGGATTGGGCCTGAGTCCACCTATGCTCAGTTTGTACATGGCGATAATGGCCTTGGCGATATCCCGCTTGCTGACCCTAAACGCACTTTAGACCCGCGACCTGCTGCGCAATTCATCGTTGACATGGCACGCGCGCACCCTGGTGAAATCACGCTCGTTGCCGTCGGACCACTGGGTAATTTGGCGCTGGCGTTGCACCTTGAACCCAATCTGCCTAAGCTCATCAAAAACGTGGCAATTATGGGTGGAGCTGCTTTTGTTAAAGGCAACGTGACCCCGCTGGCTGAAGCCAATATTTGGAACGATGCCCATGCAGCGGCAAAAGTGTTTGCTGCCGACTGGCCGTTAACTATGTTTGGGTTAGATGTGACCTATGACATACCCTTTCCACCTGACTTTTTAGACACACTGGCGAGCAAGAATGACGTGCTAGGTAGTTTTGTGCGCGACTCATCACAGTTCTACATGGATTTTTATTCTCAAGGACTGCCTGAGCGAGTGTGTTATTTTCATGACGTGTTCCCGTTGGCATTTTTGGTACAGCCAGAACTGTTTGCCTTTACTTCAGGCCATGCCCGGGTTGGCACCGGTGAGCTTGACCGCGGGCAAACCAGTATTGCTCCAGCCGGTACCACTCCCTCACCACTGTGGCTTGAAGCACCGATAATTGACGTCGCGACCAAGGTTGATCATAGTGCATTAACGCAGTTACTGCTTGACACCTATGCCAGATAACGCAGATGCAATCGGCTACTAGCTCTCATGATTTGCGCCAGACCCTGCGTGCGCGCCGACGTTCACTCGATGCGTCGGCTCAAGTGCGCCACAGTGAGGCAGTAGCACAGCAGCTCATAGCGCGGTCAGGTCAGGGCCAACGCATAGCGGTGTATTTGGCATTTGATGGCGAGGTAAATTTGCAACCTTTTATCCAATGGTGTTGGGCACAACAGATCGAAACGTTTCTGCCTGTATTAGATCCGCAAAATGAAGGTCATCTGTTATTTCAACCCTTTACTCAAAATACCGCTATGGTAAAGAACAAATTCAATATCGCCGAGCCTGAAATCGACTATAATCACACTATTCCAGTCACTGCATTAGATATGCTTGCCATTCCTTTGGTTGGCTTTGATCGGCAAGCAAACCGTATGGGCATGGGCGGCGGTTTTTATGACCGAACCTTGGCATCCGTCGCGACTCTTTCGGTACCTAATCAGCGCCCTCACTTGATTGGCATCGCACACAGTATCCAAGAAGTGCAAACACTGACGGTGCAGAGCTGGGATATACCAATGGATGATATAATTACAGAGCAAACGACTATCTCGCGCGCTCGCTCATAAGGTAGAATAACCACAATTAACCTAGAGAAATTCTCTTACGGCACAACCAGTTAGGTGTAATATGAACCAAGATCAAAAAAAACAAGCCGCAGCATTAGCAGCCATTGAGTACGTCAAAGAAGGCGACACTATCGGTGTCGGCACTGGCTCCACGGTGAACTACTTTATAGACGCTCTTGCGAGCAAAAAACACCTTATCGAAGGCGCTGTTTCAAGCTCTGATGAGTCTACGCGTCGTTTGGAAGCCTTGGGCATTGAAGTGTTTGATCTCAACTCGGTTGACAGCTTTGATATCTACGTCGATGGTGCCGACGAGATCACCGAACACAAGCACATGATTAAAGGCGGTGGTGCTGCCTTAACCCGTGAAAAGATTGTCGCTGCCGTAGCCAAAAAATTTATTTGCATCATCGATGACTCCAAACAAGTCGGTGTCTTAGGTGAGTTTCCGCTACCGGTAGAAGTCATCCCAATGGCGCGTTCTTATGTCGCAAGACAAATCGTAAAGCTCGGTGGCGATCCCGTATACCGCAACGGTGTGGTAACTGATAATGGCAACGTTATTTTAGACGTGCACAATTTATCTATCTTACAACCGCGTGAGCTAGAAGCGCAGCTCAATCAAATTGTTGGCGTAGTGACTAATGGCCTATTTGCACAGCGCGGTGCTGACATTGTGCTCGTCGCTAATGATAACGGTGTCACAACGATTAAGTGAGAAACAACGATAAAGTGAGACTCACTAGGCATATTTAAGACTAAAAAGGACTATCCAGCGCAAGGGATTTTTGCTAAATTGCATCTTTGATTTAGACGTCTAGATGTCTTTTTATATTTTTTACAGGAATGCACGACGCATGAGCAAAGTTTCACTGCCCAAAGACAAAATTAAAATCCTTTTACTAGAAGGCGTTCACCAGAGCGCTGTCGACACCCTTCACAGTAACGGCTATAGCAATATCGAATATCTCAAAACATCGCTTCCAGAAGAAGAACTCATTGCCAAGATGCAGGACGTCCACTTTGTTGGTATTCGCTCGCGTACTCAAATCACCGAAGCCGTGGTAGCTGCTGCTCCAAAACTCATTGCAATTGGCTGTTTTTGTATTGGGACCAACCAAGTCGATCTCACCGCCTCTCAAATTCGCGGTATTCCAGTATTTAACGCGCCGTTTTCTAACACTCGCTCGGTTGCAGAACTCGTCTTGGGTAGCTTAATTTTGTTATTGCGCGGTATCCCTTCCAAAAACGCCAAAGCCCACCGCGGCGAATGGGAAAAAAGCGCTGTTGGCTCTTATGAAGCTCGCGGCAAAACCCTCGGCATTATTGGCTACGGTCACATTGGTACCCAGTTGAGTATCCTAGCGGAGCATTTGGGGATGCGCGTGCAGTTTTTTGATATCGAAGACAAGCTTGTCCTAGGT
>CAZLGJ010000084.1:0-5794 GCA_964559075.1 uncultured Glaciecola sp.
ATAATGCAGTTTTGCAGCAACGTGAGCGCCGATGACCGCTTCATTGGCAGCCGCAAATACGCGACCCTGTGCAAGCTGCAAAGGCTGTTGGTCACCGTATTGAAAATGCGTAAATAACGCGTCTGTCGTACCCACTACAGAGTATCCTTGATGCATATCCCCTAAGCTAATTGGGACTGTCCAAGTTACTTGAGGGCGGGCCGACACTTGAGTTAAGTCAGCTATCGTCATGGGGGATGAAGGCACACCACGATGAAACACGCTGGATAATAGTAGCGTCAAATCACCAGTGCGTGGGCCAACAATCAGATCTACACCTGATACACTGCGCGTGAAGCTTTCTTTCACTTGGGTCCGAAGATGATCAACGGCTAGTAGTATGGTGAAGCTTATTACCAGTGCCAAAAAGGTTAATAGCACTGATTGACGTCGGGCTAATAGGCTTTCTTTGGCAATTTTTAAGAACATGCTACACCGCCTTGTTGAAGCTCGCTGAGCGTAACATGCTTATCAAAGTAATCTGCTAAGCGCGTATCGTGGCTCACAAAAACAAGCGCACAGCTGGTCGCCTGTTGTTGTTTAATTAAGCTGGTTAAGAAAGCATCCGTCGCGCTAGCGTCTAGTGCTGACGTAGGCTCATCGACAAGCAATAAAGCAGGTTGGTTAATCAATGCTCGCGCAATCGCAACGCGCTGTTGTTGACCAATACTGAGCTGCTTTGCCGGCTTATGCAAGATATCTTCAGGCAGCTGTAAGTCCTTGCATAGTTGGACGGCCGTCTGCATCACGTGCGGATTGTCCTTGGGTTGGTTTGCAGCAAAATAAACAGCCAACTGAATATTAGCTATTACTGACAAATACGGAATGAGGTTAAATTGCTGAAACACCACGCCAATATGACTTGCTCTAAAGCTGTCTCGAGCGGTATTCGATAGTTGGGTTATGTCGGTGTTGGCAATGATTATTTTGCCGTGTTGCGGTGTCAGTACGCCACTGAGCAAGTTGAGTAACGTACTTTTACCCGTGCCTGAATCGCCTTGCAAAAACACCGATTGACCGGCGGGGACATGCCACCTAGGGATTTCGATGATGGGGTGCTGTGCTGTATAGCCGAAGGATAATGCTTCGATGGTAAGTGCATTGGACATAGCGACCTGGTTATCCTCAATAGTGTTATGGTTTACTGTTATGATTTAGATATGTGCGCAAATTGTGCTTGTGTTAACTGTTGTAGGTCTTGCGGAGAAAGTTTTATCTCTAATCCCCTTTTACCTGCGCTCACATAGATATACGACAAGTCATGAGCGTCTTGATCAATGACAGTGGTCAGCTTTGTTTTTTGCCCCAAGGGGCTGACACCGCCCATGATATAACCGGTTTTGCTGGTCACCTGTTTTGGCTCTGCCAGCACGGCTTTTTTGCATTGGCAGTGGATCGCCAACGCTTTTAAATTAAGCTGCTTAGCCACGGGGATAATAGCGACGACCATATTCGTATCGCATTGCGCGACCAGCGTTTTGAACACGTATTGCGGTTCTAGTGCGAGTTTTTGTGCTGCTTCAAGCCCATAAGCGCCAGCGTTTGGGTCGTGCTCATAAGACAATATGTCAAAATTTACTTTGGCGCGTTTCGCTGCATTAATAGCAGGTGTCACCACTCGCCCTCATTCGGCATATCTTTCCATGGCGCTTTGGGTGGAAGATGCTCGCCTTCTTGGAGTAGCTCAATTGAAATACCGTCAGGTGAACGGACAAATGCCATGTGTCCGTCCCGTGGCGGGCGATTAATGGTTACGCCACCCGCTTGTAAGCGTTCACACACTTCATAAATATCAGCAACTCGATAAGCTAAATGCCCAAAGTTACGACCACCAGTATATATTTCGTCATCCCAATTGTAAGTCAACTCGACGCAGGGGGCTTTTTTGTCCTTGGCCGCTTCAACATCGTCTGGGGCTGCCAAAAACACCAACGTAAACCGTCCTTGTTCGTGATCAAAGCGATTGATTTCTACTAAACCAAGTAATTCACAGTAAAAATGCAGACTTGCAGTGAGGTCTCTCACTCGAACCATAGTGTGCAAATAGCGCATCGATATTCCTTGTTGTCATAATAATCAGTGATTATGTTTACTCTAATCGTCTTAGCTATACTATGCAATACCACCACGCAATGCCATCATTTGGTGTGAACATAATGGCAGTTTGTGGTGGCATTCTTGCTCTGCTTGTTACTCGTTTTTGATGAATAAAACTTTTTTTGTATGTTTTTTAAGCGCTTGCAATTTATACTAAAGTATACTGTTGTATACCCTGTCATTCCTTGATAAGTTATTCGTCCGATTTATCGTACATAAGGATTAATAAAGTGCGTACATCATCACAGACAATGGATTATTGTTATACCAGTGCCTTAACTTATCTAGCATGCACACCTTCTGAAGCCCTTTCGGACAATGACTTGGCAAATCTGAATGCCATTAAGTATGAATATTTGGAGCAGGGGCGAATTTCTATCAAACTGCAATTGTTTTTACTGAAGTTTGTTAATCGTCACCGCAGCGCGCTTCATTAATTTAGCTAATGGCTTAAATGTAGCTAAAGGCTTATTTTATTTTTTGCTTTTATGGTTATGGTCTTTTATACGTTTTTATAACTATCTACTATAGTTGTTTTTTTATTAGTATATTGGTTGAGTTATATTAGGAGGAAGATTGGTGTCCCTATCTGCCCATAATCGTCGATTTTATATCGAAGCGATAGACAAACTTAAAACATACCACATACAGATAGAAGATGCAGACAGCCTTTTACTTGAACACATGTACGAGCAACTCAATCTGCAGTTTGATATGCCGATGAGTAAAGAGCTGTGTTTAATTGAGCTACTCAACAAATACTTACCTATGAGACAGCCAAACTAACGCTGAAGCAAATTTTCGTATCATTCAGAGCAGCATGAATCAATCTAATTAGGCGCTATTTTCGTCAAGGTTAATGACCTCAGCACTTTCGCTCTCCAAAATTGCATCCGCGTCACTGCCTTTTAACAACTTTTGCACAGAGTCTTTGTGTTTAGCTAATACGATGCTGAGATCTTCTAACACCTGATCTTCTAGTGTAATGCCTTTGGCACTGATGTATTCTGCAAGATTGTCCGCCACATTTAACATCTTATCGTATTGATCGGCGGCTTTTTTGTCGGTTGTCACCAATTTGTCCACCCCTTTGTGTTGTACTACATATTGTGTAATTACGGCCATGAACTGAGTCCTCGTATCATCTATCAATAAAAGTATACGCATACCACTGGATAAATCAACAGTAAAGATTGCCAAAAAAGCGCAGATAATATACTGTATGTATATACAGTTTTGTTATGTGGAGACATCCGATGCTGCAGGTCATTCCCTTGGCTGCTCAGGCAGGTATTGCTGGCTTTGAATCTCCAGCTGCTGAGTACAAACAGCTAGGCTTAGATTTGGATGAGCTATTGATCGAACACCCTTCTGCGACCTTTATTGGTCAAGCCAAAGGCGACTCTATGGTGGGCTATGGGATCTATGACAATGATCTATTGATTGTCGATCGCGCCGCGGGCAAAGGCTCGCTCGATATTATTGTCGCCAATCTCAACGGGGCATTTGTCTGCAAGTTGTTTGACCGCAAGGCCATGGTGTTACTTTCTGCCGCAGAATATCACGAGCCTTACGTAATCGGGCCCGGGGATATTTTTGAAGAAGAGGGCATTGTTACGCGATCAATTCGCATGCATCGCACCTCCCGTAAAGTCAATAATAGCTTAGGTGAAGTTTCTTAGAGGTCGTTAATTCTATGTATGCGTTAGTCGATGCCAACAGTTTTTATGCATCTGCCGAAAAAGTCTTTGACCCCAGTATTCGGGCTAAGCCTGTGGTGGTGTTGACCAATAACGACGGCTGTATTTGTGCCATGTGTGACTATGCCAAACAAACAGGCGTTAAAAAATTTGGTCCGTATCATCAGGTCAAAGATATTTTGGCTCAGCACGGCTGCGTGATCCGTTCGTCAAACTACGAATTGTATGATGATCTATCGCGCAAAATGATGAAAGTCATCGCACGCTACGCACCTGAGCAGTACGTGTATTCGATTGATGAATGTTTTTTGTATTTTGCACAGATGCAGCCGGAACACGGGTGGCAATATCATGCTGAGATGATCCGCTGGGCAGTCTGGCGCGATGTGCGTTTACCTGTCGGAGTTGGCATTGGGCCGACCCCAACACTCGCCAAGGCAGCGAGTCACGCAGGCAAAAAAATAGCCAAGTTTAACGCCAGCAACATTGCCGTGATCAGTAATCCAATTGAACGCGAGTATGTACTCAAACGCATGGGCGTGGGGGATGTGTGGGGGATTGGCCGGCGCATCAGTGCCAAGCTAGAGTTGATGGGCATACACACCGCGTGGGATTTGGCGTGTACCTCGCCCAAGGCGATGCGCAAGCAATTTTCGGTCGACATTGAACGCACGGTGCGCGAGCTCAATGGCGAAGCGTGTTTACATTGGGATGCTGTCAAGGCGGTAAAACAGCAGATCTTCTCAACGCGTGCCTTTGGCGAAAAAGTCACAGACTTGGACAGCCTACGACAATCGCTGTGTTTACATGCCGAGCACGTGGGGGCGAAAGTGCGGGCGCAGGGATCGGCAATAAAAACCCTCAAAATTTTTGCGCAATCCAATCCATTTAGCCAAGACCAGTATTACAAAAAAGCCATTGAGCATCAGTTTGCCGTACCCACTAGCGACACTTTCCAGATTGTGAGTGCCGCATCATCGGCAGCAGAGCAGATTTATCAGCCAGGCATTATTTTTCACAAATCCGGCTTAGGCGCGGTTGAGTTGATTCAGCAAGAGTTTGTGCAGGAAGACCTGTTTAACCATAGCCAGGACAAGCTTGCCTTGATGGTGTGTCTAGACGGCGTCAACCGCCGCTATGGTAAACATACTATGGGAGTGGCTGCCAAAGGGATTACGCCCAAATGGCGCATGCGGCGACAATATTTATCGCCGCAATACACCACTAACTGGGCTGATATTCCTAAGATCAGTTGTTGACGCTAGCTGCTGGTCGCCAAGGCTGTTCGATTAAGATCTCCCCATTTTGTGCAATGATTTGCATGGTCACGTTGATAGGAGAGGCGTCCCAATCAATCGTCAGTAGCCCAAAGTTAGCTTTGGCGAACGCGTCGCTAGCACGATGCTGATTGGGTGAAATCTGTTGCCACTCTTCAGTCATACCCGATGCAGTCAAATCAACTAACTCAATATCCCCGACCGTTTGGCGCGATACTTCAGCCCAATGCGTATCACCACTGACGATCAACAAATTATCTAGTTGCTGCTCTGTAATATTGGCCATCAGACGCGCGTGATCTGCAGGAAAGTTCACCCACGCTTCCCAGCCCGTAAAGTCTGCCAGCACTTGTAGGCTAGAAACCAGTATTTTGACATCGGCAGGTTTTGCCAACTCCGCCTCCAACCACTGCCATTGATTTTCGCCAAGCATAGAGGCTTGTGGATCATCACTGGGTTGATAAGGGCCCATGTCTTTGGGCAATCTTGAGACGGTGTACGTTAAGCGGTTAACCGCAGATAGCGGGCTGCGGTTGTAGCGTAGATCAGGCAAAATAATGTGCACGCGTTGTCCTTCTGGGCCAATCATATAACTGGTGTAGGCACCGTCGCTTTGGATGCGTCGTGGACTGTTTGCAGGCTCACCAAAAAAGTCGAGCATCACTGTTTTGGAAGCCGCTT
>CAZLGJ010000084.1:5804-13038 GCA_964559075.1 uncultured Glaciecola sp.
GCTTTCATCGGATATTCTGCGCCAGCGTCATTTTCGCCATAGTCGTGGTCATCCCAGATACCAACAACAGGCGTATGACTGCGTAATTCGACGAATCCAGGTTGTTGCGCCAGTAACGCATACTTGTCAGCAAGTAGCTGCATGTCCTCGGTATCACCGTACACATTGTCGCCCATCAGCACAAAGAGGTCGGGTTTGGCGGCAAGTACACCTTCCCAGAGCGGCTGAGGTTTATCTTCTTTAAGGCATGAGCCTAGCCCAATGCGTGTTAGGCGTCGCTCGGGATCTATCGAGGTCAAGATAGGTTCTCCAACCGCCTTAGTCTCCATCAATACATCATTCGCTGCGTTGGTAATGGTGCTCACACATATGAGCGCAATCAATAAAAATCGCATATATACATTTCTCACATCAAAAAAAATCCCACCCTCAAAAGAAGGTGGGATAAAGGGACAACACATCTACGCTTTTACACATATTTGTGTCACACACAAAGGCGTTAATTAGAATGTAAAGCTGACATTCAATACTGCTGTGCGAGGTGCGCCAATCCAGCCGCCCCAACCGCCAGATACGCCACCGATATAATCTTCATCAGTGATGTTATTGACAGTCAAACGCATATCGATGGTTTGGATACCTTCAACCGGAGAATCGATATTCATCCCAGCATAAAAATCGCCAACCGTATAAGCATCAATTACGTCAGTGTTGGCAGCATCCATAAAGCGCTTGCCGACATATTTGGTGGATAGACCTGCAAAGAAATTATCTTTTACATAATCAATCGAAATAACTGCCATATCCTCAGCTGAACCAAACACAGTATTACCTGCTGGATAAGCGTCGAGCGTGCCAGCGTATTCGGAGTTGTTATTGGTGTATGAAGCGTATAATGACCAGTTTTGATCAACAAATACCGTTGCTGATGCCTCGATACCTGATGACTCAATACCGCCTACGTTGACAAAGCTACCGTTGGTACCGATATCGTAGTTTGGTGCCTGACCCGCTTGTGAGTTATCCAAGAAGACTAAGCGGTTTTCAAACGTGATATCGTAGAAAGTTAAGCTCGCGTTAACGCGGTCGCTGCTGTAACGAATACCAAAATCTAAGTTTTCAGCCGTTTCTGGCTCAATGTTTTCAAGTGCCGATGCATCGCGCTCAAGCACGGTGTCTTTGATAGCTGCGAAGTTTTCACCGTAACCAGCAAAGACTTCAAGGTTATCGTTGACTTCGTAAACAGCACCAAAAGACATCAGTAAATCCGAATCAGAATCAACCGGTGCTGAGGTCGTGTTAGCAAATACATCTTTCTTTTCTAGCTCGACTAAGAACTGCTTCACGCCAGCGCGCGCAGTTAGCTTATCAAAGACAAATTCACCTTCTGCGTACATCATTGTGGTAGACACTGGGAATTCGTTGCTGTATTGCACCCAATAAGGATTGCTATCCGCTTGGAAGCCAACGCGGGAATCTATGATTTTGTGCCAAGAACGGTTTTCTTTACGCTCGTAGTCTTCAATCCAAAGACCAGCACGAAGCGTGTGTTCATCTAGCGTATATTCTGCATCAATGTTTAAACCGATACGGCTTTTTTCATAGTTTGAGTTGCGGAATGAACTGACAGGCACAGCACCTTGCTCATAACAGCCTGGATCAGAAGCCGCATCAGCACCACCGTAAGGGAAGGTAATAGAGCTTTCACAACCATCGATAGGTGCAACAGGGTTACCTGCAGTGTCGGTGAATGCAGCAATAGCTAGAGAGTCACCACCGTTAACATCTGAAACAAGGTGGATATAAGGAGGAATCCAATCGCCACGGCCTTCGTTTTCATGTACGTAGGCATTAGCAGAGATTGAAAGGTCACTGCTAACATCATAATCTAGTTTAAGATAGCCTAAGATGTTAGTACGGCTTGTTGACCAGCCTCGACGGTGTACCTGATCCACATAAGGAATACCTGTCCAGGTTCCAATTAGACGATCCCAGTCAGGGTTGGTGTTAAACTCGCCAAGCGAGACGCGCTGGTAGTTGTCTTCGTGAACGTCATCATAAGATGCATATCCAGTTACCGCAAAGTCAGTGCCTTCATGCACAAATTTAGCAGCCATGTGGTCACCGGTGTTCTGTGCAGAACCTTCCATGTGGTCAGTGCTTTCACGCGAAGAAACAGAGAACCAGGCAGTGGTGTTATCAAAAATTTCGCCAGTATTGTGGCGTAGGAAAAGCTTTTGCGCGCCAAAGTCACCTTTAGCAAAGCTGATCTTGGTTTCCGCATCCGCAGTGGGCGCGATGGTAGTGAAGTTGAGGGTGCCGCCTAATGCTTCGTTAGAGCGTGAAGTAATGTCAGACGTACCTTGAGATACTTCAACCGCAGCTAAGTTTTCAGTATCGATAAAACGGTTGGCTTTTGCACCGCCACCGTAGTTCGAGTTACCGTTGGCAATACCATCGATTGTAATACCAATCTGTTGCTCATCAAGACTTAGTTGAAAACCGCGAATTGATACTGTAGTTGACCAATCATCTGCGCCGAACGTGTCGCCTTCGTTGATCAGTACGCCAGGCAAATTATCAATAACAGCAAGTGCGCTGGTCATGGACGATTGTTGTAACTGCATCTCTGGTGATGTTGAGCTGTTGGCGAAGGAAACGCTTTTGCCGACTACAGTGATCTCGTCTAATACATCAGTATTTGCCTTGGCCGTATTAGCCTGCGCAGATGCCGATAATGCGACCCCAATCGCAAGTGCAAGAGGTTGTAATTTAGTCATGTATTTATCCTAAAGTCTAGTGTGATTTCGGGGCGTATTATTGTGGAAAATGATGACAAATCAGTGGCAAATTGATGACAGAAAGTGGAAATATTTATGCAGTTTTTATGACAATGATGGTTATTATCGCGGTTGATGAGAGGTGTCAGATATTTTTACACTTTAAACTGTAGGGTAGTATTAACTCTTTGTTAAATAGAAAGTTAGCAAATTGGATTGAATGTTGCTTAACGAATGACGACGCGCATCGGGGTACGGTTGTGTTGCGCTATCAGCTAGATTTCAAAACAAAAGAAGGAATTGCAATGTTTAAATCCACATTAAAATTATCTTCGTTAGCGATAGCATGTAGTATGACGTTGTCAGTGAATGTGGCCAATGCCGCCGCAGTTATTGTAAATGGAGAAACCCTGCTGGGGATAAATAATGAAGGGCACCTCAATTATAATCCAACACCAGCCGAAGAAACTGCCCTAATTGATGGCGGCTTAATTGACGGACCGTTACTCAATAGTGTGATTGGGTTGTATCGCGATAATGTCGGAGACGCCACTTCGCCAGGCTGTTTGTGTGAAGGCTGGGGAATTGCGGTTGAAACCGGCGGCGGGTCGTTTTCAGCTGGCGCCAATATCGCTCGTGGTGGGGTGTTTAATCTCACTGGTGGGACTTTTGGTAGTACGGTGCAAACAACAACCTCAACAGTTGAACTAACCAACATTGATGTATCTGTGACTCATGCCTATGGTCCATCTTTGGCAGAAGGGGTGTTTCAAGCCCAAGTGAGTATTGTTAACGACACCGGTATGGATATAGATAATGTCATTTATCGTCGCGTGATGGACTGGGATATCCCGCCAACAGAGTTTAGTGAGTTTGTCACTCATCAAGGCGTTGAAGCGAACTTGGTTTCGGCAGGTGGCAATGTGTTGTACGCTTCCGATAATGGCTTTGCTAATGGTGATCCTTTGTCGTCCGCTGGTGCAGTTAGAAGCGAAACCATCAATGTTGATTTTGTCGATAATGGACCAGCAGATCACGGTTCAGTGTTTGATTTCCAGTTTGGCGGATTAGTCGATGGTGCGAGCCGGATCTTTAATATCTTTTACGGTTCTGCCGGTGATGAAACCGAAGCACTGAATGCGATCAGCACATTGGGTATTGACGTGTACTCTCTGGGACAACAAAGTGGTGACCCAGATACCGGCACACCAGCAACATTCTTGTTCGGTTTTGGGGGGGTTGGTGGTGTGGAGCCAGGCTCAACACCTGATGTACCTGTATTGCCATTTGTGACTGCACCGGGTGAATTTAGCTTCACTGCGCCTGAACCTGCACGTTGGTACGATCCTCCCTTTGCGGAAGGCTTTGAGTATAGTTTGCTAGGCGGTGCTACTTTTACCGAAATTGAAACCCCAGATAGTAGCTTTGGTTTTGGTGATGTCGAAATTTTTGTCGGTGGTTCGCTCATTGCAACCGTCGCTGAAGGTATGCGCTTTGACTTATCCTCACTAGCAACTGATACCTTTGAGTTGTTTTTTACTGGCGGGATTTTGTTGGACATCGCAGCCCCTGACTTTGCAACCGCATTCCCATTGTTCTTAGACTGGACAGGCACGGCAACTGAACTTCGTATGTCATCATTGATTGCATCGACATCTGGAGGAGGTGGCATGACTCCTGTAAACTCTCCGGCATCATTCTTAATTCTTATCTTGGGATTGGGTGTGTTGCTCGTAAGAAAAGCACAGCAGCAGTAAACCCAGCGACGCTAAACCTAATCTAGCCAAGATACGTCATTGTAAGATGAAGTATCTTGGCTGATTAACTTATAACAAAGCAAGGAACAGCGATGCACAACCGTACACTATTACTCGCAATCATTTGGTTATTGAGCATTTTTATGACAGTCACTAGTCATGGCAAAGATGAAAAAGGACAGTTTGCAATAAAAGGTGTGGGGAATGTCTCTTGCCAGCAGTTTATTGATATTTTACAAAACCGCGAAGACCCACAAAAGTACCTGTTCATCGGTTGGATGAATGGTTACATCACATCCAATAATTACTACCTGCCGGATACCTTTGACTTAGTTGCATGGGAAAATGCAGAAACCCTCATCAACTATGTTGTCGCGCACTGCCAAAAAACACCACAAATCAGTTTTTTTCAAGCCGTTACTCAGTTAAACACCTCGTTGTTTAAGACTCGTATTGATACTTTAAAATCTGAAGATGGTTCGCTTGATAAGACGTTGCAGCATCAACTCTATTATCAAGTTAGGGTGAAGATCCAAACACGTCTAACGGAGGAAGGGTTTTTGTCTACTCAGACTGATGGTCAGTTTGGTATGGACACCTTCGAAGCGATCGCAAAATTCAAACAGGCGCATGATTTAGGAAATGATGCTATATTGGATCAAACCACGTTGTTTCATTTGTTAAGAAAATAATAAAGTATGTCTATTGTACTTCCCTCCGCGTTTATCTTTGACCTCGATGATACACTCGTAAGCTCGCAACTGGATTTTACACAAATGCGCACAGATATAGGTTGTCCTGCGGATGTAGATATACTGCAGCACGTAGCACAACTGCATCATACTGACGCCGAGCTGGGGCTAATCGCAGCTGACATTATCGAGCAGCACGAGATAGTGGAAGCACAGAGCTCAAAATGGTTAGCTGGCGCGCAGGAGTTTGTGCAGCGTTTATCTCAAGAGAGTATCCCGATGGCGATTGTTACACGTAATTGCCGAGCCGCCACTGCAGTAAAAAGACAACAAAACAACATACCTATAGAGTTCGTGCTGACTAGGGAGGATGCCCCGGCCAAACCCGACCCCACAGGACTATTGCAAATAGCTAAGGAATGGGCGATAGCGCCGTCTGAAATAGCTTATGTCGGTGATTATCTATACGATATTCAAGCTGCAAATAACGCCAACATGCAAGCATGGTCGTACGGATTTAGAGAAACAGACCTTCCCGTACACCATGTCTTTGAATGTTGGCACGAGCTAAATCAAACCCTATTTAGTAAGCAATAAGCCTAGACCGCTTTTGCTACTATGGTGTTTCTGCCGGCTTGTTTGGCACGGTAGAGGTTTTTGTCGGCAAGTGACAACACTTCGGTAGGGCAAGGCGTGTTTTCTGTTATGGTAGCAAAGCCGATACTAACCGTAATTTGGACTGCTAATTCTGTATTCAGTACGAATTGATTAACGGCTACAGTACTGCGAATCCGCTCAGCAATTAACAGCGCTGTGGGCTTATTAATATTCATCAGCATCAGCAAAACATGTGATTGCCGCTTGGGTAGCTGAGTCATTGCCTGCCAATGTAAAAAAAATGAACGTCGATTAAGGCAACCTGTGAGATGGTCCGATAGACATAACTGTTCTAATTCGCTGTTTGCCTGGCGTAGCGCGAGCGTGCGTTCTTTGACCGTTACTTCGAGGTCGCGATTGAGCTGTTCGATGGTATGTTGAGCCGACTCCGGGCCTTGTAAGAGAGGGCCTAACAATTTGCCTAGTACTTCGGACAATTGGTAGCCAGTAATTTGCTCAAACCCAGGGTTGACCCAAATAACCTGCTTACCTGAATTGGTAATCACAATGCCAACATCGGAAAAAAAAGCAGCCATGGCCAGCAGTTCTGGGTTATCTAAAATGGACGGTGACAAACGTGGTGTGTAGCTCAGAGACTCTGAGTTGATTAGATGCTCTGAGCTTTGTGGAATGGGCCCACTGGTATCGGATTCGATGTGCATGATTTACTTGAGTAGCGTCCTTGGTTGCGACTTAACTACTCAAATAAGTCTATGCGATATAAACATCCTTTATAAGCAAAACTACAATGGATAGACCACCTCTTACCACACCATTATTACTCGGTTTCGCCAAGCATTTGAATTTGTTTAAAATCTGTATCGCCCGCGAGTAATTTTTTAATCCCGTCTTGTAACAAGGTGCGCATGCCGTCTTGCATTGCCTGCTGGTGCATTGCTTGTACAGACGCTTGCTGGTAAACCAAAGCACGCAGGGCAGGCGTCATCCCGAGCAGTTCGTGGATCCCGGTGCGCCCTTTATAGCCTGAATCGCCACACGCCTCACAGCCATTTGCACGAAACAACTGCCCATCATCTGGTAGCGTAAGCTCTGCCAAATAAGCCTCACCGTATTGACGTTCAATAAACCCTCGCTCTGCCGCAGTAATAGGATGCGCGGTTTTACACGCTGGACATAAGGTGCGAATTAATCGCTGGGCGAGAATCCCAACGCATGCATCAGAAAAATTCACCGGGTCAATGCCTAGATCTAATAACCGCGTAATGGTTTCTGGCGCTGAGTTAGTATGAAGTGTAGACAGCACCAAATGCCCCGTTAAAGAGGCCTCGATGCCGGCATGCGCGGTTTCGCGGTCACGCATTTCACCAATTAGAATAATATCGGGGTC
>CAZLGJ010000085.1:0-13025 GCA_964559075.1 uncultured Glaciecola sp.
ATGACGCCACAATTCGCATAAAAAATTTACGCCTGCGCACCTTCATTGGCTTTAATGAAGAAGAAATGGAGAAAAAACAAGACGTTGTGATTAACGCCGTCATCAAATATGACGCAGCGCGCGCGGCAGAAAACGACAATGTCGATGAAGCTATCAACTACAAAGTGATTACCAAGGCAGTGATTCGTTTGGTTGAGCAAAATCGCTTTTTGCTACTCGAAAAGCTCACCCACGACATTTTGGCACTGTGCGCCGACCACCCATGGGTCACCTGGGCCGAAGTGGAAGTCGATAAACCGCATGCACTGCGTTTTTCCGACTCAGTTTCATTGAGCATTGCGTGCTCCAAAGAGGCACAACTTTAATTTAACGCACAAGGAAGATCCGCATGCATATTCTCATGACTGGTGGTACAGGGTTAATTGGGCAAGCCTTTATCAAGCGCTACGCCGATACGCATCAATTTACTGTGGTCACTCGCGATATCAATAGAGCGCTACAAATCTTTGGCGAATTGGTAGCCAAAGATATTGTGAGTTTCATCCGGCTTGATGAGCTGGCATCGCTTAAAAAAGTCGACGCCGTTATTAATCTCGCTGGCGAGCCGATTGCGGATAAGCGCTGGAATGCGCAACAAAAACAGCGTATTTGCCAGAGCCGCTGGCACATTACACAGGCTTTGATCGATTGGCTAGCGGGGACTCAACAAAAGCCATCGGTTGTTATTAGCGGTTCTGCCATAGGGTATTATGGGCGACAGGGTGAGCAACACATCGATGAGCATTACACAGATATTCATCATGAGTTTAGCCACGAAATTTGTGCGCGCTGGGAAGAGATCGCACAGCATGCCTCTGATTATACGCGCGTTTGTATCATTCGCACTGGCGTGGTGTTAAGTGCACAAGGCGGGGCGTTAGCAAAGATGCTGATGCCGTTCAAACTGGGTTTGGGCGGTCCGGTTTCACCAGGTACACAAGGTTTTTCGTGGATCCATATCGAGGATATGATTGCGGGGATTGCCTTTTTACTCAATCACGATGAGTGCGCTGGCGTATACAACTTTACAGCCCCTCACCCAGTGTCTAACAAAGTGTTTTCAAAAGCCCTAGCGCAGCGCCTAAGGCGGCCTTGTATATTCACTGTGCCGCAGTTCTCAATGAAGCTGTTACTCAGTGAGGGGGCTGATTTGCTGACAACGGGGCAGTTTGTCGTGCCGGCGCGATTGTTAGATTCAGGATTTACCTTTGATTACCCAGAAGTAGACAAGGCCCTTGCAAGCCTTGATTTGTAATTAGGAACTAGTCGAGTTCCTTTTCTGAGCCAATTTCGTAAAGCTCGATGTTGGCTTCTTCTATCTCACCAGTAACGGCATTAACGTCCACTTTCATCTCGTAACCCAGTTCGGTGACAATATCAAATTCATAGGTCACGGTGCCATCAAAGCCTATTTCATACTCGGTTTCAACAACGGTACCAGGATGGATCATTAGTGCGAATTCGCGGGCATCGGCTTCGCTGACTTTAGCGAGTTTTTGGAAAACGGGGTGTTCTTTAGCGACCGAGCGCTCAACTTCGGTAATAACCCCTTCTTCGGCGTTACATTCAATGTTGTACATTGTATCGTCGTCACCATGCACTTGAAACTCATACACAGGATCATCACCTTCTAGTTTCATTTCAAGCTTGCGAGCGTCGCCCGGGATCAAATCCAATGCGGCATCTAAACAGGTCTCCATCCTTACCAAATCTTTCCAGCCACGAATATCGTCCAAATCCTGATGGTCATTGCTAGCAATGGCAACAGATGACATTAATAAAGTCGAACTACAGAGTGTTAAAACTAGTTGATGTTTCATGTCGTTATCTTTTTTGTGATTTAAACTAAATTATGCGTTAAGACGGTCCTTACCCCAGATATGATGTGCTAACAAAGCCGCAACAGTGATATCAATACCCAAACACCAATCAGGGTAAAACCAACTAACCCCATCATTCACTACTAGCCAGTGATGGACGTAATCGTAAAAACCGTGATAAAGCCATACTGCTACTGCGACTTTTTGTTTGCGTTCGGTAGAC
This sequence comes from uncultured Glaciecola sp., assembly GCA_964559075.1. Lineage (GTDB taxonomy): Bacteria > Pseudomonadota > Gammaproteobacteria > Enterobacterales > Alteromonadaceae > Opacimonas. The sequence continues at coordinate 2,083 of CAZLGJ010000085.1, forward strand.
CACTCTTGCGTATGACTGATCCCAACCAGCATAAAAATCGGCATACCAAAAAACATCTCTTCGATGATGCTTTGCGTGGGCGTTGACGAGAACAAAGCAAAACCCACATATATCGCCGGCAAAAAGATGGTAATGTGCAATAAATCCCAATCTTTAAGTCGTGCGTATCGGTATATTGCCCACCCCGTGGCGACGCCTAACAAAATAGTGATCAGCTGCGTGGTAGGCGCCTCTATCATCTAAATCACCTTGCGCAGCAAAGTCGAGGTATTCAATCTCAACAGCGAGCGACAGCTAGCTGCCCCTAACAGCCCCACTACGATAGCACCTGTCAGTGGTGCAATTAACCAATATTCAATGTGCAGCTGGGTACTCATTTGAAAGACTTGGCTTTGCAGTAAATAGAGGCTGACTTCGTTGGCTAAGGCCGCCATGAAACCGGCCACCGAGCCAATAATCAAAAACTCATATATCACCGAGCGTCTAATGAGAGAGCCCTTTGCGCCTAAAGTACGCAAAATCGCAAGCTCGCGCTGACGCTCGTCCATCGAGGCTTGTACTTGAGCAACTAATACCAGCGCGCCCGCCACTAGCACCAAGATCAAGATAAATTCGACTGCCGCGGACACCTGGTCAATGATACTCCGAATTTGATTAATCCGCGCGTCTACGTCAAATAAGGTGACGTTGGGGAACGGACGTAAAAGCTGAGTTAGTTCTGGCTTGCGCTCCTCTGGCAAAAAGAACGAGGTAATGTAGGTTGGCGTAAACTGCGCCATAGCTTCGGGGTGCAGCACAAAGAAAAAGTTCGGTTGCATAGTTTGCCAATTTACGCGGCGCAGTGATGTGACCTGCACATTTACCACTTCAGAACCAATATTAAAGCTCAACTCATCATTGAGTTTAATGCGCATGCGCTGCGCAGCTTCAAGCTCGACCGAAACTGGGTAAACGCCAGGCGGTAATGTAGATATTTCAGGTGTCCAGGTGTCGTGCCATTCTCCCTCAACGACTTCATTGGCGTTTTGCAGCTTTGTATCCCACGTTAAGTTGGCTTCACGTCCCATCCCCGCGCGACGCTCGTTAGTATTATCATCTTCTTCTTTGGTGATATCGCTGCGCAGCACATCATCGTTAATGCGCGCAAATCTACCTCGCGTTACTGGAAACAAATCGTCAGACAGCACCTGATTATCGGCAAAATGTGCCGCGAGCGCGTCTTTTTGCGCATCGGTGACGTTGATCATGAAGTAATTCGCTGTGCCTTCCGGCAACTGCGCCTGCCACTGTTTGACAATGTCGTTACGCATCACGAGCACCACAAGCAATAACATCAGGGTAAGCGCAAAGCTGATTAACTGTACCGAGTTATCCAGCGCGCGGCGTTTGATGCGTGCCCACGCCAACTGCGTAGCAGACATCCGCCCCTGCCCTAGGACTCTTCCAAGCGCGATCAGCGCATAGGTAGCGGCCAATAACAGCAGTACCAGAATAATGCCGGAGAAAAACATAATGGCACTGACTTTGAAATTTTGCGAATAAGCGTACATCAAACCAAAAATAGCTAGCCCCGAGGTCAAATACTGCCCACCACGGCTTTTAAGTGTCGAAGCCATATCGCGGCGCAATACCCTGAGCGGCGGAATGGCAAATAGCCCCAACAAAGGATATAAACAAAACAATAAGGCGCACACAGAACCGGTAAAAATGGCAATAAACAAAGGCCGCCAGTACCACACTTGCAGTGAAACATCGACGGTACCGGCTAAAGCGCTCACGACCAGTTGCTGAATGACAAATCCAATCACAGCGCCAAGCACAATGCCCAACACGGCGATAAAAATGATTTGATAAAGATAGACTTGGCGAATAGTGGCTGTTGATGCTCCGAGCGTTTTCATAATGGCTACGGGATCAAAGTGACGCTGAGCATAGCGCTGCGCCGCGACACCAATCGCGACACAAGCAAGCACAATCGCCAGCAATGACGCTAACAAAAAGAACTGCTCAGCTCGTGCCACTGACTCGCCAATCGCCGACTCGTCGTCATCAACCGACAACCAGCGATGCGTGTCACGTCTGAGCTGTGGTTTTAGCTCCTCAAAATAGGTTTCAAGCGCGTCATCATCACCAGTGAAATACGCTTTGTAGTTAACCCGCGAGCCTGGGCCTGTGACGTTGGCAGCATCTAATCCAGAAAGACTGATCAACACCATAGGATCGGTGTTAAACACACTAAAACCGGCATCGGGGATTTCGGCCAGAATGGCGTTGGCAGTGAAGACCGCATCGCCAATTTCAATCGTATCGCCAACCTTGATCCCCAATACTTGAAATAAGCGCGAGTCCAACCAAGCCTCATTGGTGCTAGGAGTCTCTGTAGTGGGTACGCCAGTGGCAAAAGGCTCAGGTGAGAGTTTGACGCTGCCTTTTAACGGGTAATTCGCATTGACCGCGCGCAAATCCACAAGCTGTAGCTGGTCATTGGCAAACACCATGGAACGGGTTGATACCTGCTGGGCGGTTGCTAAATTAAGCCCTTTAGCCGTATCAAGCCATGCCTCATCAATGGGCTGGCGAGCAGATAGCTGGCGATCAGCAGCAATAAACTCGGCGCTGCGCTCATTTAACGCACCTTGCAGTCTTTCTGAAAACAACGATAGCGACAATACTGCCGCAACGGACAAAATAATGGCCGATAAAATAATACTTAACTCACCGCGACGAGCCTCGTGTTTAAATAAGCGCCATGCTAGTGACAGTCCCATTATGCTTGCTCCATGAACTTGTTTCTCATCCCCATTCCCACACTTAGTTGGCGGCCGCCATCGCTGGCGCACTGTTTTGCGCCTCGCTCACTTCTGATAACTCACCTGCATTCATCAACAGCTGTCGGTCACAGCGCTGTGCCAACTCGCTATCATGGGTGACCAGCACTAAGGTCGTGCCCGCTTCACGGTTGAGATCAAACAGTAAGTTTTCTACTTTGTGGGAATTTTGTGCATCTAAGTTACCGGTGGGCTCATCGGCAAAGAGGATTTTGGGCTGGGTGATGAACGCACGTGCAATGGCAACTCGCTGTTGTTCACCGCCTGATAACTGATTGGGGTAATGGGTGGCGCGATGACTTAACCCGACCTTTTCCAGTGCATCTTTCGCCAACTGCTTGGCATTTGGGGCACCGTTGATTTCAGCTGGCAGCATGACATTTTCCAGTGCCGTTAATGAAGGCACTAACATGAACGCTTGGAAAATAAAGCCGACTTTTTCGCCGCGCAGTTGTGCCCGTGCTTCTTCGTCTAAGTCGTGTAGCGCAGCATTATCAAGCCAAATCTCACCTTGACTCGCAGTATCTAACCCGGCTAATAACCCCAACAGCGTCGATTTGCCAGACCCTGATGCGCCGACGATAGCAACCGATTCACCTGACGTTACGCTAAATGTGATAGGCTGTAAAATCTGTAAATCGCCGTTATCCGTAGTAACTGTTTTGGTTATGTTATTCACTTTTATCATGGAGCTTGGTTCACCGTGTTATTTAAAAAGACTCGCGCGTATTTTATCAATAATCTAGCATTGACCGCGTCGATGTTAGCACTCATATCACTTTTATTTAGTACGCTTGCATGGGCAGATGCAGATCACCCAGAAACCACACCATCAAGCACCACTCAAAAGGTTTTGATACTCGGTGATAGCTTAAGTGCAGCCTACGGGTTGGAGCAAGAACAGGGCTGGGTAAATCTGTTACAAAATATGTTGCAGGCGCAGCCAGAAACGCAGCATATTCAGCTGATTAATGCGGCTATATCTGGTGAAACGACCGATGGTGGCGTGTCTCGCCTACCGCGTTTATTAAGCCAGCATGCACCAGATGTGGTGCTCATCGAGCTTGGCGGCAATGATGGTCTGCAGGGGCACTCCATACCCAAGTTACGTGAAAATCTCGCCACCTTGATCAAGCTTACCCAAGAGGCAGGTGCACAACCCATAGTGCAAGCCATGCAAATTCCCACTAACTATGGTCGCCGCTATAACAATATGTTTATCGAAAGCTTTACCCAATTAGCGGATGAGGTTCCAGTGGTGCCGTTCTTTTTGGCGGATATTGCGCTTGATACAGCGCTGATGCAGCGCGACGGTATTCATCCCACTGCCGAAGCACAACCACTGATTGCCGAGTTTATGCACGCCCACTTTATTCCTTTGGTTAAGGCAGCTTCCTAAGACCATAGAATGATTAGCATTGGTTAATTTTTGCGCTACTGTACATGATGCCAAAAATTAACCTATCCCTACAAGTTAGCTTGCATGCTCTATACCCCTAACGATTTTACGCAATCGCTCACCCGTGATATCAGCGGTGGTCTAACTGCAGGTGTGGTGGCGCTGCCACTGGCGCTGGCGTTTGGTATTGCCAGCGGCGCAGGTGCAATGGCTGGGTTATATGGGGCGATTATCGTGGGCTTATTTGGCGCTATTTTTGGCGGCACGCGTCAACAGATATCGGGCCCTACCGGCCCAATGACCGTGGTGATGACGACCATCATTATGGAGTGTGCCGCGTTGTACCCCGACGCGTGGCTGGCGCTTGCGTTTACCACAGTGATGCTGGCCGGGTTGTTACAAATCGCCATGGGGCTATTAAAAATCGGCAAGTACATCGTCATGGTGCCTTATCCTGTCATTTCGGGATTCATGACCGGCATTGGCTTTATTATCATTTTGCTGCAAATCCCCGTGCTGTTTGGCCTACCGGCAGAGGGCTCACTCTTAACGGTGCTTACCACTCTGCCCGATACCATCTCGGCGATGAACTGGCATGCGTTGTTTTTTGGGGCGTTAGGTATTGCCTGTTTATTTGGCTGGCGCGGTCGCTACGCCAATGTATTACCCGCCGCGCTGGTCACGCTCATCTTACTCAGCGTATTATCACTGATCATGCCAATTGGCGAGGATTTGACCCGCATCGGCGCCCTGCCCTCTGGCTTGCCCTCATTGGTGCTACCGGCATTTGAGTGGGATGTGCTACAGGTCATGTTCACCAATGCCGTGATGTTGGCAGTGTTAGGCGCGATTGATTCGTTATTAACGTCGCTGGTGCTAGATAATGAAAGCGGTGAACAGCACGATTCTGAGCAAGAGCTCATCGGGCAAGGGATTGGCAATACCGTCGCGGGATTATTTGGTGCGCTTCCCGGAGCTGGGGCGACTATGCGCAGTATGGTCAATGTCAAAGCCGGCGGGCAAGGGCCCAGTGCTGGTGTGATCCACAGTGTCTTGTTATTGGCTGTCGCATTGGGTTTGGGCTTTGTGTTTGTGGATATTCCTCAAGTGGTCTTAGCGGCTATTTTGATTAAAGTAGGCATCGATATTATCGACTGGCCGTTTTTAAAACAGCTCCACAAACTCCCATGGTTTCCAGTGTGTCTAATGTTTACAGTGCTGCTGCTGACAGTCTTTGTGGATTTGATTACAGCAGTGCTAGTTGGCGTGTTTATCAAAAATCTCGATACCGTTAAGCGCTTATCCGATTTACAACTCGGCGATATTATTTTAAGTGACGGGCTGAGTGAAAAGCAGCGTTTAAGCGATGCTGAGCAGGCTTTTTTGAGTGACCAAAGCGACTCAACCGTGCTGTTGAAGATCACCGGTCCAATGAGTTATGCAGTAGGCAGAGGCTTGATGCGACGCTATCGTCCGTTTCGACAACACGCGCATCTCATCATCGATTTGAGCCAAGCTCGCATTGTAGGGTATTCAACCTCTATGATCATCAATGAACTCATTAGTAAAGCCATTCAACAGGGCCAGCGTGTCACGCTCATGGGGGTCGATAACAATACGCGGGAGACTTTGTTACGCCTAGGCTTGAGCAAGCACCAACAGGCCATTGCTATCACTAGTGACACCCAGCTAGCGTCTTAATATCGCGACAATCTCGTCTGCACACTGTAACCGACGAATATCTAAAAACAACGCCTCAGCTTCACGGTATTCGCGTTTGAGATAGCCTAGCCACTGTTTGATGCGATTGGGATAATAACGTCCTTTGTCACCATAGATTTCATACCCTGAATAGGTAATAAGTAATTCTTTGACCGCATCCCAACTCATCGGGGCATGGCCATGCGCGATCGTAGCGGCTAGATTAGGCAGTGATAGCGCGCCTCGTCCGAGCATGATATCAGCACACTCAGACACATCGCGACAGCGCTTGGCATCATCGGCATGCCAGATCTCACCGTTGGCAATAATGTGCAAATCGGGCACGACCGCTTGGATCTTGGGGATCCACTCCCAGTAGGCAGGTGGCTTGTAGCCGTCGGTTTTGGTGCGTGCATGGATCACCAAGGAGTCTGCTCCGGCCTCAGCAATGGCTTGTGCATTGGCAAAGGCGTTGTCCGTATTTTCGTAGCCAAGGCGAATTTTGGCGGTGACAGGATGCTCAGCAGGTACTGCATCGCGTACGGTTTTGACAATCTCATAGAGGGTGTCGGGATATTGCAAAAGCACGGCCCCACCCTTGGATTTGTTGACCGTTTTGGCAGGGCAACCAAAGTTTAGATCGACCCCATGCGAGCCTAGCTCGACGGCTTTTACTGCATTGGCGGCAAGCGCTTTGGGATGCTGGCCGAGAAGCTGGATTTTGACTGGTACCCCAGCAGGCGTAAACCCGTTGTTTTTTAATTCAGGACAAATGCGATAGAACACCTTATCCGACATGGTAGTTTCGACCACGCGCAAAAATTCCGTCACGCACAAATCAAAGCCCCCAATCGTGGTAAGCATGTCGCGCATTAGCGCATCGACCACCCCTTCCATAGGGGCCAGAACGATCTTGGGTGATTGTGCCATGAGTGAAAGTCAGCCTTTATCTAGAAGGCGCGGATTATACCCAATCTAAGCAACACTGTCTAAACGCGCTTTCACTGCAGCAAAATGGGTATGCGCGTCCGCATCTACCGTGTACCAATGCCCTGGCAGTAAATAGGTCGATTGCATATAGCCCAAAAATTTGGTTAATAAGTCTGGTGCTGGCGGTGTTTGCCAAAAACAGCCTAAGTGTTGATTGAGTAACTGCTGGCTATGACAGTGCTGAACAATACCGCTAATATTAAAACACGCATCCCCGAGGGTCATCACCGGTGTGTTGAGTAACAGCGATTCGATGCCAACAGTGGAGTTTATCGTCACAACCCCAAGTGCTCCCTCGATCAACGCTTGCGTGTTATTGCCATTGGCAAAATGCATGTGCGGGTGTTTATGGTATAATTCTCGATAAGACTGTGGCCAGCTCGGATGCTCTTTTAGGACAATATGAAGCGGCTGTTCACGACTGCGATTGACGCTATCAAGCGCGGTGGCAAGTGCTGTATAAAAGTCCTCCATGCTTTTGAGCCAGGGCGAATGACAAATAATCTGTGTGTCATTTGGCACCTGGAATGGCGCAAATAAATAGTTATCAGGTAACGCTTGGTTCTGTTCAGCGCTTGATTTGAATTTGTGGGGCTGACGCACACTTAACTGGGTTTGCAAAGACTCAGCTGGCATCGGTAACTGTTCGTAAAAGTCTTTATTTCTTGGCAAACTATTGAGCGCATTTACCCCTCGATTATCTAATACTGTGGTTTGAGGTAATAGGCCGTTTTCAAACAAAAACACCGGGATATCTAAGGCGCGCGCCACCTCAACCGGGGTTTTGTTTGGCTGCTTCATACCATTCCACAATATCACCCGCTGCGGCTGATGTTTTATAAAGTAAGTAAAATAATAACTCGCTCTCACTCGCTCACGATAACTGTAGTAAGTGCGCAATAGATTGCGGACAAGACGAAATTGACTTAATTGTGGATGCCGCGCAAATTTGCGTGCCACATGTACACCGACTAAATCATTGATATTGAGGCGTTGGGTTAATCGCCAAGTGAATAAACGCGGAAACACCAAGCCTTTAATGACCTTAACGTGAGCAGATGCACCTAAAAAAGCCGCACACTTTTGGTAATAATCATAATGCGATGAGCGGCGGGTGATAAACAAATATTCCATGGCACTAGTTGTAGGTTTCATTTTGATAAAATACTTTAATACTAAAAGAACTTTATGAAACTAGGATGACAAGTGGTATTTGCATGATCACCTTGTCATTTTATATCCGCTTGATTGCTGATTTATAGACACTGTTTCGATCCCGTTTACCGACAGCAACAACTGATACGATTAGTTGATGGTCTCGAACTTGATACACAAGCCTGTAGCCAGCAGAGCGTAATTTTATTTTATAACAGTTTTCCAATCCACTTACACGGCATGACTCAACCCGTGGGTTTAATAGTCGTTCTACTAGCTTTTTCTTAAATTGTGATTTGATCGTCGAGTCTAGTTTACGCCACTCTTTCTCAGCATCCCGTTTAAACACGAGCCTATAAGTCGTCAAGGCTAACCTCTATTTCTTCTTGCTCCATCCGTTCTCTAACAAGAGCAGCTAGCTCAATATCTTCAAGTTTATCCAGGATGGCTTCGTATGCTTCAGCAGGTATACAATAGAATGCCGGCTTATTTCTATTTAGCACAGCAACAGGAAAACCTTCAGCTTGTTCAACTACGGCCATTGGATTTTTTTTCAGTTCAGAAATACTGGTTGTGCTCTCTGCGAGTATCGACTGTATGTATTGCATATGTATCCCGATTGATTTGATTCACTTAAATCAATCATAGAGCACACCTCAAAAATGGTCAATTAAAAGACTCTAAACAGGTCTTTTATCTAGTTTTAAGCTTAACGTGCTTCATTTAGTATAAACCCGTCATGGCGAACTCTTGCATCTAACGTTTGACGCAGCATTGAAAAATCGATGTCATCAATTGAGCATTTGAATGACGAGACATTGATGATGATATTACCCGGATTAAACAAGGTAGTATAAGTATTTGTGAATGTTGGCGTATCATTGGCGCCGCGCTCAAAAACCAAGTAATTAACAACCGATTCCGCTGGTCCGTAAAGCATGATATAAGTGGCAATTGCCTTGGCAATGACCTCACAGTTCGCAACACAGACTCCAAATGCAATCTGGGCGTTATCCACAAATCGTTTAAAAGCGCTGTTTTTTAGTAAAAAACCATAAGGCGTATTTTTAGTGTCATCAAAGGTAATGATGTATTCGGCGGACAGGTCTGCATCCAGTTGATAAATTTCAACCTTCAATTTTTTTCCTAAAAGGGAAATAAAATAGCCAAAGTTTGAGCTTTTCTTCATGCCTGACACGCTCAAGGTCACTTTTTGTCGAGCATTTGGTAAAAGTTTTTTGGCGAGCACCCAAAACGATATTTAAAGGCTCTAGAAAAATGCGCAATGTCAGCAAATGCAAGCATGTCTGCAATCTCAGTGACGCTAAACAAACCGCTCAGAACTAACTGACGACCTACTAGTAGTCTCTCTTCTCTTAACCACCCGAACACAGAACATTGATATATTTGCAAAAATGAACGCGTTAAGCGCTCTTCATTTGTGTTCAGTTGGTTAAGCAGATCATCCATAGTCGGTATGACAGAATGGTCAGTTTTCATAATTTTTACAGCTGACTTAACTAACAAATAGTCAAACTTCGAAAAGAATTGCGGTTCTGGTAATCTTTGCTGCAACTTGCAGCAAGTTTGAATCACTTGTTCTTTAACTACTAGAGATGTATCACCCTTCTCTGTAACTTGTGTGTTTTTTGGGTCTTTAAATTTTGCCTGCATAACCAGTCTCAGAAGTTAGCTTAACTAAAAATACTAACACTCAGAGTCGAATTACTTTTTGTATCTAAACCTATATTTTTGAAACTTACAGGAAGGGAGCGCGACCAACATCGAGTAGATAAAATTAACCTGCCCTATTGGCAAGCAAAGAGAGAACGCTAATCTTAATCGTTCTTATGGTTTGCAAAGGTCAACACAAAGGCTCAGCAGGGGAAATCATAATAATATCAATAAAATACAAAATACCACTTAAAAAGCCACTAAACAACACTGATAGAAAAAATGTGCCGATTTGGCAATATTATCATGAGTAGAGTTCACTTTGTCATAAAAATACATGAACTACCCTTCATTAAAATTTAGGCGCAAAATTCCACTTTCACAAGAACACAGCTCACTTTTTTTGATGCCTGCCGAGAGCTGGTGTTTATTATTTATACTTTAACCGGCATACTTCTTTCAGAAAAGAACTAAAAGCCTTTGAGGATTAGACAAACGTCCCTGTTTTTTATAAAAGAGCATTTAAGTTTAGCGACAAACGCCCTAAATACCATAATTATTCTGTGCCATGCTTAAGCAATGCTTTTTTTCGCAACGAGTAAAACACAGCCAAGCATAACGCCTGTAATAGCAATAACCCGCCAAGCAATGAATATGACAGAAGCTGCTGATAACTCAAATACGCAACGAGCAAAATACTACAGGCAAGTACAATCTTGATAAACCATAACCATGACGAGATAGTCATTATTTCACGCTGCACACATAAGCACTTAAACCCGCCCCGATTGGCGTAGATAAAGGCATGACTAAACCTGCCAGCGCTGCCACGCCGGAAATAACAATACAGTCTTTTAACGCCTGATTAGGAGCGCCGTAAAGCGCGGTTCGTTGAGCAGTTAAGCGCTGGCGAGCGCCTCGGTTACTACCACCACTGACTTCCATATACTGCATTTCTGATAGTGTTTTCATTTTTTATCTCCACAATAATTTTTGCCCGATTGGCAATGCTATCTTATGCATTTATTGAAAGGGATATAACTGAGCAATGGTACAGTTTTGTGATGATTTGTTGAAATAGTGGATGATTTAATGCGAAGAAATCAAATGTGGGGTTCTCATGTCCTTTACGAGAGATATAAAAAAACCGCTACATAAGGTAGCGGTTTTTTTTATATGGCATCCCGTAGGGGATT
>CAZLGJ010000086.1:0-12944 GCA_964559075.1 uncultured Glaciecola sp.
AGCCTCTAAAATCAATACAAATCCAACTGCAAGACTTCCCGTGTCTTAGTATTTGTTGACTAATATTTGTCAATTATAGCAAAATTTTGACAGTGAGTAATACAAAATCGTCAAAATACAAAATTAAAGAATTGTAAGCGATCGGCTATTTACAACGGAGATTGACTATGATTTGACGCAGATGGTGGCAAATTTGACGCACTTCAGCAGGCGTCAAATTAACGTACAAAGGCAGTGTTAATGCGAGCTTGGCGTGATCTTCGGCATGCACAAACATACCTTCGGTAAATCCTAAGTCGCGATAGTAAGGGTGTAAGTGAATCGGCAAATAATGTACGTTTAATCGGATATTTTGTGCAAGCATTGCCTGATAGACAGATTGCTGTTCGCCGGCCGCCACTTTTATGACAAATAAATGATTGGCGTGTTGTCCATCCTGACATCGCGCGGGTAACTGCACCGCCACATCTTGTAGTTCTTGATGATAGACATCGACAAGCATTTGGCGCTGCTGCATGAACTGGGGTAATTTTTTTAATTGGCTCAGCCCTAATGCGGCATGCACATCGCTTAGACGATAGTTATAGCCCAACTGCTGCTGTTCGTAGTACCACGGAGCACTATCAGTGGGGAGTAACTCTGGATCACGGGTAATACCGTGGTTGACGTGCAAGCGTGCGCGCTGGGCATATTCAGGGTCATGACAACACACCATGCCACCTTCTACGGCGGTAATGCTCTTAACCGGGTGGAAGCTAAACACGCATAAATCTGAATATCGACAACTACCGATTGGCGCATCTCCATCGAAAGCGCCAAGGGCATGCGCGGCATCCTCAATCACGGCAAAGCCATATCGTGCTTTTAGCTTGGCAAGCGCTGCCATATTGACCGGTAGGCCGGCAAAATGCACCACAATTAACGCATCGGGTAAGGTATTCTCACGTTCCGCTTGTATCAGTTTATCGTGCAGTGCGGCAAAGCAAAGATTGTGCGTATCGGGATCAATGTCGACAAAATCGACAGTCGCACCGCAATAACGCGGGGCGTTTGCCGATGCGGCAAAACTATTGGGCACCGTCCACACGCGTGACTGCGCGTTAATATGTAACGCCACACAAGCTGCGTGCAGAGCTGATGTACCTGAATTTGCAGCAATAGCATAGGTTGCGCCAACCTGCTGTGCAACCGCATTTTCAAAGCGGGTAACAAGCTCACCTTGGGTCAACGCACGGTGTGCCATGACATCCACCACGGCTTCAATATCAGCATCATCAACATAGTGCTGAGCATACTGCATTGGCTTTGACATCATGTGGTGTACTGCTCCATCGCGCACAGCTCAGAGACGCTCAAAAAGTGCGGATTTTGTCCAGAATCATAGGCTTGTTGCGCTGCCATATAAGCGCCCTCTTCACCGAGGTTGTTATGCGTATAGCGCGCATCGACATCATAGAGTTTTATGGCTGGCGTGATCACAAAATGATCGGCAAACTCCACCGTTTGGTGCGACACCTCCTCTGGCACCATGACTTCATGCAGCTTTTCGCCAGGGCGAATACCAACAATATCAATCTCAGCCTGTCCACTCATGGCCTGTGCTAACTCTGGTAAGCGAATTGAGGGGATCTTAGGTACAAAAATTTCACCGCCCTGCATCCGAGCAAAGCTCTTGATGGTAAATTCAATGCCTTGTGCCAGCGTGATCCAAAAGCGCGTCATTTCGGGGTGCGTAATGGGTAATTTGGTGACGCCCTGTGCTAATAATTGATTAAAAAACGGCACTACTGAACCACGTGAACCCACCACATTGCCATAGCGTACGACCGCAAAGCGAGTGTCAAAACCGCCCGTCATATTGTTAGCTGCAACAAACAGTTTGTCAGAGGCAAGCTTAGTCGCGCCGTATAAATTGATGGGGTTGGCCGCTTTATCCGTGGACAGCGCAATGACCTTTTTGACATTGCCCATCAGAGCAGCATCAATCACGTTTTGCGCGCCATTGATATTGGTTAGGATGCATTCGTTAGGGTTATATTCTGCAGCGGGCACTTGTTTTAATGCGGCCGCATGCACCACATAATCAACGCCACGCATGGCGTACTCAAGGCGTTTGGGATCGCGCACATCACCGATAAAATAACGCATGACAGGTGAATTAAACTCTTGCTGCATCTCAAACTGTTTGAGCTCATCACGTGAGAAAATAATGATTTTTTTGATCTTCGGGTATTGTGCCAGCAATGTTTTGGTAAACAGTCGGCCAAACGAGCCGGTGCCACCAGTGATTAAGATAGTTGCATTGTCAAACATAATTCCCTCTGAGTTTGTTATTATTCATTTTTGTATCGCTTTTGGTATCAATTTTTGCGGCGCAGCTCGCTCAGTACATCGATGTTTCGCACATAGTTATCCCAATCTTGCCAGGGCTCAAAACAGCGCAGCAAGGCAATCCCCGAGGGGAGTTGACACGCTGGCGTGGACACAATTTGTGAACTGAATCCTCTAGTATATGCCGTTTGGTAGATAAATCCATCCTCGCTGCACTGTTCCTGTAAAGCTTGATTGTACTGCTCAAATGCTTCGCGAGGTTTGATCAAGTGCAGCACGGCCTGCTCGTGACTCCCCAGCAGCGAGAGTGCCGCCCACAGATTATGCGCACGGCTATGGTATGCGTGCTGAGCCGCTTCCCAATAACCACACCAGATCATATTGGGCATGCTGTGCTGGTGACCCCCGTGGAGAAAAGACCGTTCATGCTCGTCATCGAGCGCAAGCAAAACCACTTGGGCTTTACTCGTAGGTGACTGTTGCATCGCTTTGAGCAATCCGCGAGCATGAGACGGGACTATCACAACATCTGCCTCTGTCCAGTCGGTGGTTGCGCTAATGTGCGTCAATTGGGTTGCAGCAACCAGCTCTGCTACCGCAGCTGCGTCATTCTCAGTGGCAGCAAAAACACGCACCGCGACTTGTTCATTCACAAAACGTCTTGTCATCTGATCGGGAAACACGGCCGAGTAATCCCAAGGCAGCGTACTATCGGCCAATGCATAGGCTTGAGTTTGCTGCAAAAATTGCGACCACAAGGCAAGCGCTTCACTCAATATCTCAGGCTGAGAAAACCAATGCGTGTGTTTTAATAAATTAGCGGCAACATTATTCACTGTACCGTGTAACAAGTAATACCCCAGCTTATTATCAGCCAGCCACAAATCACGCAGGCGCAAGCGCAGCTGATGCACTAGGGCAAACATGTCCTCTTGGGCGGCAACATCCGCCTCGGTCAAGTGCATGCTCTCAAGCTGCTTGGCAAGCTGCGAAGTATCAATGTCCGGTGATAAACCCAGCGCCTGACTGCTGTGAAAACTGTGATTCAAAAAAGCTTGAAGCAGCGCTGGCTTGTCGATATCAAATAAAATCACATCATCGCCAAGCAGCGGGGACGCGCCGTTTACGCGAGCACCGTTAGCCGTATTATATAAATCACACTGATGATGACGCTGTGCATCCTCAACAATGCCTTTGGCCACCTTAAATTCAAACTTGGTAAATACCTCAGGTAAAAAGTTTCCCGGCACGCGTAAGTGCACGTTGGGATCATTTGGATCGGACATGCGAGCAACTGCCTGGTCTTTTTGATAATACCCCGATGCTTTCGAGTGATGATGTTCGGCGTCAATAAAGCCAAAATCAGTACCGACCAAATAAATATGGTGAAAGCCGGCGGTAGCAAAATAATCTAACGCAAAGTTAGTCACTGTCGGGTAGGCATAATGCAAACTAGCAATGTCGGTATGATGCTCCAAAAAGTGATGCGAGGCCGACTCCCCTGCTTTGCACGCCAACAGTACCTTGGCAAACAAATCTGCCGTTAGCGGATGCAAGCCGTTACACGAAACAATACGCATATCGCGTAAGACACTGCGATCCACATGCCGGGTCAACCACGAATACGTAGCGTAGTTAATCTCAATTTCGGCGTGAAAATCCGGAACAACCCCATAATTAACTAACGCAGGTAAACTCGTGCCGCAGCTGACAATAAGCGCGTTATCGCCGTGTGCTTTGAGCATATCGATAGACTGATCCAAAGACGGACCGTTACCAACAATAAACACTGGCATATCTAAATATGCTGGACGCTGTTTCCCCGCTGGCGGCGTCAATAACCAACTACAGTTTTGGGCAATGGTGTACTGCGTGTGCGCCATTGAATACAGTGCGTGATCAAAATATTCCCCCGCAACTAGACTGGTCTTGAGGGTTTCACGCAGCTCTAAAAATTTACTGGCCAAGCGGCAGTTGTGATATGCACGAAATATATAGGTTTGGGCCAGACTATAGGTGCCCGATTTACCAAACTGCTTCACCACATCCTTCACTAAATGCTGCCCGTCATCACCAAGTGTTAAATAACACTTGCCGCGCTGTTCATCACACAGCCTAAAAATATCCGCCCAACGTTGCTCATATAAGCTGGCGTAAAATAAATCCAGTTCTGTTTCACAGATCATCATCTGCTCGATGTGATGCTGTTCATACAAAGACGCAAGATCAATCCCCACGCCTAAACCAAACACAATTAGCGCACTCAGCTTGTCGGGAAGTTCTGGCACATGTGCATCATTATCTTGAGCCAGCGCTTTAAATGCATTGGTCATGCGGTGATGCAAAAAATGATGATGCTTGCCGGCCGCATAGCTTGTTAGCAAGCTATCTCTAACGGGATCTTGGATAAATTGTGCCAAGATTGCCTGATGATAGACAGCTGCATGTTCAAGCGTCGTATAACAACTGCCGTACTGCGGAGCTGCAACTACCAACTGAGGCTCGTTTTCGTGCTGACACACAAACGCTTGCCAGTAGCGGGGTTGGTAATCGGCTAAAGACGCAGCAATATCAGGATAACAGGTCTGCAAACTTTGCCAGTTTTTTTGCCACTTGTTTTGCCAAGTGTTTTGCAAAGCGGGACTCGAACCCGCGAGTTCCGCTTCATCGGTTGGTATAGCGTCTAACACCAGCCCATACAAGTTACCCCACAAAGGAGCCTCTGGATTGGGGTATGCGTGTTTTATCTGAGTTAACGTCAAGGCCAAGTCCGCACCTTGCTGACAGTAGGCATAAATACAGTCAAACCACGGCGTATTAAAATGCTTGTAAACGTCAACACCTGTGACCGATACGTTTTGTTGCAGCTCCTGCATATCGTCCATTACGCTTGCACCGTCTGCGCCGATTTGCAAAAATAACGCAACTTTGGCCTGCGCTGCTTCCTCAAAAATAGCTTCCCAATCGTTATATTTAATCGAGAGTCTAAAAAAGTCAGCCGTTGGTTCATATACCACAATATGTTGATAGCGCTGCGATGCAATCAGGGGCAGTAACTGCCACCCCATCCCCAAACCCAATACCACACAGGTATTGGCGTTAGCGGAAATAGAATAACTGTTGCTAGGTAACTGGGTTGGTGCAGCCAAAAACTCAGCGACATTAGCCGTCACTTGTGCTTGCGCATCTAAGCCATACACACACTGCTGAGTGTGCATATCAACGATGTCCAAAAAAGGCCGTTGCGTGAGAGAATTGCTGGCAAGAGAAACGACGTCATAGCGCTGCGTTTGCATCTTAGTATGCATTAAAAGTGACGGTATATGCTTGCGGATCGCAACGATGTTACGCGCCTCTAAGGCGCTATCGTAGGGTAACAGGGATTGTGGTGTGGATGCATCTGCAATATCACAAAAAAGCGAAAGTGGTTTATCCATCCGATTATTTATACTCTGCTATTGCCCTCCTACTTTGCGTAAATTTGGCTAACACCGACTTTACGGCCTGGTGCTGCGTCTTTGCTTGCTCTAGGAGGAACTGGTTATTGGGTAATTCGTGCTCGACAAACACCGTGCGCTGCTCATTTGGCAACAGCGCTAAGTGCGTTTCAATTATCGTTGAACGCACATCGATTAACTGCACAAATGCTGTCAATAATTCATCGTCAAAATCTGAATAATGCAAGATCTCTTCCAACTTTTCATTAATCGATTTTAACGGCTCTGGAGTAAACGAATGGGTAAGTCTCATGCCCGTTGTGCCACCTCTTTGCTCGCGTCATCCTGAGCTAGGTTATACGCGCGATCAATTTCGGCACGCGGAATAGCCGCCCACGCATCTTTAATCGGCATCAGTAACGCCAACACTTCGTCAATTTTTTGAACATCATTGCTGATGTTGGCATGGTTAATGGTTTCAATCATGTAGTCATAGAGCGAAAACAGGTTATTAGCAAACTCTTCATTGACCGACATATCGATGGTATCGCGCAGGTTAATCACAATCGCAATAGCCTTGGCAATAAACTTGGACTTGGTCTCCATGTCTTTGCGATCAATTGCGCCCTTGGCATAAGCCAAACGCTCAACTGCACCTGACATCAGCATCAACGTAAGTTTATGAGGGTCTGCGTCCGCTACTTGTTGTTTTAACGAATCTTTTTGATAGGCGTTTATGGCTTTATAACTCATTATGATTGTCCTAGTGATGCAAGTAATGCCGTGCCCGTTTGATTCAGGCGCGTCACCGTTTGGTCTAAATTTAAATATCTGTCTCTTAATAATTGTTCGTAGCTTTCCATGCGCTGTGCAAGGCGCTCTCTATCATCAGCCACCAAGTCTTGTTCGGCTTTGGCCGCAGTTTCGCGATTCGCGATTAAGCCATCGCTATCGGTATATTGCTCGACAAAACTAAACAGTTGGGCGGCAATCCCCGTGGTCTCGGTACCAAATAACGCAGCAACTTCACTAAACTGCGTTTCCATTGCCTCATCGAGGCGATCTTGGCCTGTTCCCAAACCAAAATCACTGCTGCCAATTTCCAGCTTGCCCTCGTTGGTGAGTTCAATCCCGATAGCAAACAGGCCGCCAAATTCGTTATCTGCGACACCGCTCCCTACAATAGCCGATAATCCCGAGCGAATACTGCGCGCCAGCGAGTCACCGGCAAGTGCCCCATCTTCACCCTCGTCACCACCATAAGCAGTGAGCGCATCAATTTCATCCACCAGCGCATTGTATTGTTTGATAAAACCATCGATTTTTTCCTGCATGGCATCTTTGTCGATACCAATCTGCAGTTCAGTTGGTACACGCGTCACGCCATCACTGGCAAACTCTGAAGTTTGTTCCACCGTAAAATCCACGCCAACAATGGTATTTTCAAACGTGTTAGTGGCGCTCTCGACAGTAATGCCGTCCACCACGGCTTGTGCATTGGTCGCCTCTTGAATAGGTGTCAGGTAGGTCGTGCTAGCATCGCTGCTGGTGGTGGCAACCCGGTTGAGTTCGGCATTGTCATTGACGTTGCGGATGAATAAATCATTGCCAGTGCCGGTTTTATCCGACATAAACACCAGCTTTGTGCCGCCATCGGCAGTACCAGTATCAATCAGGTTAGCGGAAACGCCAAAATTATCACTGGCGCTGTTAATGGCTTCACGCAGCTCAGATAAGGTCATACCTGCGGTCACTGTTACTGTAAATGTGTCACTATCACCACCGAGGCCAAACTCAAGCTCAGCTGTACCAGAGCTCAATACCACATCATCTGGACTACCAAACCCACCTGCGCTGGCGTTAGCCGTTTCTAAGCGGGTGCCTTGAGCGAGTTGATTCACCGTGATGTCATACGTCCCGGTGAGCGCCGCGTTGCGTGCAGATGCTGTCAAAACAGTGTCATCGTCCTCGTCACTTGCGCCTTTGACAGTTGCGTTACGGGAATTAATATCAGATGCGCTTTTCAAATCTTCAAGCGAGTCTTGTAAGTCCGACATTTTGGACTTGAGCTTGCCAAATCCAGAGATCGTCGCATCTGCAACAGACTCACGCGTGTTTAAACGCGCCTCTTTTGGCGTTCGTTCAGCACGAAGTAACTGGGTAACAAGGGATTCAAGATCTAAACCCGATCCCACACCCAATGATTGAATGGACATACATCCTCACTAAACTTCTTTATTAACTAACACACCAATTGGCTGCTTGACATTGGACTGCATACTCTTAAGTTTTTCGGCAATTTTGAGAAATTCTTCACTGGGAATTTGCCGAATCAGATCGCCGGATTTTTTATCGACGACCGATACCACTGTCCGTTGACTGTTTTGGTCAATAGAAAAGTTTAACTCGCGGGAAAACGCCTGCAGCGATGCAACCGTTTCTTCTGTAATAGCAGCTGGAGTGTGCGCATCATGTTGCGGGGCAACTTGTTGTGCTTTTCTTGGAGATGATTCAGCTACTGCATCAGAAGAACCCGCGGTAGATTTAGCCGTGGTCGTTATTTCTGAAGCAATATCTTTACCAACTTGCGTAATTTGACTGATTTCCATACGCAAACCTCACGTGTAATGGGCGGGGACTCCTGACCCCGCCGTTAAATCAAAACATCTTTAGGCGACTTATCCCAAGAGTGATAACGCGGTCTGTGGGCGCGAGTTGGCCTGAGACAAAATCGCTACCGATGCCTGCTGAATAATCTGATTCTGGGTGAGTGCTGCGGTTTCGGCAGCAAAGTCAGCGTCGCGGATCCGCGAACGTGCACCAGACAGGTTTTCAGAAATGTTAGATATGTTGCGAATGGTCGACTCGAAACGGTTTTGTAACGCACCCAAATCTGCTCTCACGGCATTAATCGAAGACAGTGCACTGTCTACAGCAGTCAGTGCTGACGCTGCGCCCGCCACTGATGATAATGACGTGGCATTGATCGATAAAGAGGTCGCCGTAATTGAGCTGATTTGGATATTAATTGTTTGGCCAGTATCAGCACCCACCAGGAAGTTTTGGTCATAGCCACCAAATAACGATACCCCGTTAAACTCAGTATTGGCAGTGATACGTGAAATTTCTGTAATTAACGCCCGTGCTTCGGCATCAAGTGCTTGGCGATCCGACGAAGAGTTAATCCCGTTTTGCGATTGAATCGCTAACTGGCGAATACGCTGGAGCGAAGTCGTAATCTCACCGAGCGCACCTTCAGCGGTTTGTGCAACAGAAATACCGTCGTTGGCATTGCGCACCGCTTGGTTAAGCCCTTGGATTTGTGATGTTAAGCGATCTGAGATCTGTAAGCCTGCAGCGTCATCCGCAGCAGAATTAATACGCAAACCTGATGATAGACGCTCAAAAGAAGTGTTCAGTGCATTGTTTGAATTGAACAGCTGACGCTGCGCATTCAACGCAGATACATTGGTATTGACAAATAAAGACATGTTTTTTTACCTCTCAAGGAATAGCACGCATCTCCATATTGCGAATATCCCGTGTATTCTGACGTTTGGTCACTACTCCAAATGTCGCCTCAAAAATGACCCACTACAGTCATTTCTATCTCTCATACTTTGTATCGGGAAGGGATTATTTTTCTTTAATGATTTTTTGGGTGTAGGAATAAAAAACTGGCACGGCGTTTGTATGTTAGATATTACTTTGCCTTGTGTGTGGGATTCGTCGAATTTTTGACGAAAAAAACGCCGGGCGGGTTACGCCCAGCGAAGTTGCTCACGTTAGGAGATGGAGCAAAGTCTTCCCGGCTGGCAGGATGTAGTGTGAATACTGGCCTCTCAACCACTTCTCTACTTTCAGTCCTGTCAGTCGTTTTTTCTTTCTTTCTTGTTTTTCTTTATCTAGTTACTCTGTTTACCCTTGTAATAACTGCAACGCTGCTTGTGGGCGCTGATTTGCCTGCGACAAAATTGTCGTGCTGGCCTGTTGTAATATCTGCGTGCGGGTCAATTCTGCCGTTTCGGCGGCAAAATCGGCATCTTTTATCCGCGCTTTTGCCGCGCTGACATTTTCCGCAATATTGCTCAAGTTCCGAATAGTTGACTCGAAGCGATTTTGGATCGCACCTAAGTCCGCACGGGCAGTATTGACCGATGATAGTGCCGTATCAATCTGCTCTAACGCCGTCGCCGCATTAGCTGGGTCCACCAAATTGATGTCAAACGCGCCAAATAAACCGCTATAAGAGTAGCCATTCGTACGCGACATGTTAATCGCAATTTCTTGGTTGGCATTTGCGCCAACTAAAAAGTCTGCTTTAAAACCACCAGTCAACAACGGTACACCGTTAAACTCTGACGTAGCCGCGATGCGGTTGATCTCCTCGCGCAGCGCCGTAACTTCGGACTGCAAAGCGTTGCGATCTGCATCGGTATTCACGCCATTTTGGGCCTGGATAGTTAATACCCGAATGCGTTGCAACGCATTGGCGGTTTCATCCAACGCACCTTCTGCAGTTTGTACTACCGAGATGCCGTCATTGGCATTGCGTACAGCCTGATTCAAGCCTTGGACCTGTGATGTCATGCGATCCGTAATCTGCAAGCCCGCCGCATCATCAGCCGCAGAGTTAATGCGCAAGCCTGATGACAAACGTTGAAACGCCGTATCCAAACTATTGCTTGTATCAATTAACATCCGTCGTGCCGTCAATGAAGACACGTTTGTATTCACAAATAAAGACATCCTTTTCTCCTAACTTCCAGTGTAATTTTGCTTATTGCATTATAATTTTATGTATTTTTTATACATGGCACGCAACATGCTTAACCCTTTATGCAGTCATGGATTTGACTGTGATTGATAAACTCACTATTTATCAATCCAAAAAGGAGCGCGAGCTCTTGCTGACCGACAGGTATGGTGTTTCAGACCTCATACCTCTCACTACCTCCTGGCATCATTCCTGTCAGTCGGCGTCCACAATTGCCATATCAGTATGCTATTGCATCCATGTTTCATTTTTTTCAAGCACCCCAGCCTACTGGAGTAACTGCAACGCCGCCTGTGGGCGTTGATTTGCCTGTGCCAAAATACTGGTACTGGCTTGTTGTATGATTTGCCACTGAGTCAAACTCGCTGTTTCAGCCGCAAAGTCGGTATCTCTGATGCGTGAACGTGCCGCTGACACATTTTCGCTTATATTCGCTAAGTTACGAATGGTTGACTCAAAGCGATTCTGGATTGCACCGAGTTCAGCTCGGGTTGAGTTCACTGCCGATATGGCACCATCGATGACAGCTAACGCACTCGCGGCGCCGGCAACTGTCGTCAGTGAAATAAGTCCTGAACCGAGTAACCCTTCTGAGCCATACCCATCAGTGCGCGACAAATTGATACTAATTGTCTGCCCAGCTGCTGCACCTACCAAAAACGCTGATGAAAACCCGCCGCGTAATATATTCACGCCGGCAAATTCAGACGTGGCAGCAATGCGGCTAATTTCTTCGATTAACGCTTGCGCTTCCAAGTCCAGTGCGTTGCGCTCGGTGGTCGAATTAATCCCGTTTTGAGATTGAATCGACAACACGCGGATGCGTTGCAGCGAATTGGTGATTTCGGTCATGGCACCTTCGGCAACTTGTGCCAGAGAAATACCATCGTTTGCGTTGCGTATAGCCTGGTCGAGGCCTTGTATCTGCGACGTCATGCGATCAACTATTTGTAGACCTGCAGCATCATCCTTAGCGCTATTTATTCTCATCCCAGAAGACAGTCTTTCAAACGCCGTATTCAAACCTAACGACGATGAAAACAGTTGACGTTGCGCATTTAACGACGACACATTCGTGTTGACGTAAATAGACATTGTCATCTCCTAACGATTTTTTATTTATGTGGCAATAGTTGCTTTTATTATTTGCCCGAAGATTGGCGCTTAAACGCTCTTGTATCTCCCATCAGCGGTTATTGTTGCTGACAATTAAGTTATCGTCCGGACACGAAAAAAGCTTTAGCAAAAAATACTAAATTATCAAAAAGTGGGTAAAAAGGGGCTACAGAGGCAGATTCTCCGCCTCTGTAGTGCTGTTTGTTTAACATGAGTCAGCTCTCATGCACTGCTTGGACACTATGTCAAAAACTACCTCCTGACATCATCCTCCAACAGTTACGAGTTAGCTTAACCCAATAATTGTAAAGCAGCTTGTGGGCGTTGATTTGCCTGTGACAGGACCGTCGTGCTGGCTTGCTGAATGATCTGATTACGCGTCAATTCAGCAGTTTCCGCAGCAAAGTCGGTGTCGAGGATCCGTGAGCGAGCAGCTGATGTGTTTTCAGCTACGTTGCTCAAATTGCGGATAGTGGACTGAAAACGGTTTTGTAGCGCACCCAAATCAGCTCGCATGCCACCGATAGCAGAAATCGCCGTATCAATCAGCTCTAGGGCATTACTTGCACCGTCATGAGTTTCAACACTGATGTTAGCTAGGCCAAGACCCGTTGCACTGAAACCGTCTGCGCCATTAATGGCGTCTCCAGTCATATCAACCGTAATGGTCTGATTGGCATGGGCACCCACTAAGAAGTCTGCACTAAATTGATTGAGGATGTTCTTATCGTTGAACTGAGTATCGGTTGCAACGCGAGAAATTTCCGTCAATAGCGCTGTCACTTCTTTTTGCAGAGCTTCGCGATCGGCCGTGGTGTTGGTGCCATTTTGCGACTGTACCGCTAGCTGACGAATACGCTGCAGGGCATTGGTGGTTTCACCCATGGCACCTTCAGCGGTTTGTACTAGTGAAATCCCGTCATTAGCATTACGTACGGCTTGGTTTAGTCCATTGATTTGTGAGGTCATACGATCAGTGATTTGCAGACCGGCAGCATCATCTGCCGCTCTGTTAATACGGAAACCTGAACTTAATCTCTCAAATGACGTGTTCAGCGAATTAGCTGAATTGAATAACTGACGCTGCGCGTTCAGCGCTGATACGTTAGTATTAACGAACATTGACATATGAGTCACTCCTTCTACTCTCAGTCCAGCTCACGCTGGCAGGCCGGCTTCAATTCCGGTGTCATAATATGTTAGTGACATTGCAAAAATTACAATGTTACTGGCTCTCTCAGAAACCTTATCGACAAATAAAAAAATCCCTTTAACAATTAAAT
>CAZLGJ010000087.1:0-12903 GCA_964559075.1 uncultured Glaciecola sp.
TGTGTCTTTGTGTGCAAAATAAAATATTCTGTGCTGATTGTAAACCAGGCCTGTACATCTCGTTCTAGCGATACTGTATTGAGCACGGGTTCGTTAAAAAATAATTGAATGTCGTCGTAACCGCCCTCGGGTCGATTGGCGAGCAAGTTTTGTGCATCGGCCTCGCTGATGTTGAGCATTGCAGAGAGTAACAAGGCATCTTCTTCGGTCAGAGTGTTAATATTGAGGGTCATGCTGTCATTGCCCGGCAAGACGCACACGTATTCAAGCAACGCGTTGATCCAACTGGGATCGACGCCGTTGATCAAACGCAGCTCCGATACATCATATAGCAGGCGATTAGCCGCTAGGTGCGGATAGCGATTGCCGCGGTAGGTTTCGTCTTCGGCGCCGAGCTGTCGCACCTGCTGGTCATCATCCAAAAAGTCCAATACGCTGTCTCGTACCACTTCGGCATTGTAGGTATCGTTGCCATTGACGCGTCGCACCAGCTCAGTAAACGCATTTTGCAGCGGCGTGTATTGTGAATTATTGGATGGCACGATCTCAGTTGCCTGAGACGGATCATCGTTATTTGCAGCATTGCCCGCTGGCATGGTTTGTAACAGCGCGTTGAGATTGAAGCACGCTTGAGCGTCACTTAGCTGCGCTTCAATGAGGCCATTTTCGATGGGGTAGGCAACGGGCTCAATCCACGGCTGCTGCAAGTGAATGCGACCGTCATCGAGTTTGTAGATATCGCGAAGCGCTACTTGTGCATAGCTTTCTGCCCCCAGAGTATACCAGTAGGCCTGAGCTTGCCCCTTGAGGTTAGCGCTGCGCTGTCCTTGCAGCTGCAGCGAGACACCCATTTGCGTCGCAATAATGCTCACCAGTGCCACAATAAACAACACGATGAGTAACGCCGCCCCCTGTTGATGGCTCGGTCTACTAGTCATTGCCGCGCTCCGTAAAAGATGAGCTGGGTGGTGTAGAAGTCGAGCCTGACGCTGGTGTTGGTGCAGGCGGTGACAGGAGCGCAAACTCACGGCGCAGCACGCCAAATTCTGTTGAGGTCAGGGTGATGGCAATCCCTTTGGGAAGTACCGTGCCGCGATAGGCACTTTCCCAACGAATGTCGTTTTGCCCATCAGTGCCGAGTGTGTATTCGATGGTCAGATCTTCAATGTTGTCTAGCAAGATACGGACTTTGGGTTCGGTGTTGGTGACATTGTCCACAAACTGAGTATAAATTCGTTCAAGCTGATAATCGCTATTGAGACGATAACCAACGCTTTGTAAGGTTGCTCGAGGCAAACGCTGCTGCGGATTGGCCCAGCCGTTTCGCGAAAAAAGCACGCCGTCAGCCAGTGAATCAGCCACGCCTTTGCCTCCTTGCAGTACCACATCATTTGTTTGTCCTTGCACCCTAGGTGCAAGCGGAATGGCTTGAGTCATATCTTGTTCGATAATCAGCATGGCGCGCTGTAATTTTTCGAGTTGGGATAGCGAGGCTGCCGAGTCATCCGCAGAAGCAATCACGTTTGATAATACGGTGCCGGATGCCACGGCAATTATCGCAAAAATTGCCACCGCGACGAGAATTTCAATCAGGGTAAAACCACGCTGCACTGCTTTCATTAGAAGGCACCAGTGGGATTAGGCGGAGCAAATAGCCCGCTCACATCAGTGATAGTGCGTTTAAATTCAGGATCTAAACCGACTACCACGCGGACCTGAACGAGATCATCGAGCGGGGTTTTGCTCACGTCTTGACGCCAATACCAAGTACGGTCGAGCATGGTGACTTCACCTTTGCGCTGATGCTTAAGTGGCCACTGCTGTTCGATATGGATTTGGTTCAAGCGGTTTTGCGCGACATAAGAGGCAAACGTAATTTGTTTGATCTGATTGACGCCAACGAGGTTATCACTGGTTGCTTTGAGCACAGCCACGGCAGTGAGGCCAAAGATCAACAGTGCCACCATGACTTCAATCAGGGTCAATCCCGCCTGCTGTTTCATTCGTTATCCTCCACAACCGTCACAGGCAAAAAGCCCATGCCGCGAACGGCAAGCGGGAGAACTGGACGCTCGCTGGCGGACAAGGTTGTAGTGTCAAACGCGCGGCCGCGAAAGGTGAATACCAGCTCCCAATCGCCAATTTCTCCGCTGGGGTAGAGGAACAGATCAGGCGGCGGTGGCGGTATATCTTCTTCTTTGCCAATTTGCACGCCGTCGTTCGCCACAGAGAGGCTTTCGTCAAACAAACTGCCGCCATCAAACAACGAGTCCTCATTTTGCCACTCCAGCCCATCAAGACGCAATTCAGTAGTAATACTCTCTGGTAGCGCATGCTCAGCCATCCAATCTTGAGTGTCGAGCGCTTCCCATTCCTGTTGGTCGTTGAGTTCGACAAAGGCGTAGCTGTTATTGCGAGGATCAAAGCGCACACCAAGCATGCTTTGGTTGAGTACGGCGTAGTCAGATGCCATTGACACACTGACCATAAAACGGTTGGCGGCGCGCTCAAGCTGCTCGGCAGGTCCCTCACGAAACGGATTAATGATGATCATGCTGGCAACCATTCCCATGATTAGTAGCACCAACATGACTTCAATCAGGGTAAACCCGCGCTGCACTTGCATCACCACCAAAGGTCACTAATTAGTTGAGGTAGTCGTTGAGATTCCAGGTGCCGATATCGTCATCAGTACCGGGCTCGCGATCAGGACCGTAAGAAAAAATATCGACCATGCCAACTTCACCTGGGCTGATCAGTTGGTAGTCATTACCCCAAGGATCTTTTGGCAAACGCTTAATGAAACCGCCGGCAGGATAATTGCGCGGGATGGGATCGATGTTAGGTTCACTGACCAAAGACTCCAAGCCTTGTTCGGTGGTGGGAAAGGTGTTGGTCGCCAAGCGATAGCGCTCAATGGCGCTTTCCAGTGACTGAATATCGACAGCGGCCTTTTTGAGCTGTGCGGTATCTTGGTTACCGAGAATCTGTGGAGCAACAATTGACGCCATAATCCCGATGATGAGTAACACCACCATGACTTCAATCAAACTAAAACCACGTGCGCGACGTGCATAAGAGGCATTTTTCATTACAAATTCACCATGCTGTTTAATGCTAAAATAGGTTGTAAGATGGCCAAGACAATAAACAATACAATACTTGCCATCAATACGATGAGGATGGGTTCGAAGACTTTTAAGCTGATGTTGACCAAGCTTTCAAACTCTCGGTCTTGATTATCCGCGGCGCGGGCTAGCATATCTTGCAACTCACCCGATTTTTCGCCCGCCGCGATCATGTGCATCATCATTGGCGGAAAAATTTTAGTGCGCTCAAGGGCGGAGCGCAAGCTGGCACCTTCTTTGACCTGTATGGCTGCAGCGCCAACTTCTTGTTTGATAAACCGGTTGCCGAGTACGTCAGAGGCGATCCGCATGGCTTCGAGTAATGGTACGGCACTGGCCGTCAAAATCGATAGCGTGCGCGCAAAACGGGCGGTATTTAAGCCTCTGTTGACCCGGCCGATCAGCGGCACGTTTAACAACCATTGATGGTAGCGTAGCTGTACATGCGGTAGACGCAAGATGCGCTTGATAGCAATACCCAATACAATGATCAGCACAGCCATGACAAGCCCGTGATCGCGCACAAAGGCGCTGACATTCATTAAGATCTGGGTGATGGTGGGCAGGTTTTGTCCCATGTGGTCAAACTGACCAACGATTTTGGGCACGACCACCGTTAATAGCATCACCACAATCCCAGCGGCAAACACCAGCATGATCAGCGGATACACCATGGCCTGAATGATTTGTGATCGGGTTTTTTCGCGCGCTTCGGTATAGTCAGCCAATCGGTTGAGCACAGTATCTAAGTGCCCGGATTTTTCACCTGCAGCAACCATGGCAATAAATAGCTCATCAAACACTGAGGGAAATTCGGCCATGGCATCAGCCAGCGTGAAGCCTTCAACAATGCGCGAGCGCACTGCCATGAGCATTTTTTTGTGCTTGGCTTTTTCAGCTTGGGCGGCAACAGCATAAAGTGCCTCTTCAAGTGGCAGTGCCGACTCGACCAGCGTGGCTAATTGGCGGGTTAACAATGCCAGTTCACTGGCACTGATGCGGTGGCTGGCAACAAGATTTGTCCAAAACGCCCCTTGTGGTTTGTTGGGGCTATCTTTGACCGCCTCAACCGCGACCGGGATCAGCTGTTGTTCGCGCAGCTGTGCACGAATTTGACGGGGATTATCGCCTTCGAGCACGCCTTTTTTGGTTTTGCCGGCGAGATCGAGTGCTTCATACGCAAAGGCTGCCATTGCACTTATTCCTCGCGCGTTACGCGCAATACTTCTTCTAAAGAGGTTTTGCCCGCGAGTATTTTGCTCACGCCATCGTGGCGAATTGAGGGGGTGTGCTGACGCAAATACTTTTCGATGGCCTGCTCGCCTTTACCATCGTGGATCAGGCTGCGAATGGTATCATCGACCACGAGCATTTCGTGGATCCCGGTTCTGCCCTTATAGCCGGTGTGATTGCACGCTACACAACCACGCGCTTGATAAATGGTCGTACCCGCCGGAGCGTGGTTCAGCAGTGCTGCTTCTTGTTCGGTGGCGCTGTGTGGCACCTTGCATTCATCGCATAAAGTACGCACTAAACGCTGAGAAAGCACGCCGAGCAATGACGAGGATAACAAAAACGGCTCAATCCCCATGTCTTCCATACGCGTTATCGCACCTGCTGC
This sequence comes from uncultured Glaciecola sp., assembly GCA_964559075.1. Classification (GTDB taxonomy): domain Bacteria; phylum Pseudomonadota; class Gammaproteobacteria; order Enterobacterales; family Alteromonadaceae; genus Opacimonas. Next base: position 4,750 of record CAZLGJ010000087.1, read on the forward strand.
GGTATTGGTGTGCAGCGTCGACATCACCAAGTGACCGGTCAATGAGGCTTGGACTGCAATCTGTGCCGTTTCCAAGTCACGGATCTCACCGACCATGACAACATCGGGGTCTTGACGCAAAATCGCGCGCAAACCACGCGCAAAGGTCATATCGACTTTTGGATTGACTTGAGTTTGGCCAATGCCGGGAATATCAAATTCGATAGGGTCTTCCACGGTGAGGATATTACGGTCTTTAGCGTTTAGCTCCGTTAAGCCGGCATATAGCGTGGTTGATTTACCTGAACCGGTTGGACCGGTGACGAGAATAATACCGTGCGGTTTCCGGATCAGGTTGGCAAACTCATCACGGTTATTGCGGGTCATGCCCAAATCCTCGAGATTTAAACGCGCGTTGTTTTTGTCAAGCAAACGCAATACCACGCGTTCGCCGTGGCTTGATGGCATCGTAGACACCCGCACGTCAACCGCGCGGCCACCAATGCGCAAGGCGATACGACCATCTTGCGGGACGCGTTTTTCTGCGATATCAAGTCGCGCCATGACTTTGATCCGCGATACTAACATGGTCGACATTTTACGATTGGGTTTGAGGATCTCGCGCAGCACACCGTCTACCCGAAAGCGCACAACGAGCTGGCTTTCAAAGGTTTCAATGTGAATATCCGACGCGCCTTCTTTGATCGCTTCACCAAGTAGCGCGTTGATCAGTTTAATGATCGGCGCATCGTCTTCGGTTTCTAGCAGATCTTCAGTTTCGGTCAAATCTTCAGCTAGAGCAAACAAATCAGACTCGTTGCCAATATCTTCCATTAGCTGTTTGGCCTCGGATGAATCACGCTGATAGCTGGTCGTCAGTAACTCTTCAAAGCGCGTTTCACTCACCGGCTGGAGGCGGAACGGCTGCGCCAATACGCGTCTTACTTCGGCGACAATGTGCGGGGAAGTTTGTTCGGTGACATATAAATCGGGCAGTTTTTCAGCTTGTTGTTGACTGCCGAGCACATCTAGCAGCACGCGGTGCCGTTTGGCAAAACCAAAGCTCAAATGAACATCTGCTGGATGCGATTCTTCGCTAGTTTCAATCAAATCTGAAGGGGTCAGTGCCTGCTCCGTCATGGTGATTACTCTTTGTTTTCCGTTTGACCAGATTGCTGCAGCTGATATTCCTCAAACGACGGTGGCAAGGCTAACTTATCATCCCACGCCGGTAGCTGCGGTCCTTTGGTGAATGGCATCAATGGTATACCATCGGCCTGACGGTCAAGCTGCTGCGCGCGGATATAGTTGTATTTGCGGTGTGAAATTTCATTCATCGTCGCTGCATCGCGCACAATTGTTGGGCGCAAAAACACCATCAGGTTGCGCTTGCGTTTGTTGGTCGAAGTTGATTTGAACAAGTTACCGACCACTGGGATATCGCCAAGGAGCGGGACTTTACTGACACTTTCTTGCACTTCTTCATCAATTAAGCCGCCTAACACGATAGTGCCGCCATCATCGACAATCACCGTGGTTTTGATTTCACGTTTGTTGATCGAAATATCTACCGCTGTGGCACCGCTAACACTTGATACTTCTTGTTCAATGAGTAACTGTACTGCGTTGCCTTCGTTAATTTGTGGCGTGACTTTAAGCTTGATCCCCACTTCCTCGCGGTCCACAGATTGCGTTTGTACTTGGTTGGCCGATGCCGAAGAAATCGCGCCCAAGATAGGCACTTCTTGACCGACAATAAAGAAGGCCTCTTCATTATCCATCGTGGTTAGATGTGGTGTAGCTAGGATATTGGAATTGGTATCGTTAGATACGGCTTGGACAACCGCGCCCCAGCCATTTTCGATGATCCCCGCAATCATGCCGTTGGCACCACCTAATAGTCGTGCTAAAGGCTCTACATTGCCTTCAATCGTGTCGCTGGAACTAACTACTTCACCGTTGGCAGTAATATTGGTGCGGTTAACCTCGCGATCTTCAGCTTGACGCGCGGCGACAGCTAATGCGCCTACGCCAGCGACGCCGTTGGTGAACTGCGTGCCGCCGCCTTCTTCAGAAAGAAACTGGACGCCGAGCGTGGTGCCGTCGCCTTCAAACACTTCCACGATAATGGCTTCGACCTGCACTTGTGCGCGGCGAATATCGAGCTGGCGGATCACTTCTTCAAGCGAGCGCATCATGTCCGGCTCAGCGGTGATGACCAGCGAGTTGGAATCTTCATGCGCATCGATGCTCACATCGCGCTCGTTGCTGTTGCGCGTTTTGGAGCCGCCGGCTTCTTCTGCCTGGATGGTTTTGGACACCCCTTCTAACACCTTGACCAAATCTTCTGCTTTGGCGTAGTTGAGAAAAATCACGCGGGTATTGCCGCTGGTTTCAAGCTCTTGGTCCATGCGCATGACTAAGTTCACCAAGCGCTGGCGTGCCTTGCTGTCGCCAGACACAATCACCGAGTTGGTTCGGTCGTCTGCGACTATTCGCGGCGCTGCTTTACCGGTATTTTGCGCCTTTGCTTGCGAGTTATTGATAGAGTCGATGATGCGCACCATTTCAGAGGCCGAGGCAAATTTAAGCTTAACGATTTCGACATCTTCATCACCGGCGCGGTCGACACGCTCGATGATCTCGACTAAACGGTTAATCGTGGCGGCACGACCGGTCAGCATAATGACATTGGAGGCATCGTGACTAACTACGTTACCCGCACCCTGGGTATCGTTGAGCTGACGCAATAAAGGCGCAAGCTCTCTCACCGGAACGTTATACAGCGGCACCACGCGAGTGATCATTTCATCACCGTTGAGTAAATCATCTTCAACTACAGGTAAATTAGCGTTTTTGGCGTCTTTTGAGCGAATGACTTTAAGCACCCCGTTGGGCATCTCGATGACCGCAAAATCATAAACCTCAAGTACGTTTAAGAAGAATTGGTAGTACTGCGCTTCACTTAATAAATCGTAACTGCGTACCGAAATTTTGCCGCGCACGTTGGGGTCGACAATGATGGTTTTTTTGAGGTTTTTGCCTACGATAGCAATGAATTCGTTAATATCGGTATTTTTGAAATTTGGCGAATATTGCGCTTGGGCGTAACTAGGTTGAGAAGAAACGGTCACACCTACAGCAAGACTTAGCGCGGCGGCTAGGCATAAAGTGCGAAGATAAGACGATGAAGATGAAAACATAAAGTTACCCTAATTACTGCGCAGGCAGTGTTAATGTCAGTGTTTGTGGCTGGCCGTTGCGCAACAGCGTTAAACTTAATTCGTTGGCTTGTCGCAAAGATTGCATAGCCCGCATGGCCGAGCGCTGATCGGTCAAATCTAAGCCGTTTATCTTGGTGATCACGTCGCCGTTTTGCAGTCCGACTTGTTTAAAAAACGCAGCATCTTTGCCAGGACTCACACGATATCCGGTGACCTGGCCATTTTGGCGAGCTGGGTTAATGGCAATAAAATCCGTGAATTTGGTGGGGTTTTGCCGTAAGGAAGCAACGACATCTGCGTTGACCACGGCTTTCTCTGGTGCAGCAGGTGCAGTGCGCGTGGGTGGGCTGACGACTTGGGCCTGAGAGGCTTTGGTAAATTCTACGCCATCGAGCATCAAGGTTTCTTTGCTGCCTTGATTAGAAATGATGACGCGGTCAGCAAACACGCGGTGCAGCGTGGCGCGCGTGCCGTCGATTTTGTCACCGATCCCATAGGTTGCCTGACGATTGCTGCGCGCGATAATTGCTGCGCCATCTTGGTCATTGGTACTTGCCACGACACCGGTGAGGGTTAAGTTTAACTTAGTTTCAGGGGCGTCACTGATGTCTGTTTCGATTACTACAGGTGCACTGCTGGGTTCACCAAAAATGTTTTGGGCTAGCAACACCGATAGATTTGTGTTGTTATTATTGCTTTGCACAACCTGCGTAGTTTGCGCGCGGGTCACTGTACTCGGTGCCTCAGGCTCTGGTATAATTCGCCACGTGATAAGAGCACTGGTATACAAAATAAACCCGGTACCGAACACGATCACCAATGTGCGCAGCCACGCTTGTGTGTTGGCGGTCCACACGGTTGACGGCAGTGCTTGCAGGCGAGTTGGTAGTGATGTCATCGTGGTTATCGAAAGCCTATTTAATTAAATGTTAATGCAAGTTGCCCGGTCATTGTTGTCTTGTATCACTGAATGACGACTGAACTTTGTCAGCACTATGATTACTAGTATGTGCTAGCAAAAATATAAGCGCGCAACCATACACGAGAAATATTACAGTTTTACGTATGAAAAATATAGCTCCCTCAGAAAATGACTTAGCAGTGCGCCTTGATAAGTGGTTATGGGCGGCTCGCTTATTTAAAACGCGTACGCTTGCACGCAGTGCTATTTTATCTGGCAAGGTACAGTATAATGGTCAGCGCACCAAACCCGGAAAAGTCGTCGAGCTAGGTGCTACTTTGAAAGTACCAGCGGGTTTTGATCTCAAAGAGATTGTGGTCAATGAGCTTGCTGAGCAGCGTCGTGGCGCAGCGCTTGTGCAAAATATGTACTGTGAAACGCCTGCGAGTGTTGAGGCGCGCGAGCGCAATGCACAGGCGCGCAAATTAAGCGCGTTTCACAGCCCCAAACCAGAAACCAAGCCGGACAAAAAACAGCGCCGGCAAATTATTCACTTAAAACATCAATAAGAGCAGATTATGTCATTTGATACGCTTCAGCGTTATTTATTTAACCAAGCTAACGTCCGTGGTGAAATGGTGCAACTCCAAGCAAGTTATCAGGCTATTTTGGACGCTTATGCTTATCCAACTGTGATCCAACAATTGTTGGGCGAGTTGATGGCGGCAACCGCACTGTTGAACGCCACCTTGAAATTTGAAGGCGAAATTGGCTTACAAATTCAAAGTGAAGGAGTGGTAAAATATGCCGTGATCAACGGCACGAACGATTTGACCTTGCGCGGTGTTGCACGTTGGGACGAAACCTTAGATGAGCTTCCATCGGACTTTGCCGCCTTATTTGAAAAGGGCTTTTTGGTGATCACCATCACGCCCAAAGAAGGCGAGCGCTACCAAGGAATTGTTGGTTTGGATAAACCTAGTCTAGCAGAATGCATTGAGACCTATTTTTTGCAGTCAGAACAGCTAGCCACACAGGTGCGTTTGTATGCTAAGGCAGGTGATGTACCAATGGCCGGTGGCACACTGCTACAAATTTTACCAACCTCTTCTGAAGCAACCAACGTCACCGAGACAACTGAGTTTGCGCATTTATCGGCGTTGACCGAAACGCTCACCGCAGAAGAGCTGTTTACACTACCTGCCAACGATGTGCTTTATCGCTTATACCACCAAGAGGAAGTCGAGGTGTTTACTCCTGCTGAGGTGCGATTCGAGTGTCACTGTTCACGTGAAAAAACCATCACGGCGCTGCGCAATATTGCCGAGCCTGAATTGCTGAACATCATTGCCGAGGAAGGTTATATCAGCATGAACTGTCAGTTTTGTAACACGGAGTATCGGTTTGATGAGCTTGATGTGAAAGCGATTCACGCCGGGTTTTCACCCGATGCGGGTAGCACAGGTGACGACAGCGCACCTAATTAGCTCCAATCTAGCCACTCTTTAATTTAGCCATTCTTTAATTGAGCATAGGCAGGCGCACTTCCACGACCAACCCCCCCTGGGGGTGGTTGGTAAACACCACCTCGCCGTGATGCATATCGACGATCCGTTTGATAATAGCCAGCCCTAGGCCAGAACCGGTTGAGCCTCTGGAACTATCCCCTCGGGCAAAGGGTTGGGTCAGAGTAGCAATCTTATCGGCCGGGATCCCAGCACCAAAGTCACGTACCTGTAAGGTAATGCGCTTTTGTTTTTTGTCCACCATGGTCGTGACTTCAAGGTGGTTCGAGCCGTAGCGAAAAGCATTTTCGATCAAATTGTCCAACACCCGTTTAATGGCAATACGGCGTAACTTAATGTCAGGCAAGGGATTTAAGCGTTGGGCGATGGTGTGATTATCGTCAAAATGCCTGGCTTGCATGACCTCTTCGACGAGGTCGTTGAGGTTACACACTTCGCCTTTTTCTTCTTCTTTGTTTTGTTTGGCGTAGTCGATGAACTGATCGATGATATCGTTCATGTCTTCGATATCTTGCTCGATCCCTTCAGCAATCCAGCGGTGTTTTTCATCCAGCATTTCGCTGGCAAGACGGATACGCGTCAGCGGTGTACGCAAGTCGTGTGAAATACCCGCCGTCATAATATTACGGTCTTCTTCGAGCTGTTTGATACCCTGTGACATGCTGTTAAAGGCTTGAGTCACTGCTTGAATTTCGGTACTGCCAGTCGGCTTGATGGGGGGTGGGAACTCGCCGCGACCCACATCTTTGGCGGCGCTTTGCAGGGCGCGCAATGGCTCGGTCATACGTTTAACAAACACATAACCACCGATAACCGACAACAAACTGATTGCCAGCAGCACTATGGTCAACGGTGAAAAATTATGTTCTGACATGCCCTCAATCGGGATCACAATCCACTGAGTCGTGATGGTCTGTGGCTGGATCCAGATGCGGTAAGGCATTTCTGTAGAGAGTCTGACATCGGTTGGCACCCCTAGCTCGGCTGAGATTTGGGTCGACATAAACCGGTAGTAGGTGGCCTGTGAAAGACCATTTTGGATAGCGGCTTCGGGCTCAAAAAACATGATCCCCGAGCGCATACTAAAGCTAGCTTGCTTACTGGTATCGCGCAGTAGTTCTTGGCTGATCAGGGTGTTGACTTGTTTGGCCACCAGGCTGTTGATTTGTTGATAGCTAGGCTGAATAAAATAGTAGGTGACCGACCAATAGGACACCACTTGATTCACAAGCAACAAGGTGCCAATTAACAGTACGGTTTGCCCAAAGGCGGATTTTGGGAAAAAACGCATTTATACCGCTGTGCCATCGGGCACAAACACATAGCCAAGTCCCCATACCGTTTGGATGTAGCGGGGGTTTTGCGGATCTTGTTCTAACATGCGGCGCAAGCGTGAGACCTGCACATCGATACTGCGCTCAAGGGCACCGTAGTCGCGGCCGCGCGCCAAGTTCATTAATTTATCTCGGGATAAAGGCTCTCGCGGGTGGGTGACCAGTGATTTGAGCACGGCAAATTCACCGCTTGTCAGCGTCATAGGTTTACCGCTGGCGGTCATTTCACGAGTGGCCAAGTTGAGCTTGTAGTTACCAAATTCGATAATCTGTTCGGCTTGCGCAGGTGCGCCAGGGGCCTCAACTGTTTTGCGGCGCAATACAGCTTTGACTCGCGCTAGCAGTTCACGAGGGTTAAACGGTTTCGGCAAATAATCATCAGCACCCATCTCCAGGCCGATGATGCGGTCGACTTCATCGCCTTTGGCAGTGAGCATCACAATTGGGATGGGGTTGTCTTTGCTGCGCAAACGCTGGCAGATCGAGAGGCCGTCTTCGCCGGGCAGCATGAGATCCAAAACTAATAGGTGAAAGTTTTCGCGCTCTAACAAGCGATCCATTTGCTCGGCGTTGGCGGCACTGCGCACTTGAAACCCCTGCTCGACTAGGTAGCGCTCTAGTAAGCTACGCAAACGCATGTCATCATCGACTACGAGTATTTTGGATGTTTCTTGCCCCATCAACGTCATTCCTTAATTTCCTGATTTTGCGAATATAATCTAAGGTTAGCAAAGTGCATAGTGACAAAGCGTAACATTCTGCCATGAGGATGTTACAAAAGATGTCGCGCCTATTTATCTACCCAATCGAGCTGTATGCTAGAGCGTTGCTTGGCACTGAGGATTTCCTCGATCAGCGGTGTTAATATAAGCTCCATTGCCAACCCCATCTTGCCTCCCGGTACTACCAACGTATTGATGCGCGACATGAAGGCGCCGTCAATCATTTGCAGCAAATAGGGGAAATTGACGTTGGTCATTTCGCGTCGGAAGCGCACCACCACAAAACTTTCATCTTGGGTTGGGATTTCTCGAGCGCTGAAGGGGTTAGAGGTATCGACGGTCGGGACGCGTTGAAAGTTGACGGGTGTCTTGGAAAATTGCGGCGGGATGTAGTTAAAATAGTCATCCAAAGAGCGCACGATACTACTCATGACGGCTTCACGGCTGTGGCCGCGATCGGTGGTATCG
>CAZLGJ010000088.1:0-12685 GCA_964559075.1 uncultured Glaciecola sp.
ACGTTTAACTGTGGTGTTGGCCTGATCATTGCCCTGCCCCAAGAATCGGTTGATGAAGCCCTCGCGATCTTACGCGAGCATGGCGAGTCTGCATGGCAAATTGGTAGTATCAGTGAAAAATCTGGTGATGCTGCCGTGGTTATGTCTGAATAAATCGAGCCAAGCTAAATGCGCATAGTTGTATTGATTTCGGGCAGCGGCTCAAATTTGCAGAGTCTGATAGATGCTTGTGATAAGGGAGCAATTGCCGGTGAGGTGGTTGCCGTAATTTCCAATAAAGCCGGTGTTTTGGGGTTAACTCGCGCCCAAGACGCTGCTATCTCAACCGACATATTAACGGCCCGACCAGGTCAAGCACGTGAAGATTACGATGAGCAGTTACGCCAACTGATCGACCAATATTCACCCGATTTGGTGGTACTCGCTGGCTTTATGCGGATCTTATCTGCTGACTTTGTGACGCACTACGCCGGCCGTATGCTCAATATTCACCCGTCTTTATTGCCCAAATACAAAGGTTTACATACACATCAACGAGCCATTGATAATGGTGATCATGAGCATGGTGTCTCTGTTCACTTTGTCACAGCGGAACTTGACGGTGGTCCAGTGGTCTTACAGGCCAAAGTCCCTGTCTTTGCAGATGATGATGCCGCAGAACTTGCCCGACGTGTTCAGCAACAAGAACATCAAATTTATCCGTTGGTCGTGTCTTGGTTTACCTCTGAGCGCTTAGTCATGCGTGATGGACATGCGTATTTAGATAATAAACAACTTCCTAGTGACGGTTATGCAGCAGAATAAATGGTTTCACAAAAACAAACATAAATTGTTGATATGCTTGATCACCGCACTATTTGCATGCGCAAGTACTGCTGCGGTTGCAAACCAGCAGGCGGTCCCGGAAGAGCCAAGTGAGATAACGGCTACCCATGTCTTACCTAGTTTTTTTGCTGAATACCAAGTGTTACGTAAACACTCGCCGATTGGCAATGCGTCAATTCGCTTTTATCAAAAATCATCACATTATGTGCTCGAATATCGCTCTAAAGTCAGTCGTTACTTTTTGACCGACCGTCGCTATGAAAAAACCACCTACGCATTTGCGCCACAACCAAGCGATGCTGCAATCCCGTTGACACCACTCCAGTATGAGTACTTTCGCAGTGGCACCGGCCCAGACGATAAACTGCATATTGATTTTGTGAACAAAATTATTAATGGCGAAGATGAACAATCAACATTTACCCCAGATTATTTGGACAACCAGTTTTTTCGCCTCGATATCCCCTACCTGTTAGCGCGTAATCAGCCGTTACCTAACTACACTTTCCTGAATTATCGCGGCAGTGAACGCGAGTATGAAATTACCTTAGTTGGTGAAGAAACGGTACGCTTACCAATTGGCATGACTAACACCATCAAAATCAAAATTACCCGTCCAAGTAGCGACCGTCGAGTGACTTACGCTTGGTTCTCACCTGATTACGACTTTCAAATTGTCCGCTTACAGCAATTTAAAGACGATGGTGAACAAGCTGACATGCGTTTGAGCAAGTTTACTGTTGACGCAATCTTATAACATCTGATTTACATCCTCGCTTGATCTTTAAGCTAAATCTGGCTATTATGAAACTGGTCAGACCTTATCAATTTGGAGAGATCAATGTCAGGTTTTATGTGGATTGCATTAACAATCATTGTTGCGGCTGCATGTAGTTATAAACGCTTGCCGTTAGTAACGTGTCTCGTTGCAAGTGCCGTGGTGTTAGCGCTAGGCACCGGCTCTGGGGCAAACTTAACAGCCGCTTGGTTCATTCTTGTTGCAGTTGGCGTTCTATTTGCCGTGCCATCTATTCGCCAGAGAGTATTTACCCGCCGCATGTTAGCGATGTTTCGCAAGATCATGCCAGAAATGTCCTCCACGGAACAGGAAGCCATCGATGCCGGAACCGTATGGTGGGATGGTGAAGTATTTTCAGGTAAGCCTAATTGGCAAAAGCTTCACCAGATCGATGCCCCGATACTCAGCCAAGAAGAACAAGCGTTTTTGGATGGCCCTGTCGAAACTGTATGCGCTATGGTTGACGAGTGGCAAATTAACCACAAAGACGCAGATTTATCACCCGAAATCTGGGCGTATCTAAAAGCCAATAAATTCTTTGCGATGATCATCAAAAAAGAATACGGGGGTTTGGCTTTTTCTGCCTATGCCCAATCACGCGTCCTGCAAAAATTATCCGGCGTATCTGCCGTGTTATCGACAACTGTCGGTGTTCCTAATTCACTTGGGCCGGGCGAATTATTACAGCACTATGGTACAGCTGCGCAACAGGATTATTACCTACCTCGCTTAGCGGTGGGTGATGAAATCCCATGTTTTGCTTTAACGAGCCCTGAGGCTGGTTCAGATGCCGGCTCCATACCCGATCGCGGCGTGGTCTGCAAAGGCCAATGGGAAGGTGAAGAAGTCATTGGCATGCGTCTGACATTCGACAAACGCTACATTACCCTTGCGCCGGTAGCCACAGTCATCGGCTTGGCGTTTAAATTATACGACCCAGATGGTTTACTCGGTGACGAGCCTGATATGGGGATCACCTGCGCGCTGTTGCCTCGTGATACGGCCGGTTTAGAAATTGGCAGACGTCACTTCCCGCTTAACGTGCCTTTTCACAATGGCCCTGTTCGAGGCAATGATATCTTTGTTCCGCTTGACTATATTATTGGCGGTCAAGAGATGGCTGGCAAAGGTTGGCGCATGCTGATGGAGTGCCTATCAGTAGGTCGCTGCATCACCCTACCTTCATCATCCGCAGGTGGCGTAAAGTCGATTGCTTTGGCAACCGGCGCTTACTCACGGATCCGCCGTCAGTTCCGCATGCCGATTGGGCAAATGGAAGGCGTGGAAGAAATGCTCGCACGCATTGGCGGCAGCGCCTACATGATGGACGCCGTCACCACCTTTTCTACGACAGGTATTGATTTGGGTGAAAAGCCCTCAGTGATCTCCGCTATTTCCAAATACCATTTAACCGAGCGCATGCGTACGGTAATGAATGATGCCATGGATGTGCACGGCGGTAAGGGGATTTGTTTAGGGCCAAACAACTATTTGGGACGCGGTTATCAAGGTGTGCCAATATCGATTACGGTAGAAGGTGCCAATATTCTCACGCGTAATATGATGATCTTTGGCCAAGGTGCGTTTCGCTGTCATCCTTATGTGCTGTCCGAAATGGCTGCCGCTAAACAGTCCGAGCCTAAACGAGCGCTAGACGAGTTCGACGACGCGGTATTTGGGCATATTGGATTTGCTATTCGTAACTTTGTTGCAAGTGTTTGGTTCAGTTTGACTAGAGGTTATTTACACAACAGCCCTTATTCTGATGAAACTAAACGCTACTACCAATTGTTAACTGGCTATAGTGCGAATCTTGCCTTTATGACTGATTTGGCCATGGGCATTCTCGGAGGTAGCCTTAAGCGCCGCGAACGTTTATCCGCGCGCTTAGGTGATGTACTTAGCCATTTGTACTTAGCTTCTGCAACACTCAAACGCTATAATGATGAGGGGCGCATTAAAGACGATTTGCCATTGCTTCATTGGGCTTTACAAGATAGCATCGCGCAAATAGAAACCGCCATTGATGACTATATTCGCAATTTTCCCGTCGCCCCCGTGCGCTGGTTAATGCGCGCGGTCGTTCAGCCATTAGGTCGGATGCAGCATGGTCCTTCTGACCGCGTAGAGCATCAAATTGCGCATATATTGCAGTCGCCTAATGCGGTTCGCACTCGCTTGGGTGCGGGTCAGTTCACCTCACGAGTACCCAATAACTTGATGGGCCGCTTAGAAGCAACCCTCGACGATATGGTTGCTGCAGAACCAATTTTTGCCAAAATTTGTCAGGCACTTAACCAAAAACTGCAGTTCACCAAACTCGATGCGCTTGCCGAAGAGGCATTAGCAAAAGCAATTATTACCGCTGATGAAGCTGCGCTCCTAAAACGCGCTGAACAAGGCCGACTGGAAACGATTAATGTCGATGATTTTGACCCCAGTGAACTTGTCTTTCAAGGCAAGGCACCGGTTAAAAGAACGCGCAAAGCGCCCGTAAAAACCAGTAACGCCAAAAATAGTGCTAAAAAACCAAAACAAGACGCGGCATAGCACGCGCTTGCTTCAATAAAAAACGCCACGTTTGAACGTGGCGTTTTTAGTATTCATGCCGATAACGAAAATAAATTAAACCATCTGGTCAAGTTCTTCTACCAATAGCACCACTTGGGTTCTGGAAGTCACATCAAACTTTTTGAAAATAGCGCTGATATGGGCCTTAACAGTGGCTTCAGTCACGAATAAGCGCTCCGCAATTTCGCGATTGGATAAACCCTCTTTCAGGCATTGCAAGACCTTAAGCTGCTTAGGGGTGAGTTCTTTGACGCGCTGAATCGAGGTGATAACCTCCGGCATCTCTTGGTCTAACAAGTCGATGAATTTCTCGGGTACAAAACGCCCGCCTTGCAGCACTGACATTATACCGTGCGCGATTTTGCGAGAACTGTAGGATTTTGGAATGAACCCTTTGGCGCCGAAGTGCATAGCCACGCTAACCGCTTGATCACTCTCGTTGGCAGATACCACAACGACTGGAATACCTTCAGCCTTTTCCAACACCGAGGTTAAACCATAGTAGTTTTCCGAACCTGGCATGTTAAGATCTAGCAGCACCAAATCAATCTCAGGGTGAGACTTTAATGCGTTAATGGTACTTTGTACGTTATCGGCATGTAAGATGGTTACGTCTTCAAAAAAAGGCTTAATCGAGCCTTCTAACGCTTCTCTAAAAAGCGGATGGTCATCTGCAATTAACATTGTGTTCATAAAGTGTCTCAATACTTATAAATACTGTTGTGAAAACTAAACTTATCTTCACTAGTCTTCAATGACTAACTGACGTAAAATACGAAATATCTTACAAATAAAGCTTAGACTACCATAGTGAAAAGTGACAAGTTATTTTCGGCGCCGCTACAGAAAGTATCTGACTTTAGTTTTGACCGTCAAGTAGCACAAGTCTTTCCCGATATGATCAACCGTTCAATTCCCGGTTATGCAATCATGATACAGAATATTGGGGAATTGGCCAAAACTTATGCACAAAATGATAGTATTATTTACGATTTAGGTTGTGCGACGGGGATCAGTACACTCAGCGTGGCAAGGTCGGTTAGTCATACCAACTGTTCAGTGGTGGGCGTGGACAACTCCGAGGCAATGCTCGAAAAATGCCAAGCCTTTGTCGATAGCTACCAACACGACACGTTGATTGAGCTGGTCGCTGCTGATATTGTCGATTATGCATTACAGCCATGCAGTGTCGTGGTGATGCATTTTACTCTACAATTTATTAAACCAGAGGTGCGCGCTCAAGTGCTACAAGGGATCTATGATGCGTTATTGCCGGGCGGTGTTTTAATTCTATCTGAGAAGATCAAGGCGCCATCCGTAGCACAAGATGAGCTGCTGATTGACCTGCATCATAACTTCAAACGCGATAATGGCTACAGCGAGTTAGAAATTTCGCAAAAGCGCACCGCACTTGAAAACGTCATGCTTCTCGACTCCCTAGAGGCACATCAAACGCGTCTAGGTGAGTGTGGTTTTGAACGCATTACGCCATGGTATCAATGTTTCAATTTTGTCTCTATGGTTGCCTTTAAGCCGCACACCGCTTCAGTCAACACGCCACAATAACTGCCACAATAAGCAAGGTCTCGGTATGCATCCACATTTTCTCCCATTTATGCAACACGTATTCTCTACTCGACCAGCTGATGAAGCGGCTGCCATTGCTCAGGTACTAGCAAGCTGGCAAGTAGGGACGAAACACGGGAACTGGCGTAAATGGGAAAAGCGCCGTGAGCAACTGCCCTCCCCAAAGTCACCTTCGTGGGAAATCATAGACGGTGTGGTTCATTTAAGTACTGATGAGTTTTCAGAGCGCGAAGGGCGAACGATTGAGCAACTATTGCGTCAATTTATGCCGTGGCGCAAAGGCCCCTATCAGATTGGGCAGACCTTCATTGATACCGAATGGCGTTCCGATTTTAAGTGGGATCGCTTGTTGCCCCATATTACCTCGCTTAAAGATCGTGACGTGCTCGACATAGGCTGTGGCAGTGGCTATCACTTATGGCGTATGCTGGAGGCCGGTGCTAAACGCGTGGTGGGCATAGATCCTACTGACCTGTTTTTTATGCAACATCTCATCGTGTCTCAGTATGCTCCAACTGTCCCGGTGCATTTTTTACCGCTAGCGCTTGAACAGCTACCTGCTTCAGATGCCTATGATACAGTGTTTAGCATGGGCGTATTTTATCACCGTCGCGACCCGTTTAGCTTTTTGAAGCAGTGTCAGCGTCAGCTAAAAGTAGGCGGTGAGCTAATTTTAGAAACGCTCGTTGTGCCAGGTGACAGCCAAACCGTGTTAATGCCACAGGACCGCTATGCGCAAATGTCGAACGTGTGGTTCTTACCCAGCGTTGATGCCATGTTGTTATGGTTAACCAAAGCCGGTTTTAAACAACCCCACTGTATCGACGTAGCCATGACCACCACCAGCGAACAGCGTCGCACGGATTGGATTGAAGGTCATTCACTCGCTGATTTTCTCGATCCCGTTGATGCCAGTCTGACCGTCGAGGGCTACCCAGCTCCGACGCGAGCAGTATTTATCGCCCAAAGATAATGTCACTACGATAATTTACTGATATTTTTCTGTTTTTTTGCTCTCCCAAACTTGCACTTGGCATAATCCTTGTAATACTCAATAGTATTTACTTCAAAATATGTTGTGTGCATATAAGCAGATGGGATGGAACTGAGCAACTTTCTAGCCGAACACGGCCTAACCGCCGATTATCACGAGCATGCACAAAAATGGTTCAATCCCATATTGGACGACATGGTGTTGCACAAAAACAATGCAAAACCGACCTTCATCGGCATCAATGGCTGCCAAGGGTCTGGTAAAAGCACGCTCGCCGACTACGCTAAATGCTACTTAGCGGACCAACACGGTTTATCTGTTGAAGCCATTTCCATCGACGATTTTTATTTGAGCAAAGCCGCTCGTCAACAGCTGGCAAAAGAAGTGCATCCACTGTTAGCCGTTCGTGGTGTGCCCGGCACCCACGATATTCAGCTAGCACTGCACGTATTTGCAGCGCTCCTTGCACAGCAGCCATGCCACATACCGCGTTTTGATAAATCTCAAGACGACACGTTGCCTCAAGCACAATGGACTAAGGTGGCACAGCCTGTTGATATTGTCATTTTAGAGGGCTGGTGTGTGGGCCTTACGCCGCAAGATGAGAATTTGCTAACTACCGCCTGCAACCACCTTGAACGCTTTGAGGATCCTCAAAGTATTTGGCGTAAATATGCCAATCGTGCCTTGGAAACTTACCAAAGTTTGTTTAGTTATTTAGATGCACTGTGGATGCTGCAGACTCCAAGCTTTAAGTGTGTTTATCAGTGGCGTCTCGAGCAAGAACAAAAATTGGCTACCAAAAGCTCAGGCAGCGGTATTCAGGACGAAAAACAAATCGCGCGCTTCATTCAATTTTATGAGCGGTTGACTAATCACGGGTTACATACCCTACCCTATCAAGCTGACGTCGTCTGGCATTTAGACAAACAGCGGCGCATCACAAATTGTCAGAGGCATCATTTTTTGTGAGTACTCAATACATTATTTTTACCGACTTAGACGGCACCTTGTTAGATCATAACAACTATAGTTATCAAGCGGCATTACCGGCAATTACTGGCTGTCAACAGCGTGCGATCCCAATTGTTATCAACACCAGCAAAACCAAAGTCGAAGTGGAGCAAATCCACTCGGATCTTGGCCTAGATGCCCCGTTTATCATTGAAAACGGCGCAGCTGTGTATTTTCCCATCGCCAGCTGCAAAACACAGCCTCAAGGTTGTGACAGACAAGAGGACTATTACGTCAAAGCTTTTGCCGAACCCCGTGAACACTGGTTAAACATATTAAATTCTCTGGCATCAACATGGGGAGATTGTTACCTGCAGTTCGCGCACTTATCAGGCCAAGACATAGCCAAGCTCACTGGATTAACCCTGGCGCAAGCAGATATGGCGAAACAGCGTCTATTTGGGGAGCCGTTGCACTGGCTTGGCAGTGAGCAACAAAAGCAAGACTTTATCGCAGCCATCCAAGCTCATGGCGCCATGCCGGTGCAAGGTGGTCGGTTTTTGCATATTTGTGGTCATGCCAATAAGGGTAGCGCCATGCTGTGGTTGCGACAGCATTACGAGCTGCAATTTCCAAATACGAGCATTTCATCGATTGCACTTGGTGATGGCAAAAATGACATCGCCATGTTAGAGCTTGCCGATGTCGCCGTACAAATAAAATCCCCCGTGTATGCGTTTCCCGAACTTAACCGCACACAGGGCGTTATGCAAACAACGCAAACAGGACCAGCGGGTTGGCAGGAAGCCATTACACAGATATGCGGGTTAACCGTTTAAGTACTTTTCTTAGGAGGCACGATCTATGGCTGATTTTTATCAAAATGGCATCATTACCACTTTACACAACCTTGATGACCGGCCTATCGAAGCAGTCGAAGCGCAACTTTGTGAGTTTGCTAAACAGCGCCCCATGGCGCTCATTTTACCGTCACTCTTTAGTGAGCTACAGGGCGAGGCGCTACCACATATTATTCAAGAACTAACCCATGTACCTTATTTGAGCCAAATAGTGATAGGCTTAGATCGCGCATCACGCGATGAGTTTGCGCATGCGTCTGATTTTTTTGGACAACTGCCACAACATCACCGCATTTTGTGGAATGACGGACCGCGTTTACAAGCACTCGACCAAGAGTTACAAGCGCTTAACCTAGCGCCTACTGAACTCGGTAAAGGCCGCAACGTATGGTATTGCATGGGCTATGTATTAGCATCAAAACGCGCAGAATCGGTAGCACTGCACGATTGCGATATTCTGACCTATGAGCGCTCGCTGTTAGCAAAGTTAATATTTCCGGTTGCCAATCCTCAGTTTAACTACGAGTTTTGCAAAGGGTTTTATGCGCGCGTTGCCAATGGCAAAATAAACGGACGCGTCTCACGCTTGTTGGTCACGCCGCTACTCAGGGCCCTCAAATGTACGTTGGGCGATAACGAATACATTGAATTTATGGATTCATTTCGCTATCCACTCGCGGGTGAATTTTCTTTTCGCCGGGATGTATTAAACGACATTCGGATCCCTTCTGATTGGGGTTTAGAAATCGGCGTCTTGTCTGAAATGCACCGCAACTATTCACACAATCGCCTGTGTCAGGCCGATATTGCCCGTGTCTATGACCACAAGCATCAGGATCTGTCCGCGCATGACGACCAAGGTGGTCTTTCTAAAATGTCGATTGATATTACCAAGGCGCTGTTTCGTAAACTCGCCACGCAAGGACACACCTTTAGCACAGAAATGTTCCGCTCAATCAAAGCCACATATTTTCGGATTGCGCTGGATTTCATAGAAACTTACCACAACGATGCTGTCATGAATGGCCTCACGTTAGATATTCACAATGAAGAAAAAGCCGTGGAATTATTCGCGCAAAATATTATGAAAGCCGGTCAATCATTTTTGGATAATCCCATGGAGACCCCATTTATTCCAAGCTGGAATCGCGTGGTCAGTGCCATGCCGGACGTATTTGAACGCTTAGTAGACGCTGTGGAAGCCGACCACGTAGAAATCACCAACACCAATGACACGCAACGAGAACTACGCTAATGGCGATGGATAGCACACTTAAAGAACAGCTTGTGCATTATTTGTCACAAGTATACCCCCCAGAACTGCTCGCAAAGGCTCAGTTGGACTCAACCGAGGCCCTTGCCGATACGCTCATTGCCGAGTTTCACTTAACGCCAGAACAGCAGGTGGAAGCCCCTCCGCCCTACCAAAACCATTGGGACGAGCAGCGTACGGTGTTAATTACCTACGCTGATTCCATCACGTCACCTGGACAAGTGCCTCTGCAAACGCTGTATGATTTTGTGGTGCAATACTGTCACAACAGTGTGTCTGACATCCACATTTTACCCTTTTATCCATACAGTACGGATGATGGCTTTGCGGTTATCGATTATGCCAGTGTTAATCCCAGTCACGGTACCTGGGATGATATTCAGGCGCTGTCAGTGCAAAAAAATCTGATGTTTGATTTGGTGATCAATCACTGCTCAACGCTGAGCCAGTGGTTTTTAGAGTTTTGTGAAGGGAAAGGCAAAGGGGCTGAGATGTTTTTCTGCGCCTCACCTGATGACGATTTATCCCAGGTCACCAGACCGCGAACTTCGCCATTACTGCGCGAAGTAAATACACCGCAAGGCGTGCGTCATGTGTGGTGTACCTTTTCTCACGATCAGGTGGATTTTGATTTTACTCACCCCATGGTGTTGTTGGAATTTGCCAAAATCATTCGCCTGTATCTAGAACAAGGCGCGACCCTATTCCGGTTGGATGCTGTGGCGTTTTTGTGGAAAGAAATCGGCACCAACTGCATCAATCATCCGCATACACACACTATCATTAAAATCTATCGGCTGTTAATCGAGCATGCCAAACACGACGCGGTGATCATTACCGAGACCAACATCCCCAACATCGAAAATCTACAGTATTTTGGTAACGCGAATGAAGCGCATGCAATCTACAATTTTGCGTTGCCACCGCTGCTGCTGCATACCTTATTATCCGGTGATAGTCTGGCATTGACGCATTGGCAACGCAGTATGCCGCCGGCGCAAAATGGCACCACGTATTTTAACTTTATAGCCTCGCATGACGGCATTGGCCTGCGGCCAGCAGAGGGCTTACTCAGCGATGCACAAATCCAGAAAATGGTCGATACCTGCTTAAGTTATAAGGGAAAAATCAACTGGCGCTCTTTACCCAATGGCGAGCAGTCACCCTATGAGCTAAACATTGCGCTTATTTCGGCCTTATCCGGCACCCACGCAGGTGCAGATGATTGGCAAGTTCCGCGCTTTATTTGTGCTCATGCAATCATGTTGGGCTTAGAAGGGATCCCTGGTATTTATATTCATAGCTTATTGGGCACGCCCAATGATCTAGAGAAGCTTCGTCATACAGGACAAAATCGCGGCATTAATCGCCACCGCTGGGACTATGCAAAATTACAAGCATCGTTAGATGATGCGAGCTGCGTCCACCACCAAGTGTTTACCCAGCTTTCACAACTGATCCGTGTCAGGGCGTTACAACCTGCATTTCACCCCAATGCAATCCAGTTTACACTGCAATTAGGTACGCAGTGTTTTGGCTTTTGGCGGCAAAGTTTGGACAGACGCCAAAGCATTTTTTGCATCAGTAATGTTACCAACCAAGCACAAACACTTAATGTCAGTGACATCAATTTGATCAACACTCAACAGTGGCAAGACCTCATCAGTCTTAAAGTGATTGATCCACATCAGCCTGACTTACATTTGACTCCATACCAAACCGTGTGGATCACCAATGTTACGGCTTAGTTGAGAAGCGTTTGAGCAAACTCGATGTGTCTAGACGCCCGCCGCCTAAAGACTGAACGTCGGCATAGAATTGGTCAACCAATGCTGTCACGGGTAAAGTAGCACCGTGCTCACGAGCTGCGTGGAGGGCATAGCCGAGATCTTTGCGCATCCAGTCCACAGCAAAGCCAAAATCATATTGATCTTTGATCATGGTCGACGCGCGATGTTGCATTTGCCAAGAGCCTGCTGCCCCATGTTGAATCGCTGCCAAAACTTGCTCGCGATCAATACCAGCACGTTCGCCAAAATGCAGCGCCTCTGCAAGGCCTTGTAACAAGCCTGCTATGGCAATTTGGTTCATCATCTTGGCCAATTGACCTGCGCCTACCTCACCAATGCGCGTCACTTGCTTCGCATAAACCGATAACAATGGCTGTGCCCGCGCAAAATCTTCACTACTCGCTCCACACATAATACTCAACTGTCCGTTCTCAGCTCCCGCTTGACCGCCTGAAACTGGCGCGTCAATGAATCTTGCCTCGCGCTCCACAACAAGCTCTGCCGCTCGTCGTGCAAGCGCATCAGATGTGGTAGTGTGATCGATCACGACTGTACCTTTTGCCAAGCCGGCCAAAATCCCATCACTCCCCTCTAATACAGACAACACATCGTCATCATTACCTACACACATACACACAATGTCGGCATCTTCTGCAGCTGCTTTAGGAGTTGCCACACTTGCGCCCGGGTACTTATTGGCCCATTGCTCACTCTTAGTGCTAGTTCGGTTATACACTTGTACCATATGACCTGCTTGTGCAAGATGGCCCGCCATGGGAAACCCCATCACGCCTAGCCCAACAAATCCCACTTTTAATGCGTTACTCACCGCAATCCCCTTATAAAAAATATCACGCCTAATCTATACCCATTGATATTACGTATAAAAATTGAATTAACAATAAATAATTAACAATATAAGTACAGATAGTCGTAAATATAAAAGGAAACGATGATGAACAACATTTATGATTTCAGCATGACACTTGCCTCTGGCAAAGAACAAGACTTTGCTGAATATCAAGGTCAAGT
>CAZLGJ010000089.1:0-9794 GCA_964559075.1 uncultured Glaciecola sp.
GTACGAATATACACGTACAGCTACACGATGACGGAATTGCAGAGTTTGTTTATGCAGCTGCTGGTTCAGTCAATAAGTTTGATCAAGCCACCCTCGCCGAGTTCGATGCCGCGACCCAAGCGATCCGTGCCAACGATGCTGTCAAAGGCGTCTTGGTGCGCTCGGACAAAGCCGCATTTATTGTCGGCGCAGATATCACCGAGTTCACCGCAGCATTTGCGCAAGATGAGCCGACCGTATTAGCATGGGTGGCTCAAAGTGCGCAAATTTTCGACCGTTTTGAAGATTTGCCCGTGCCAACCATTGCTGCGATCAATGGTTTTGCGCTGGGTGGCGGCTGCGAAATGACCCTTGCGTGTGATCTGCGCATCGCCGATACCACAGCATCAGTTGGCCTGCCTGAAGTTAAACTAGGGATCATGCCTGGTTTTGGTGGTACTGTGCGCTTGCCTCGGATTATTGGTGCCGACACCGCTATGGAGTGGATGAGCACCGGCGCACCTCGCAAAGCCGAAAAAGCACTAAAAGAGGGTGCTGTAGATGCCGTAGTCGCGCCAGAGCACCTTATTGAGTCGGCCAAAACAATGCTACATCAAGCAATTGCCGGCGATATTGATTGGCAAGCCCGCCGTCAACGCAAACTTAGCCCACTGCCTCTGAATGACAATGAAAAAGCCATGTGCTTCAACGTAGCCAAAGGCATGGTCATGGCGAAAGCAGGCAAGCATTATCCGGCGCCACACATGGTTGTGAATACCTTAGAGGCAGCCGCTGGCTTGGGTCGCGACGACGCGTTAAAATTAGAGAACCAAGGCTTTGTCACCTTGGCCAAAACCGATGCTGCGAAAGCACAAATCGGCATCTTCCTAGCAGACCAACTGGTCAAATCCACCGGTAAGAAAATGGCCAAAGGTGCCACCAAAGCGGTCAAACAAAACGCCGTTTTAGGTGCGGGGATCATGGGCGGCGGTATCGCCTATCAAGGTGCCGTGAAGGGCGTACCTTCGATAATGAAAGATATTAATACCGACGCATTGGATTTGGGCTTGAGCACCGCAGCTGGCATTTTGGAAAAAGGCATGCAGCGCGGTAAAGTAACGCCCAAAACCATGGCTGCCACGCTCAATAATATCACCCCGACATTAGAATATTCAGCGATTGCCAATGCCGATTTAGTGATTGAAGCCGTGGTAGAAAACCCTAAAGTCAAAGCCATGGTGCTGGCTGAAACGGAAGAGCACGTAGCGGCAGATGCGATTATTACTTCCAACACCTCGACCATTTCTATCAATCAGCTGGCCAAATCACTCAAGGATCCGACGCGCTTTTGTGGCATGCACTTTTTTAACCCAGTGCACAAAATGCCGCTAGTCGAAATTATTCGTGGTGAACAGACTTCAGATGCGACCATTGCAGCAGTTGTTGCTATGGCACTAACCATGGGCAAAACCCCCATTGTGGTCAACGATTGCCCTGGCTTTTTAGTCAATCGCGTCTTATTCCCCTACTTTGCTGGATTCAGCCGCTTAATATTGGACGGGGCGGATTTTGTCGCCGTAGATAAAGTGATGGAAAAGGTCTTTGGCTGGCCAATGGGTCCTGCATACCTACTCGACGTTGTGGGTATCGACACGGCCGACCATGCTGCGAGCGTCATGGCCGAAGGGATCCCTGAGCGCATGCAAAAAGTGCCCAACGACCCAGTCTCACTAATGTATCAAGCAAATCGCTTAGGCCAGAAAAACGGCGTCGGTTTTTATGATCACGGCAAAGACAAGCGTGGACGTCCCAGCAAAACCCCAGCTGATGTCGCTTATCAAATGATTGGTGAGCACGCGGCGACGCAACGTGAGTTTGATCAAGATGAAATCATCGCTCGACTGATGATCCCAATGGCCAACGAATCGATTCGCTGCCTTGAGGAAGGCATAGTCGCAAGTGCAGCTGAAGCTGATATGGCACTGCTTTACGGTCTTGGCTTCCCGCCATTTAGAGGCGGCATTTTCCGCTACATCGACACCATAGGATTGGATAACTTTGTCGCGCTGGCTGATAAATACGCGCATCTCGGCCCGATTTATCAAATCTCAGACGGCGTGCGCCTAATGGCCGCTGCTGGCAAAACATACTTCCCCGCCTAACCCAAGGAGAGAAAAATGAAAGAAGTCGTTGTTATCGATTGTATTCGCACCCCGATGGGTCGTTCCAAAGGCGGTGTCTTTAGAAATGTGCGAGCCGAGACACTCTCTGCGCATTTGATGAATGCATTATTAGTGCGTAATCCCAAGCTCGATCCAAGTGAAATCGAAGATATTATTTGGGGTTGTGTACAACAGACCAAAGAACAGGGCTTTAATGTTGCCCGCAATGCCCAGTTGCTCACCGATATCCCGCGCTCCACTGCAGCCGTGACGGTCAATCGCCTGTGCGGTTCGTCGATGCAAGCGCTGCACGATGCGGCAAAAGGGATCATGCTCGACCAAGGCGATGTCTATATGATTGGTGGTGTGGAGCACATGGGACATGTGCCGATGGACTACAATATTGACCTCAACTCCCACCTTAACCGCACAGTGGCAATGGCCTCTGGCAGCATGGGACTGACCGCAGAATTGTTGGGTAAACAAAACGGAATTTCACGCGCCCAACAAGATGAATTTGCTGCACGCTCACACGCACGTGCTCATCAAGCTCATCTAGAAGGCCGCTGGGATAACGAAATTGTGCCGATTGAAGGCCACGACGGTAATGGTGCATTAACGCTTGTGCGTCATGACGAAGTCATTCGTCCACAAACGACGGTAGATGTACTAGCGGGTTTGCGCCCTGTGTTTGACCCTGCTAACGGCACGGTCACTGCGGGCAGCTCCTCAGCTATCTCAGATGGTGCTTCGGCAATGCTCTTGATGTCTGCCCAGCGTGCCAAAGAACTTGGATTAACGCCACGTGCCAAAATCAAAGCCATGGCTGTCTCTGGTTGTGATGCAGCGATCATGGGAGTAGGTCCAGTGCCCGCCACCAAAAAAGCCCTGCAACGCGCTGGCATGACCATGGCTGATATCGATATTGCTGAGTTCAACGAGGCGTTTGCAGCCCAAGCGTTATCCTGTATCAAACAGCTAGGCTGGCTAGACGACTACGATGCCAAGGTCAATCAAAACGGTGGCGCTATTGCGCTTGGTCACCCTCTGGGCTGTTCTGGTGCGCGGATCTCCACGACCTTGCTAAATATCATGGAACAGCAAGGTCATTCAGTGGGCTTAGCCACTATGTGTATTGGTTACGGGCAGGGGATCGCAACGATTTTTGAAAAAGTCTAAACAGCGCCGATCTTCACTTAGGTAAATGCTAAAGCGTACCGATACCAAGTATCGAGTACGCTTTTTTTATAACATTCTATCAATAGATAAATCAGAGTGTAGGCTTAACAGATGTGCCTTCGCGCCAATTTTGATGCGCCCGTATTCGTATGCTTTAAGCCAATTTGCCGGCGTGGTCGTGGCCATGGTAACTGCATTAGCTAGAGGTACACCGATGTCGCGATGCATATTCAACACCGCTTGATGCATATCCAAACACGAACCAGCTAGCGCGCCCGATGGCGTGGTTAAGCGTCCCTCATGACGAGAAATCTGGGTATCAAAATAGGGGTGACAGTCATTGCTATCCCCTACATGCGCCATGGCATCTGTGGCTAAACACAAACGCTCTGTCCCTTTAGTCTGCCACGCTAATTTTACCGCATAGGGGTCAACGTGTTGATGATCCACTATGATCCCCGCATAGGTATGTCGCTCTACCAGTGCCGTTCCCACCATCCCAGGCATACGCCCCTGACAGCCGCTCATCGCATTGTATAAATGGGTAAAGCCCGACGCACCAGCCTCGAGCGCCGCTAACACGCAGTCATGTTCAGCATTCGAATGCCCCAAACTAACCGTCACGCCACAGCTGACCAAATCAGCGATAAGGTCTACCGGTACTGTCTCTGGTGCCAAGGTCACCATGACTTTGCCAAGCTCTGGCCGAGTGACGATTTTGAGCTCCGCATCAGTGGGCGCGCGAATATGCTCGGCCAAGTGAATGCCTTGTTTTGCCGTGGCCAGCCAAGGCCCTTCGAAATGCGCACCGATAATCGCAGCCGCGGGGGTGGCAGGCTTTTTTCCCATTTGAACAGCGTCAGTGTTTATTTCAGCAGTTATGTCCGCAATGATGTCTGCAAAATGCGCCATGGTGGAGGTATTGTGCGTAATTAACGTCGGCAGGAGCGCGCCGGTGCCAAATTGCGCATGAGCACTAGCAAGCGTAGCCAGGCCATCAGGGGTAAGCGTATGATCACACAACACGCCGCCGCCACCGTTGACCTGCACATCGAGGTAACTCGGGATTAATATCTCTGCCTTATATGCAACTTGCTCGTCACGCGAGGGATAAATATCAACTATCATGCCCTCACTAATGGTCAGCGTTTGATTTGAGACAAAATCGCCATCTAGCAGCAGCTGCGCTGCCGAAATTTTTGTCATGTTATCCTGCATTTTATTTCGCTCTTTATTCAGCTCTCTATTTAGCTTTTTATTCAGCTCACTATCCTTAGGCCGCCCCAATGCCGTGCCGTTGCGCGAACCAAAAACCGCCGTGTAGCGGATCGGCATGCGGCTTTTGCACACACTGTAACTCATCAATGTCACACGCGGCGTAGGCTTGCCACACGCTGCCATAACCAAACACAGGTAGGCCGGCTTGTTTAGTGAGATGGGTGATGACATGCACTAAATACTCAATCCCTTGCGCGACAATGTGACTGGCCATATCGTCCTCTCCAGCATGCTCAAAAACCAGTGGCGCCAACTCTGCATATTGTGCGCTGGTAGCATGTTGAAACTGCGCGACTATCTCGGCCGGCTGCGAAAGCGCTAGTGTACTGAGTATAGCCTCCACCAAATCACTTGAGGGCACCAATCCATCCAGATGCAACAAGGTGTAGCGCAGTGCCTCCTGACCAAGCCATGCGCCTGAAGCATCATCACCGAGCATGTGACCATGCCCGCCAATATACGCAATCCGCTGTGCTAAGAGCGTCAGCGCACATGAGCCGGTCCCAACCACGAGCATATGGCAATCTTCACCACGGTTGGCTCCGTATGCGGCTAATTCGATATCGGTGAGCAAATGAAACTTGGCAAATGGATGTTGCCAGCTGTGCATGCATGCTTTAGCACTAGGCACACCTGCACCAGCGCACCCAGCAACTACAGGTATCGCCGATACGCCCAGATCAAATTGGGCACAAAGCTGGCTTACCGCCGCGACGATGTTGTGCTGTGCCAGCGCCGCATTTACAAATACATTAGCTGGCCCAGTCTGCACTTCCCCAAGACAGTGCCCGTTGACAAATAAACCTGCATGACAGCTAGTGCCTCCCCCATCAATGATGATTAACGGTTGGTGTGAATACGCCTGTTGTGTTGGTTCTTGAGTCATTGCATCTGAGGGGTAATTAGGTCATGATGCATATCAGATTAATGTGAGCGAGCGCGGAGTGCAATAGGAGATGCTCAATATTCGACGGTTCGGCCGAACAACATGGACGAAAATCAGATTGAAAGTGATTTTATTAGGTGGACTGACACTAGTATTGGGTGTGCATTTACCGACAACCGCACAAGTAACCATTGACTGGTCACAATTACAAAACCAGCCGCCTCAATCTGAAAATAAGCAAATCAGTGAAGCTAAGCCTCAGCCAACGCTTGATAGTTACCAAGCGCCGACCGATGCCTATGTCGATTATTTCTATACAAATGTCATGGCGCAAGCGCCCTATCTACCGTCTGACCTAGAGGTAAAATCTTCCCCTCGCCCAAGCCACAGCGAAATCGGTTGCTCTAATGTGATTAAGGCTGATGAAAACTATTCCAGCGCTGCTGATGTGCAGTACCAACAGGTGTTTTGGGAAAACCGCATCGCCAGCGACTGGCAGTTTTTTTCACCTACGGCCAATGCCGGTAAAGTATTGGTGATTGACTATGCCACAAAAGGCAGTGCCCTCGCCTATCGCTATTTGGCTAATGCCCAGTCCCAACAGCTTCTCTATGAGCCGTGGGCCACCAGTAATATTTTCGCTTTCACTGGGGCAGCAGCACAAGCCCGCCAACTAGGACTGTCTACCAATAGCCTCATCGGTGATACCCATGTTGGCACACTTGTAACTACCATGCTGGCTGCTCAGAACGGCGATGCTCAAAACATCGCTGCGTATTTTGCCAACGTAGCTGGTCGCGGCTACCTCACCTCGTTATTGCGCGACGAGTGGCTATTACTCTCCCATTCTCAAGTTCGCTTGAAGGGGGTCTCTAGTGTCCCATGGCGGCCTGCTAGTCCGGTTTGGTTAGATCTCAATACCGATACGCTGGCAACGCCATTTGCGTTTGACAATCACTTTGATGATCCCAGTTATCAAGCCTATCAATGTGCACAATGTGGCGTTACCGGCAATCAGCCCATGACCACCTTGGCTCAAGCTGAATGGCTTAAACGCCTTGCCAGCCATACCCGTGAACCTGCTACCGCACATCCCCACCTAACACAACAAGACGTTAATTTATTGTTCAATGGAATAGTGGACGACCAACAAAATGAGCGCGCCATGCGTGATGAGACAACAGCCCCCTCCTTTCCCGGCGGCATGCTAACTGGAGTGAGTAGCACGTTGCACTATGCGCTTGCCGAAGCCATCGCCGGCCAACCCGTTAATAATCCTAAACGCGTCCTCGATAGGGCAACAAACGGGCAATGGCGAGTTTGGCAAACCGTTGGCTGGGGCATCAGCGATGAGCGTCATGATGACCGCCATATAGGTGAGAACGTGGTGTTGGCGCACGTATGTTTGCCACTGCCTGATGGCAGCCGAGAGTTCACTATTGCCGCTCAGACTGCCCACGGTCACAATGATGCCAAGGCAGTCAATCATGCAGGGATCAAAATGCAGCGATTGCTCATCCAAACCTTGACCGAATTAATCCGGCCTCAAGACTAGCACTTTAAGTAAAAAGCATTACAATAGGTATGTTTATGGGTATCAGACACACGGTAGTGAGGTTGAGGGGTAATCGTGCAACAAAAACACATTATCAATGTTATTTTGCTGGTTTTGTTACTCCTGCTGCAATATCGATTGTGGCTGGGCAAGCATAGTGTCCCCGATTACTTAGTTGGCCAACAAAAAATAACCGAGCGCGAAGCGCATAATGCCAACCTTGCCCAACGCAACAAACTCTTGCTGGCAGATATTGAGGATCTCAAAATTGGCCTTGAAGCCATTGAAGAGCGCGCCCGCAATGAGCTTGGCCTAATCAAAGACGGTGAAACCTTTTACCGCATACTTCCTTCAGAACAAGAATGAGCAAAACAACTTACGTCATTGTCCCTGCGGCCGGGATAGGCTCGCGCATGCAAGCTAATCTACCCAAGCAATACCTGATGCTTGGAGGTCGTTGTGTGGTCGAATACACCTTGGAATGTTTGTTATCACACCCGCGCATCGATCAGGTGATCATCGCTCTGCATCCGCATGACAATCGCTTTATTGATTTAGAGATCGCTTCGCATCCACGTTTGCGCACCGTCACCGGCGGTGATGAGCGCGCCGACTCGGTGCAAGCAGGGCTAGCAGCTATTGATGACCCAAACGCGCTAGTCTTGGTGCACGATGCCGCTCGCCCCTGCTTGCAACACCGTGACATTGATGCCTTACTAGATGTATTACATACCCATCCGGCAGCCCTGTTAGCCCGCGCGGCCAGTGATACTGTAAAGCTCGCAGTAGCTGAGCAAGTGGCTCAAACCCTGCCGCGCGAGCAAATTTGGCTAGCGCAAACGCCGCAAGCGAGCTCGTGGCAGCAGCTCCAACACGCGCTAACCCAGGCCAAGCAAGCTGGCGTTGCCGTGACTGATGAAGCATCTGCGCTTGAATATGCCAATATTCCCGTCACGCTGGTGGCGGGCCACAGTCACAATATCAAAATCACCCATCCGGATGATCTGGCGCTGGCACGATTTTATTTAACCGAACAAGGACGCTTTGCATGAGTCTCCCCTTCCGTATTGGTCACGGCTATGACGTACATAAATTTGGTGCGGACAAACCGCTCATTTTAGGCGGTATCACTATCGCTCACGACACCGGACTATTTGCACACTCCGATGGCGATGTAGTGCTGCACGCGCTGTGTGATGCCTTGTTAGGTGCGGTTGCACTTGGCGATATCGGCCACCACTTTCCCGACAATGACCCGGCTTATGCGGGAGCAGACAGTGCAGAGCTGCTAAGAGATGTCTACCACCAGGTGCAACAGCGCGGCTATGTGCTTGGCAACGCTGACATTACCATTGTGGCCCAAGCCCCCAAAATGGCCCCGCATATTCAGGCTATGCGTGTCTGTATCGCCAATCACCTCGACGTTGACCCAGAACAAATCAACATCAAAGCGACTACGACCGAAAAGCTTGGCTTTACTGGGCGCAAAGAAGGCATTGCCACCCATGCTGTAGCAATGTTAATTAGGGCGTGATGATGAACTTCCCTGCGTGTGATTGGCACTATTTGTTCGGTAAACCGACCTGCCGCGCTCAATTCAAAACGACGTTGAGTGATTTTTTGGTCGAAGAAGATCTCGGTTACGCCTTATCAGGTGAAGGAGAGCACACCTATGTACAGATCCAAAAAACCAATCTCAACACCGCATACGTTGCCGAACAACTCGCCAAATTTACCCAGTTACCTTTACGACAAATATCCTATGCTGGCCGCAAAGATAAATACGCCACGACCACACAGTGGTTTGGGGTACACAACCCGCAACACAAACCGTTAGTATGGCGTGACTTTACCCTTGATGGAGTCCAGGTACTGGATGCACAACAGCATCACAAAAAACTGAAAGTCGGTGCGCTCAAAGGCAATCAGTTTACGATTCGTTTGCGCCAGTGTGAGCACCTCGATAACTTGTTAGAGAGGATCGTACTAGTCGCCTCTGATGGCGTGCCCAATTACTATGGTCAACAGCGTTTTGGTGAGATGCACTATCGCGATGAGCATGGCCAGAGCGGCGTTAAACTTGGCGGCAACCTTACTCTAGCGGCAGAATTGGTCGCAGGAAGGCCCATCAAAAATCGCAACAAGCGCTCACTTGCTATCTCAGCGTTGCGCTCATGGTTGTTTAACCGGGCGGTGTCTGCGCGCATTGAACAGCAGCTGTTTTCCGTTCCACTTACAGGTGATGCGTTTATCCTCAATGGCTCAAATAGCTTTTTTGTGGCCGATAATATTGATGATTTGATTATCAAGCGCCTTGCAGAAGGTGATATTCACTTGTCTGCGCCTTTAAGCGGAGCGGGGCAATTGATCACTAAAGCTGCTAGTCACGCATTTGAAAGCGACCTACTTTCGGGCTACCCCGAGGTGACTGAGACGCTTACTAAGTTGGGCTTAAAGCAAGAGCGACGGGCGCTGCGCTTGTTACCACAAGACTTAACCTGTGAACCCCTGTCGGAGCAAGAGGGTGATTGTGTCTTGCGTTTTTATCTACCAAGTGGCACATTTGCTACATCAGTCTTGCGCGAGCTTTGTCAATGGTAAGCGTTAACCCCACTTCTTACTCAGGTCGCGAACATAGGGAATACACAGCATGCGGATCTTATTAAGTAATGACGATAGTGCCTTTGCGGCCGGTATTCACGCAGCATATAACGCGCTTTGCGCCGATCACAAGGTCACAGTGATTGCCCCCGAT
>CAZLGJ010000089.1:9804-12570 GCA_964559075.1 uncultured Glaciecola sp.
GGTGCAAGTAACGGCCTTTCACTGCATAACCCTCTGCGGGTTACAGAGCTCGAAAACGGCTTTTATGCCGTGAACGGGACACCCTCAGACTGTGTCCAAATCGGAGTCAACGGTGATTTTATGGCGCAAAAACCCGACATTGTGGTCTCGGGTATCAACCATGGTCCTAACTTGGGCGACGACGTGATTTACTCTGGTACCGTGGCAGCCGCCACCGAGGGACGCCACTTGGGGTTACCAGCAATAGCGATTTCGATGGCTGGACATAAAGACTGGCAGTTCGCCACGGCCGCCCGCGTATTAGTCGATATTGTAGCAAAAATTGCCGACATGCCGCTAACAGGGACGACCATTCTAAACGTCAATGTGCCAAACGTTGCCTACGAAGATGTCAAAGGTTGGCAGTTTTGTCGCCTCGGCAATCGCCACCAAGCCGAAAATATGGTGACGGACAAAGACCCCTTTGGGCGACGGATTTATTGGTATGGTCGACTTGGACCGGAACAAGATGCAGGCCCGGGCACAGATTTTTATGCCATCAACAATAATTATGTCGCTATCACACCGATATCGGTGGATATGACCGATTACCAGGCGCAGCAAAGCTTGGCCTCGTGGCATCAACAACAAAAGCGCGGCGCTTAATGCATACTCTGCGCCAAGCAAAACCCTTGATTGAGCAGCTGATGCTCAAAGGGATCAACGATGAACGCGTATTAGCGGTCATGGGGAATTTGCCGCGCGAGCATTTTTTACCACCGGCGCTAACCCACCAAGCGTACCAAAACGACGCTCTACCAATTGGTCAAGGTCAGACATTATCACAACCCTCAACAGTTGCGTTTATGACACAAACTCTGCTGGCACACATGCAAGAGTTTGGCTGCACCCAACCGGCTATTTTGGAGATCGGCACAGGATCTGGATATCAAACCGCTATTTTGGCCAAGTTATTCGATCATGTGTACACGGTTGAGCGCATCAAGGCACTGCAATTTCAAGCACGGCGCAGGCTCAAACACCTAGACTGTTACAATGTCTCTCTCAAACACGGTGATGGCTGGGAAGGGTGGGCAAGTAAAGGCCCATTTAACGGCATTATTGTCACCGCCGCAGCACGCACATTACCTTTAGCGCTTGTCGATCAGCTTGCCGAGGGTGGCTGTATGCTGATCCCGCTCGGCGAAGCGCAACAAACGCTCACCTATGTGCGCAAATACGGCGATCAGATTCAACAAATACCACTGGACGAGGCGCGTTTCGTGCCGCTTATTCAAGGACAGATAGAATGAAATTATTTACACCACTTTACGAAAGCACCCTTAACTGGGCCCGCCATCGTCATGCTGACAAATATCTTGCGGGGTTGAGCTTTACCGAATCAGTGATATTCCCTATTCCTCCAGATGTCATGCTCGCCCCAATGAGCTTGGCACAACCGCATAAAGCATGGTGGTATGCTCTGCTCACGACAATTGCTTCAGTGCTGGGCGGTATTGCGGGCTATTTATTGGGGTACTTTGCATTTGAAACTTTACTTGAACCCAAAATCATCGAGTGGGGCTATGAAGCCAAGCTCAACCAAGCGGTTGATTGGTTCACCCAATATGGCGTTTGGGTGGTATTTATTGCCGGTTTTTCGCCTATCCCTTACAAAGTCTTTACCATCACGGCAGGCATGCTGCACATGGCGTTTGTCCCCTTTGTCATCGCCTCGGCAATCGGACGTGGGGCACGTTTTTTTCTCGTCGCTGCGATTATGTATTGGGGCGGAGCTAAGATGGAAGACAAGCTGCGGCAGTATGTGGAGTTTTTGGGATGGACGGTGATCGTTTTAGCAGTTGTTTTGTACTTGATATATGGCTAACCACAAAATTGTTTTATCGTATCGTTTAATTGTTTCGATTGTCCTGGTGCTATGGTTAAGTGCTTGCGCACAGCGCAGCGTGCCCGCACCCGTTACGGTAATTGATACTACGCCGCCCATCAGCGCGGACAATCGCGATTTAATGTTCCACGAAGTCCAAAGCGGCGAGACTCTCTATGGGATCGCTTGGCTCTATGGTCGTGACTATCAAACGCTTGCCAATATTAACGGATTATCTGAACCTTATAATATTTTGGCGGGACAAAAATTAAAACTTTCGCAGAAACTGCTTAAACAAGAAGACGTTAAGGCCGATAACAGAGATGTTGTTGTAACAACTCCAAAACCTACGTCAAAAAATACGGTTGCGTCAAAACAAACACAGGTGTATCGTAGTAATCAAGACGGTAAAAAATCTACCGTCGCACTTACTACACTACCCCCACGCGTAAAACGCTGGGTGTGGCCAACAACGGGAAATGTTGTTGGTAAGTTTTCAACCGCTGAAGCGGGGAATAGTGGTCTGCTCATCGCAAACACCATTGGTACCCCGGTCGTCTCAGCAGCTGAGGGCAAAGTCGTCTATGTCGGCAATGCACTCAGAGGTTATGGAAACCTTGTGATCATCAAACATACCGATAATTATTTGAGTGCCTATGCGCACAATAGTAAAATTTTGGTAGACGAACGCCAATTTGTCAAGGCGGGTGAAATGATCGCAGAAATGGGTAACTCCGGGACGACCGAGGCAAAGTTGCGATTTGAGATCCGCTTCAAGGGGAAATCCCTCGATCCACTCAAATTTTTGCCCAAACAATAATAAAAACGGACGTTAGGAGGAGTACGAATATTTATTCCGGTTTGCAGGAGATGCAGTTATGGGTCAGAAAAAGCAGGAT
>CAZLGJ010000090.1:0-12431 GCA_964559075.1 uncultured Glaciecola sp.
CGTTGGCCCCCATCAATATGCCAATTAGACAGCCGAGTAACATAGCTAAACTAAAACTAATTAAGACCCGAGATAGTGTGACTGCTAGATCACTGGGCAATGTGCCTTGAGTGACATGCCACGCAAAGCTTTCTGCCACAGTTAGTGGGCTAGGTAAATCGGCGATATCAAACAGCGTCGTGACGAGTTGCCAACACAACAGCAGCCCACAGATGACAGCCAAACGAATGCCTGCTTCACGACCAAAAAAACGCTTGAGATGTTCCTTAGGGGTTGTTACCACGTTGCTCCCATACTCCGATTGCTGATTGCCAGTAGATGTCTTGTGGAATATGCGTGATTTCACCTAAAAAGGCAACTTGCTGCGCATCGGCCAAACGGCTCACTAGGCTAGCAAACGCTTGTTGATTGCTACGATCAAATGACGTTAATAGTGTTTGTGGGTAATGGGCAATTAAGGATGCAAAAATCTCATTGGATTCAGCTTTTGTCAGGTGACGCACGGCCTCCCAAGCCGATTGATCTTTGACTAAGCGTTGTTTTGCAGCGGCTGAAGCGGCGACAAATCCAGAAAAAATATGATTATTTTGCGCCAGCCACGCTGCACTTGCCACCCAGCCGAGCAAGGGAACATCGGTGTTGATATCAAGCCGCTCTAGCATGGTGGTAAGAGGTAATACATTGACAAATCCTTGAGCGGCTAGGCGAGCGTTGTAGTGCCAAAAATTAATACTATAGTCAATTTGCTCTTGTTCAAGCATGCGCTTGAGCAAAGGAGGGGCTGCGAATTTTACATCGACATTTGCAAGAGAGGTGTCTTCTGCTTTGGCAAACGCATTTAAGATAATATAGTTTTTGTCGGTGCTGCCCCCGGCCACGCCAAGTCTGCGGCCGGATAAATCATTTAAAGAAAAAGAATCTGCGCTTTGAGCGCGCGCGTAAATACCGCCAGTGGCTTTATGCGTTGGCATGATTACGTAGTCTTTGCCAGCGTTGTATTGATGCAAGACCCAAAAGATATCAGTTAAAATAACGTCCACTGCACCGGCTTGTAGGGCGACCGCTGCGGCATTTTTACTTGCTACCGGCACGACTTCTAAGGTGAAACCATGTTTAGCATCAAGTTTCATCTGCTGGATGAGACTCATCTCCCAGTTGATAGTACCGAACTGCAACACTCCGACCTTGATCGTGGTATCTTTTGCGTATAAGTATGAAGACCAGGTACTCAATACTACCAAAGTGATCACAGTAAGTATCGTAGATTGCATTGCAGAAGTTCCTTGCCGTTATTAGTGTGTAGCACCTAAGTGATAGGTCTAACAACCATTTTGCCGACAACGTAACCTAAGTGTGTAGACGGTTCAAGTCACTTGTCGCGTCCGCAAGGGGATTAAAAACAAATAAAATCAATAGGATAGTTGCGCTTGGGAAAATTTCCTAATACTAAAGAGGTGGCTAAGCAAAACCAATATACGGTTACTCTCAGAAAGACGCTTTAACGAGCTTTGCTAAGCGGATGGTGGCTTCTTGCATCGCATCAAACTGTGCTTGCGCGTATGACACTTCTTGATGGATGCAGGCTTTTAAACCATTTAGTGCATAATCAACGATCACGTTGTGCAACAAAAAAAGGTCTTCCGCAAGAGGGTGGTCCTTGAGTAAGTGGGAGTAGCGATGCAGCGTCCAAGGGTAGCGTTGGCTTTGAACTTGGTCAATCAGTGCGGTCGCTGCATCGACTTGAAAGTGGAAAATAATTTGATAAATTTCAGATTTAAACAACATATAATCAAGCCTGACGCTTTGCATGTAGCTAGCCAGCACCGTTGCTTTCACTGACTCTTTATACTGTTGGATGTCTTGCTGTGCGCTGAGCGCCAGTCGA
This sequence comes from uncultured Glaciecola sp., assembly GCA_964559075.1. Lineage (GTDB taxonomy): Bacteria > Pseudomonadota > Gammaproteobacteria > Enterobacterales > Alteromonadaceae > Opacimonas. The sequence continues at coordinate 1,886 of CAZLGJ010000090.1, forward strand.
CTGTGAGTGGTAACGAGGGTTTCGATGTCTTCAATTTCCATATTTTATCCATCTGTATCATATCTGCATTATAGAAGTGGCTTTCCTTGCCAGCAGCATTTCACTAATAGTGTATATTCAATGTATATATCGTAAAGCGTCACAAAATGTTTAACTAGTTTTAGGCGCTTTGATTGTCTACAATATCGGCAAAGACATATGGCTTAAATCATAGTGTTTAAAACGACAAAACCCTCATCGACATGCAACAGGATACCCCAGACCACAATGACTATTGATACTGCTTTACAAGAAGTAGGGTTTGCCCAGCGCCAACGCTTAGCTTATATTGATTTTTGTTTGTTATTCCGTGGTCATTTGTCACGCAACGATGTGATAGAACGTTTTGAGGTGGGGTTATCAGCCGGTACCCGAGATTTTGGTCTGTATCGACAGCTAGCACCGGAAAACATCACATACGATACTAGGCGCAAGCGCTACTATCAGTCGCAAACATTTCGTCCGCTATTTGAACACCATCCGCAGCATACTTTGATTAAACTGGCGCATGCCATTAGTGACGGCACCGATGCGATTGGGGATATTCAGTTTCCTGTCATTGCGCCCGCGCAGCTAAATGTTCCAGATATTTTTATAGTCGCGCATATCACGCAAGCGATCCTGAATAGGCATCCAGTGAGCATGATTTACACGTCACTCTCAAGTGGCAGTCATGGTCGTGAGTTTATTCCGCACGCGATTGTCGATAATGGTTTACGCTGGCATGTGCGCGGTTACGATTGCAAGACAGAGAGCTTTCGCGATTTTGTGTTAACGCGCATCAGTCAAGTCAACAAGGTGAGTAGGGCAGTGCTCGAGCATGAAACGCAAGCCAGTGATCATCAATGGAACCGTACTCTGGTATTGCAGCTCTCACCGCATCCACACAATGTCGAATTTCCGACCGCCATCGAGCTAGATTATGCCATGCAAGACGGCGTCCTCAATATTGAAACGCGCGCAGCGCTGGCGGGTTATTTATTGCGTCGCTGGAACGTTGACTGTTCAGAACATGCTGAACTGCGCGGTGCTGAATTTCAGCTGCACCTACGCAACAGGCAGACCTTAATGGGCGCAGAAAACCTAGCGATTGCGCCTGGCTATAGTGATTAATTGACCTATTAGTCAATGACTAAGCGATGGCTTGGTCTTTGACAGGGGCAGTTTGGGATGCTTGTTCAGGTAAATTCTCGATATATTTGAGGATTGCACCGAACCCTTTGGCACCATCGCGCTCAATTTTTCGTTCAATAAACCAACCAAAAAGTAAATTAGGCACCTGACCCTGTGAACGCCAAACGACATGGGTGCCACCATGTACGCTTTGTAATTCCAATTCGCCAACGCGATGTTCGACTTTAAATGGTTGAGATTTGATGATCTGATATTTAAAGCCGGTGGGCTCGCAATAATCATAAATGCGCTCTTCAAATACGATGCGCCCCAGTCTCACCATGCGTAATGCACCATCGCCGTTTTTGTGATGTTGTCCATGCAACAGCAAAAATGCTTCATCACACACCGGAAATTGGGCGTAGCGCTCGTGATCGGACAAAATTGCAAATACCTGTTCGATCGGCTTATGAATAGTGCGCTCTACATGAATATTGAACATGAGGATACCTTAATAGAGGGACTTATTTTAATATTAACAATGTTTTTACAATATTCAAGATACTTAGTTTGTTATATGTGATGTATTCAACAATAAGCAGAGTTGCATTAAATTATAAGTCACTATGTCTAATACTCTTTAGTATTAGACATAGCTGAAATCTTCTTTTATACTGTTGTTCTTGCAAACAATCCTGATTGATTATGGCCAAAATAAAATCAGCTTTATTCCCAACTTACGCTGAACTTAAGTCGTTTAGCTTTGATGATTACCCAAAACTTAAGGCTTACTTTGATAAGCAGCCGCACTGGATGAAAACCCACTGGGATTGGGCCAAGGATTTTTTGTTATACATTGGCCGCAACAAATCCGAACACACCTATGTGCGTTTTCGCAACGACGTTGAAAAATTCCTACTCTGGGTGTTTTATGTTGAAAAGCAGCCGCTGGATAACTTACGCAAAGCTGACATTTTGCGCTACATTGATTTTTGTGTGGCGCCACCTGTCACTTGGATTAGTGACAAACTGCAAGATCGCTTTGTCTTAAATGACGGTGTTTTTGTCTCTAATGACCAATGGCGGCCTTTTCGCTTAAGTGCGCCCAAATACGACAAAGACCGCAAGCTTGACCCAAAAAAATACCGACCCTCGATGCAAACCCTGCAATCGACATTTGTGGCGCTCAGTGCGTTTTATCGCCATTTGGTCGATGAAGAATTGTGTTTTGGCAACCCGGTGCCTTTAGCTAAGCGCGATTGTAAGCATCTTATCAAGGACAGTCAGGTCAAAACCGTCAGCCGATTGACCGAGCATCAGTGGCAATACTTGTTAGATACCGCGGTAGAAATGGCAGACGACGATCCGCTTAATGAGCGTAATTTGTTTATCATTGCGACGATGAAAACTTTGTTTTTACGCCTTTCAGAGCTGTCAGAGCGCAACGATTGGACGCCGTTAATGAGCCATTTTTGGACCGATGAGGACAATAATTGGTGGTTTAAAGCCTATGGTAAAGGCAAAAAAATCCGCGATATTACGGTTCCGCAAGGCTATTTACCGTTTTTGTCTCGTTATCGTCAATGGCGCGGTTTATCGCCTTACCCAGCTAAAGGTGAACAAAGTATTTTGGTTGAAAAAATTCGCGGTCGCGGTGGTTTAACTTCACGTCAAATTGCCCGTTTAGTGCAGAGCGTCTTTGATAACGCATTTGATAAAATGAAGTCAGAACAAGGTTTAATCGCGGCGCAAAAACTCAAAGAAGCCAGCACGCATTATTTGCGTCACACCGGGGCAAGCATGGAAATTGAACGCGACCGGCCGCTAAAAGATTTGTCTGAAGATTTAGGCCACGCCAGCAGCGCCACTACTGATACTGTCTATGTGCAGGTAGAACGCAAGAAACGCGCTTCTTCGGGTAAAGATCGCAAAGTTGAATGAGGAGTCTTGTCCTTATAATTATTCATTCACGATAGTTCGATTAATTAGTTCTATTTGCCAGTGGCAAATATTCAGTCATGGTTTACGCTTAAAAGCACACAAGAAAATGCATATATGGATATATGAAACCTCGACTACTGTTGATCGACAATGACCCCGTGCAGAGCAAAGTCAAAAAGTTCTCATTGAGCAAAATGTTCGATGTTCTTTTGGTATCGCGTCAAAGTGATATTGCGAAGGATAATATCGCGTTATATCCCGTACAAATAATCGTCATTGATTTGTTGCCGATACGAGAGCGCATTATAGATTTGCCGCTGCTCAAAAAACAATTGTCCGGCATGCGCCTCCTACCGCCAGTGTTTGTGATCTCACACATTGATAGTGTCGAGGAATACATTGCTCATATTCAGCTGTTTCCCTTGATGGATGTGATTGTCAAACCCGTCAGTAATGCCTTCATTGAAAATCGCGTGCACGCCCTTGTGACCGAACAAAAACCGCTGCGCTTTTCACTGAATTTGTTTTCGCTAGATGATGCAACCGCGATGGCCAACAAACAACAGTTTATGCATCATTTGTCACGTATGTGGGTGGAATGTATAAAAGTAAACGAGCCAATATCGATGCTGTATATCAACATTGATTATTTTGCCTTGATGCAGTCACACTCTGGAAAAGATCATGCATATCACTGTTTGCGTATGCTATTGGTCATGGCCCAGTCGCTGATATTCCGCAAAGATGATTTGGTCGTAAGAGCGCGTCGCGATGATTTTTATGTACTGTTACCTGCATGTGATGAACGCGGGGTGCAAAGTAAAATAAAATCCCTGCAAAACATGTTGAATCAGGCACTGTTGCCCAATGATGTATCACCGTTATCGCCCTTTGTCTCGGTTTCTATTGGTCATGTCTCGCAGCGCCCGCAGACTATTGATGAAATCAATATCTTCTTAGACTTGGTCAAAGCAAGACTCAATAAAGCCAAAGAGGATCGGGACAATATGCTATTTGACCACGCTTCGTCTTCAAATCAGTAGGCACTCAACCAACTAACGCATGACGACTAGCAAGTCAACTGCCCTAGCTCTTCCATGACATCCCCGATACACTTGGGTTTACTAAAATAATAGCCCTGACCGCAGCTGATGTGCTGTTGTTTAATAAACTCCGCCTGCGCTTGGGTTTCAATTCCTTCTGCGGTTAAGCTGATCCCCAGTTCATGTCCCACAGCAATGATGGCTTTGAGCACTGGCGATGGAGACTGAGACGGATTAAGTTTGTGAATAAAACTACGATCGATTTTGATGGCATCGATCGGTAGCTCTTGCAGGTACTGCAAAGATGAGTGCCCCGTGCCAAAATCATCTAATGCAATGCGCACTCCCATGCGCTGCAAACGATTTAAAATCTTGCGGCTAACCGCTAAATCACCCATTAGGGTGTGCTCGGTGATTTCGAGCTGCAGCTGGGCGCTTTCCATGTTAGCCGTGTTCAAACAGTGTTTAATATCGTTAATGATGTCTTCATTACGTAACTCGCTGGCACTGATATTTACCGACAAAAACAACGGATAGCCGATGACGCGTTGCATAGCAGCAAATTCCACACAAGCAGTTTTGAGGATCCACTGGCTCAGCGGTAAAATCAACCCAGCATCTTCAGCAATGGGAATAAACTCAGCTGGTGACAAATACTCATTGGGTTTCCAGCGCCAGCGCACCAAGGCTTCCACACCAATTACAGCCTCAGAATAACTCTCTACAATCGGCTGGTACACTAAGGTGAAGGCATTTTGTTTGATAGCCATGTGCAGCTCGTGTTCGATTTCGATTGCCTTTTGGGCCCATTGGTTTTGCATGTGCTCGGACTGAAAATGTGCAATGGTCTGATGATGCGATTGCTCACAAGTATCAATTGCTTGCGTGGTCACCTCTTGAGCCGTTATTTGAGGCGCCAATGGGGTCGATACGCCCAGTTTGACACTGGTAAAAATAGCTTTGTTGTCAAAATGCACTGCATCTTCAAAACTGTCTCTTATCAACAGCAACATATCTTCAATCGCAATCTGCTGGGCGGGCACAAATAATAAAAACATATCTTCAGAATGACGTGCTAACACCGCAGATTTAGGCAATACGACCTGTAGACGCTGGATAATAATCATTAAGAGACAATGCATCAAATCGGTGGAGTAGACTGAGTGCATATAGTGATAGCGCTGAATATTGATGGCGACTACATGCCCGTCGTGCTGCTGTGAAGTTTGTATTGAGTCGAGCTTAGCTATGAAGTATTCATAGTTGGGTAGCTGAGTTTGATGATCAAAGAGTTGGTGTTGAATGTCTTTTTCAGCTTGTTGTTGCGCTTGATATCGCTGAGCAATAGCTTGTTCAGCCTGTTTAGCAATGCAGTGCAGGACATGTACATCCTGCTCGGTAAAGTCTTTTTGTGTACTGCGGAACATGCACACCGTTCCTAACAATGCGCCTTTAGGACCATGTAACGGTACCCCCGCATAGCTGCGAATAGGATTTTCAGCAGCAGTGACTAGTGGATTGTGCTGAAAAGTATCGTCATGCACAGTGTCATTCACTACCAGTGATGTGCGCTGAGGCTCTGCAACCAAAAAGGCACAAAATGACATATGTCTAGGGGTCTGCGTCATTGCATGACAGGTGCTGGATTTAAACCACTGACGGTCACTATCGACCAAGCTGACTAAACAATGCCCGCCCACAATATCCGCAGCAAGCGCGGTTAGACGATCAAAATTGGGATCTGTTGGCGTATCGAGCAACTGCAATTCATAGAGTTCTGTAATTCGTTCTGCTTCATTAAGAGGTAAATCCGCGCCCTGCCACTGCTGAGAGTCGTCGTCCATGCTGCTCCTTGTATCGGTATTATCTGGTGTATCCCTGTAGATTATTATCGGCCGAAATTAGGATATTTTAGTCGGATTTACAATCGCTTACGCTCCCCCATACAGCGCTTAGAACAATATTTCACTTGGTCCCAATCGCGCTCCCATTTTTTTCGCCAGGTAAAAGGGCGTTCGCACACAGGACAAATCTTGCTGGGTAAATCACTTTTTTTGACTGATTTTTTGGCTTTTTGCGTGCGTTTTGCCATAGCCTAAACCGTGTCGCCATTTTCTAGTTTCAAGAAAAACACGTCACTGTCTTGTTGCACCGCTTGAATTTTCTCATCGCTCATTTTATTTAAGGTGTTGTAAATCATCCCCATGCGGTGATTGCCCTTTAGCACCTCGCGATTGCGCAGTAAAAAGTCCCAATACAAATAATTGAACGGACAGGCCCCTGCCCCGTTTTTGGCTTTGACATCGTATTTGCACTGCTGACAGTAATTAGACATCTTGTTGATGTAAGCACCGCTTGCTGCATAAGGTTTAGAGGCTAACACCCCACCATCGGCAAATAGCACCATGCCAGACACATTCGGCAATTCTACCCATTCATAGGCATCGGCATAAACCAACAAATACCAGTTGTTGACTTCCTCTGGCGCAATACCTGCAAGCAGCGCAAAATTGCCCAACACCATCAGCCTTTGAATATGATGAGCATAAGCATTATCTGAGGTTTCTTGGACACATTGTCGCAGGCAATTCATATCGGTCTGCGCCGTCCAGTAGAACTCCGGCAGCGCACGTGTCGCGTTTAAAAAATTCTCTTGTTCATAGCCTGGCATCTTCAGCCAATATAACCCACGCACATATTCACGCCAGCCAATGACTTGTCGAATAAAGCCTTCCACGGCATTCAGCGGCGCATTGCCAGCGTGGTACTCGGCTTCAACCGCTTGAACAATCTCATCGGGCGTTAACAGACCTGAATTGAGATACAGCGCAATGTGCGAATGAAACATCCAAGGCTCTCCTTGCGCCATGGCGTCTTGATAATCACCAAAATCAGCCAAGCGCTCAGCAATAAATACCTCTAGTACTTTTAGTGCCTGCTTACGCGTGACCCCGTAGTGAAAATGCTCAAGTGAACCAAAGTGATCGTCAAACTCGCCTGCAACTAGCTCGAGCACTTCTTCTGTAATGGCATCAGGGGCAAACTGCGTATGCGCGGGCACGGTGATCTTTTTGGGCAGGCTTTTGCGATTTTGCGCATCGTAATTCCACTTCCCGCCCTCGGGTTGCCCGTCAAGCGTCATCAAGCTATTAAGCTTCTTGCGCATCTCGCGATAAAAAAACTCCATACGCAGCTGTTTTTTACCTTTTGCCCAGCTAGCAAAATCTTCAATAGTGGCAATAAAGCGATGATCCTGTCGTATATCCACCGGCACATCTAGCCTCTTTGCCCAACTTTGCATGTCTGCCAAGACGCGATATTCTCCGGGAAACGTCGTCACGACCTCGGTACAGTCATATTGTTTGAGACGCTGTTCAACCTCTGCCGCCAATGAACCGGCGTTATCCTCATCATTGTATTGTGTGTAGTGCACGCGATAACCTTGTTCGCGTAACTCCGCGGCAAAGTGCCGCATCGCGCTAAACAGATAAGCGATTTTCTTTTTGTGATGTTTGACATAGGTCGCTTCACTGCGTACTTCAGCCATTAAAATAACATCCGCTTGTGCATCAATGCCTTCGAGCGCGCTCACATGATGGGTGAGTTGATCAGCAAGAATTAATCGTAATGCGCTCATGATGATACTGCCTTAAGCTGTTGAAAGGCAGCTAACGCCCGCTCACGCGATGCTTTCAGCTCGACAATGGGTTTGGGGTACTCCTTACCAAGGGTGATTTTGCATGCACGCAAAATATTGTCAGGTGCTGCCCAGGGCTGGTGAATATACTTTGGCGGCAACAACGCAAGCTCCGGGCAGTAGCGTTTAACATATTCGCCTTGTTTATCAAATTTTTCGCCCTGTAACACTGGATTAAACACCCTAAAGTACGGCGCTGCATCGGCGCCACTACCCGCAACCCACTGCCATGAGGCACTGTTTGCAGCCATGTCAGCGTCGAGTAAACAATCCCAAAACCAGCGTTCGCCATGACGCCAGTCCAACAATAGGTTCTTCACTAAAAACGACCCGACAATCATCCGCACGCGGTTATGCATATAGCCGGTTTGCCATAATTCGCGCATTCCGGCATCGACAATGGGTACCCCCGTTTGTCCGCTCTGCCATGCTTTGAGCGCCGCCTCATCCTCTCGCCAAGGGAAGGCGTCAAATTTGGGGTTAAAATTATCGCGTTCAATCTGCGGAAAATGAAACAATAAATAATGGCTGAACTCACGCCAGCCCAGCTCACTTAAAAACGTATCAAGGTGCGGATTTTCAGGATCATCACTGTAAGCGTCTTTTAGTGCATACCACACTTGATTGACGGAGATCTCGCCAAAATGCAAATGCGGGGAAAGTTGCGAAGTCCCTGATACAGCAGGTTGATTTCGCGCATCTTGATAAGCATGCGATGCCTCATTAATAAATCTCGCTAAACGAGTTTTGGCACCTTCTGCACCCGGTTGCCATTGTGCTTGAATGTGGGTATCCCAAGCAATCGTGGGCAGTAAGCCTAGTTCATCTAACTCGACAGTCTCTGATGTGTCGTCAATAGTGGCAAATGTTAACTCTGGGATCGGCAGTGGAAAACGTGGCTCCGATTGAGCCAAACACCCCTTGCGATAGTATGGTGTAAAGACCTTGTATGGCGTTTGATCTTTTTTGAGTACCTGCATCGGCTCCCACAAAAGATGACCATTAAAGCTGCGCACCTCAACGTCTTGTTGTTTTAAGACTGTTTTGATTTGTGTATCACGGTCAATTTGCCAAGGCTCATAATTGCGATTCCACACTACCGTGTTGATCTGATGTTGTTCACATAGTCGTTGTAAAATTTCACATGGGTCACCGCGATATATGTGCAAGTGTCCATCTAGTGCAGCATCAAGTGCTTCTAGTGCATGATGTAACCACCATTTTGAGGCTCCCCCATATTGTGCTTGTTCAGGCGTATTATCAGCCATGATAAATACCGGCAACACTGTGCCATTTTTCACTGCTGCAGTCAGTGCGGGGTTATCTGCTAAGCGCAGATCTTGGCGAAACCAATGAATGGCAATTTCTGAATGCTCTGTCTTATTATTGTTGGACATAATGCTACCTGTGATAACGAAATGTGTGTGAACTTAATCGTCACAACATCAGTAAAAATACAAAAATTTAAATAACGGAAAAAAGTACGATGGCTAACGGCCTTTACTGGTTTCAACACGACCTTAGAATCAATGACAATGCAGCGTTTCACGCAATTGCAAATACTGTATCCACTTTACACTGCGTTTATATTCTCGATGACCAGTGGCTAAACACTAATAACTACGGCCTAAGCGCTATCGGCGATCATCGGCTGCGTTTTATTGCTGAAAGTTTACACGACCTTGAAAATCAATTAGCAAAGCTTGGGCAAACACTGCATGTGTATGTGGGCGACCCAGCCACCGTCATCGCGTCACTGGTTGCCCAACACGATATCGCCGTAATTGGAAAGCATAGCTATCCCGGCGTCAATGAACAGCGTCAGTGGCGTTCCTTGCGTCATCTGTTGCCCGAGTGCGGATTTGTTACTGGCAATAGCCATACGCTTTATCAAATGAAAGACTTGCCATTTAGTCTCAAGGAAATGCCAGACCACTTTACGCCGTTTCGTAAAAAGGTCGAAAAGTTCTGCGAGGTCGAGGCGCCTTTGAGCCCGTTAACTCACTTACCTGCCCCAATAGATGCAGCGTCTTCATGGTCGAGTGATTTTCCAGAAGTTGCTAAACTTGATGACTCTTACGCAATTGTAGCGCACCTTCAAGGTGGTGCGAGTGCTGCACATGCTCAATTGCAGTTCTATTTGCAAGATTCACAGGCTATTTTGCGCTACAAAGAAACGCGCAATGGCCTAGATGGCTGGGATTTTTCGAGCAAGTTATCTGCATGGTTAGCACATGGGTGTATTTCTGCACGAGAAGTCTATGCTGCAATTAAACGCTTTGAAGCTGATGTTGAGGCAAATGAATCGACGTACTGGCTATTTTTTGAGTTGTTGTGGCGTGAGTTTTTCCAATGGCAGTTGGCCAAATATGGTCATAAAATGTTTATCCATCGCGGTATTCAAGACAAAGCCCCAACCGGTAAACACATCGCCAAGGTGTGGCAGCGCTGGGTCAATGGCAATACCGGCTATCCCATGGTGGATGCCGGCATGCGCGAGCTTTATGCGACCGGCTGGCAACATAATCGGGTTCGCATGATTACGGCCAGTTTTTTGATCAAGCATTTGCTTATAAACTGGACGCAGGGCGAGCAGTGGTTTTGGGATACGTTAGTGGACGCGGATCCGGCCAGTAATGCGGCAGGCTGGCAATGGGTTGCCGGCAGCGGCGCCGATGCCTCGCCGTATTTTCGGATATTTAATCCTTTCACC
>CAZLGJ010000091.1:0-12104 GCA_964559075.1 uncultured Glaciecola sp.
AACATGGATATCGCAATATCGCCCCACAGCACGGGATTAATTGCTTCAAAGATATAGCTGCCAATCGCAGCATAAATATAAAAGATGATAAACATCAGCAGCAGCACATAGAACAGCTGCGGCATAGCGCGCAGCAGCGAGTTAATTAGCACGCGCAATTCGGGCACCACACTGATCATCCGCAAGACCCGAAAGATCCTAACCAAACGCGCCAACAGCGCCATTTCTGAATCATCGACAGGGATCAGGCTAACCGCCACCACCAGTGAATCAAAGATATTCCAGCCTTTTTTGAAGAAGTATTTTTTGTCCTCATCGGTAATAAAGCGCAGCGCAATTTCAAATAAGAAAAATATCGTGATAAACCAATCGAGAATTTTGGTGACGGATAACGCCGAGTCGTTCAGCGTAAAGGTCTTTGCACCAATTTCGAGCGCCGAGATAATGATGACGGCAACGACCGACATCTCAAAAATTTTATTGTCGCGCAAGCGCGTTAAGGGCCCCATAATTGCTTCAGGCATGGCTTAGTCTTCCAGTAAACACCATTAAAATTTGGCGCTAGCATAATCCAAATAAAGTGCCTTGTCATTAGTGCTTTGGTGCGTTTTACGTCTTCTTTATGTCCTTTTGGACAGTGATATTTTATCTAAGAAATCGATTACAATTTTATACAACCAGTTGAGTGGAAAAACATCATGAAACAAACTAATATGTCTAGACTGTCTAGAAAAATTGAGTTACTTAGCATGCATTCTTCAAACATATGGCAATTGCAAGAAGCAAAGAATAAGTTGAGCCAACTGATCAAGCAAGCACAATCAGGAACACACCAAGTGATTACGCTACACGGCAAAACTGCCGCAGTCATTTTATCTGCTGATGAATATCAACAACTCATTGGCAATCAGTCAACATTACTTGAGCAACTATGTGTACCTATTTTGGATGAAGATGAAGCGCTTTTCGAACGTAGCAAAGAATCAGGCCGTGCATTTGAACTATGAAATATTTACTGGATACCTGCGTAATTTCCGAACTAATTAAAGCAAAACCGGCGCATTCTGTCATTCAATGGTTTACCGTACAGCCTGAACAATATCTGTTTCTAAACACACTGGTTTTGGCAGAATTAAGTAAAGGCTTATATCGCCATAGGCTTAAATTCAACAACGCAAGAACACGACAACTTGAGCAATGGATCAAACACGTCAATGGACGTTTTGCATATCGAACGCTTGAGTTTGGCAAAGTCACTTTTGAGAACTGGGCAAGGTTATCAGCTACTGCAGAACATATTGGGCAACCAGCACCAGTAATTGATACCTTACTTGTAGCAAATGCGCTAGAGCACAACGCGGTTATCGTTACTAGAAACGTAAATGATTTCCAGCAATTTGATAACGAAGTAAAACTGATTAACCCGTTTAAGTAAAAAAAAGGCCGCACTGTTACCCAGCACGGCCCCTACTAACACACTGACATTAACATCATTTATAACACAATGAAGGTATCCGGGAATGCGACAATCAAGGCGAGTACCGCCACCTGCAGGCAGATGAAGGGCACCGCACCTTTGTAGATAGTCGTTGTTTTCATTGATTTAGGCGCCACGCCTTTGAGATAGAAGAGACTAAACCCAAAGGGCGGGGACAAGAACGAGGTCTGCAAGTTCATCGAGATCAAGATCGCAAACCATACCAAGTCAATATCCAAGGCCATGGCCACCGGCGTAATAATCGGTACGACCAAAAAGGCAATCTCGATAAAGTCGATAAAGAAGCCCAAAATCAAAATTGCCACCATCACAATGATGATAAAGGTCCACTTTTCACCGGGCAGATCGAGGAAAAATTCTTCGACCAGATATTCGGCTCCCGAATAACTAAACACCATAGAGAATGCTGTCGCGCCAATCAGTACCGCAAAGATCATGGAGGATACTTTGACCGACTCTTTGGACACGCCGATAATGGTACGGATATCTAGGCCACCGTAAAACTGCGCTAAGATCAGCGCCCCCACTGCACCAATCGCAGAAGACTCAGTAGGGGTGGCAATCCCACCAAAAATAGAACCCAATACCGCCACAATCAAAATCATCGGCGGCACGATATCTTTTGCCGCTTGCTTGAGAATAGTCGCCTTGTCTTCCGTAACGGGAATGGGTGGGCAATAATCAGGGCGTGCTTTACTCAAAATGACGATATACAGCACATACGCGCCAATCAGCATTACCCCAGGAATGACCGCCGCCTTGAATAGATCACCTACCGCAATGCCCATCACATCGCCAAGGATGATCAAGATAATGGAGGGCGGAATAATTTGCCCTAAAGTACCCGACGCACATATCACACCCGCCGCCGTTGGCTGGTGGTAGTTATTCTTGAGCATCACGGGCAGTGAAATCACGCCCATTGCCACCACTGACGCACCCACTACCCCGGTCGATGCGGCTAACAACGCGCCAACGACAATGGTGGAAATCGCCACACCACCTGACATACTGCCAAAGAGCTTCGCAGAGGATTCGAGCAAACGCTCGGCTAATCCGGTTTTTTGCAGCACTATCCCCATAAATATAAACATAGGGATGGCCATAAGCGTGGTATTTTCCATGATCGACATGATGCGATAAGGCATGAACTCAAACAGATCAATACCTAAGAAAAACACCCCGACAATGACCGACACACCGGCAAAAGTAAAGGCCACATAGTAGCCCATGAACAACAGCACAAGCGCGACAAAGAATAAAATAATACCGATTAATTCTTCCACTTACACGCCCTCGTTGTGAATGTGATCGTGATGCACGTTTGGACGCCCCAACACGAGAATATTTTCTAGAATACTGTGTACTATGCACAAGATTAAAAACAAATTAGATAAGGGGATCACCGACCGAATAATCCAGCGATAGGGCAAGCCACCGGGATCGGGACTGCCTTCCATCATCTCATATGCATCCAGTGCGTAGCCGTAGCCGTAATACGCGATGATAGCGGCGATGGGTAGTGCCAATACGGTGGCACACACGATGTTCATTTTGGCCTGCGTGTGCGGCAGCCATTTTTCATAAAAAATATCAACGCGTACGTGAGCATCTTCTTTGAGTGTATAACCGATGCCAAACATGAACATGGCCGCAAATAAATGCCACTCAAGCTCCTGCATGCCAATACTGACGTTGTTAAAAAAGTAGCGCATTAATACGTCATAAAAGACGTTTAGCACCATTAGTATCATCAACAGAACGCACACGTTGCCCATCGCATCGATGAATTTTCCGAGTGCTCTATGTAAACCTTTCATTCTGTGCCTGTAGTGTTGTCAAACATAAAAAAGAGGCAGCCACGGGCGGGTGCCTCTTTGTCAGATGTGATTCAGAAATTATTTTGAATCAAAGTTATCAAGATATGCACGGTCAGAGAAGTTAGTCCACTGACGCGCTTTTTTGCGGTATGACTCAATCGAATCTAAGATTTTCTTAGATTGTGGATCGGCATTGGCAAATTCTACTAGCAACTTATCGTTTTCAGCTTTGATTGCGTTCATAACTTCTTCAGGGAATGAACGAATTTTGACATTTGGATAGTCCTGCTGAATCGTCGCTAGGTTAACCGCACTTTCATGCGTAGATTGCGTATACATGTCGTATGCAGCAAGTTTCATGGCATTGACCAAGATTGCTTGCAAATCTTCTGGCAACTTGTTGAACGCTTTTTCGTTGACCATAAACTGCAGCTCAGTCGCTGGCTCATGCCAACCTGTATAGTAGTAAGGTGCAATCTTGTGGAAGCCCATGCGTAAGTCTAACGAAGGACCCACCCACTCAAGTGCGTCAATCGTGTTGCGCTCAAGGGCAGTATATAATTCTGCAGAAGGAATGTTTGTTGGCTTCGCACCTAATTTTGCCAGGACTTCACCCGCAAACCCAGGGATACGCATTTTCAGACCCTGTAAGTCTTCTAATGAATTGATTTCTTTACGGAACCAGCCACCCATTTGGTTGCCAGTGTTGCCGCCTGGGAAAGAAAGGATACCGTACTTATCGTAGGTTTCTTTCATTAACTCCATGCCGCCACCGTGATAGAACCACGCATACTGCTCAGCAGTGGTCATGCCAAACGGCAATGTGGTGAAGAACAAAGTTTCAATGTCTTTGCCTTTCCAGTAATAAGAGGCTGAGTGACCCATTTCGTATTGACCTGACTTGACGAAGTCAAAAATACCAAGCGCTGATTTGTGCTTGTTAGACGAGTCGATGCGAATGATTAAGCGTCCATCGGACATTTCTTTGACCATTTTGGCCATGTTTTTAGTCGCATCACCAAATACTGGGAAGTTAGGGCCCCATGTTTCGGCGAGTTTCCAACGATAAACTTTTTCTTTTGCCATGGCTAATGGGCTTACCACTAAGCTCACGACCAATAGCGACTTTGCTAGTGACTTTAAGATCATGTGTGTGTCCTTTTTAAAATGTTGTTTTAGGGGAAAAACAACAAGATTTTAACAAATTCAGACGCCTTGGCTATTCGCACAACTACCTACAGTGACTAGGTATAACTACCTAGTCACACCCGCAAATGCCCATTATCTGTCAGCCCTAGACCTGCACTTAAGTTGGTTTTTTGGTATGCTTACGACCAAGGTCTAGCGATACTTGGCTAGAGTTTTGGCAGAATTGCACCACTCAACATTTTGTTAACATTTTTTATTGCTATGTTCATGAAGGATCTATGTTTTCGTTTCGTTATATTTGGTTAATCATCATCCAAGTCGCCGTGACCGCAGTGTTTACCTATGCGCTAGTGACTCAGCAATACCGGGACCTGTCGGAACAAAACCTGCAGGCACTTGAAACATTCTTAATTGAACAAAAAAAACGCGAGCTTAAAAACTACACCAACTTGGCAGTGACTGCAGTTGATGACGTGTATTTTGGGAATATCATGTCCGAGGATGAGGCGCAAAAACACGCGGCGCAGACCTTCACGCGGATGCTGTACGATGGGATTGACGGGTATTTTTTTACTTACGATCAGTTTGGCACTAACATTGTGTTGCCGCATCAACCTGAGCGCATCGGCAAAAACTTTTGGGAGTTGACCGATCCCAGCGGCAGCAAAACCATTCAAATCCTGATTGAGCTGGCACAACAAGGCGGCGGCTTTCACTTTTACAAGTGGCAACAGCCCTCTACTACCGAGATCACCGATAAACTCAGTTACGCCACCTATTTAGACAAATGGGACTGGATGGTCGGTACCGGCGTTTATCTCGATGACGTGTATGCACAGCTAAACAAGATCCAGCTCGAAATTGACACCCAGGTACAAAGCACCAGACTGATCATTTTGGCTGTTGCCATTACTTCCATTATTTTATTACTGTTTGTTGCTCTTGCGATTAGTTTTTCACAAAAGAAAGAGAGCGAAGAAAAGGTTTCCGCCCTAGGGCAAAAAATCATTACCTCGCAAGAGGATGAACGACGCCACATTGCCCGTGAACTCCACGATGGCATTATCCAAATGCTGGTTTCGATAAAATACTCACTCAGCGCCACCAGTATGGCACTGCGCAAAGCACATCAAAGTGCGCCCGAAGCGCTCATGGCGGCTTCCAATAGCCTGGATATGACAATTGACGAAGTGCGCCGGATCTCACATCATTTGCACCCGCAAATATTAGACGAACTTGGCTTGTCAGCAGCAATTGAAGCGCTAGCCGAGGAGTTTAGTGAACGCACTCAGATCGTCGTTAGCGTGCGCAAATTACAGGTGCGCAAGCTCTTGAGTCCACAGCTCAATACGTCTTTATATCGCACCGTGCAAGAGTGTTTAACCAATGTGGAAAAGCACGCACAAGCGAGTAACGTCACTATCCACCTAGAGATGACGCCTTATGCCCTACAGCTTGTGATCAGCGATGACGGTCAGGGCTTCGCGACAAAAAACACCGCGGCACATGGGATTGGCTTAAAAAATCTCGCCGAACGTGTAGAATATTA
The DNA here is from genome assembly GCA_964559075.1 of uncultured Glaciecola sp. Classification (GTDB taxonomy): domain Bacteria; phylum Pseudomonadota; class Gammaproteobacteria; order Enterobacterales; family Alteromonadaceae; genus Opacimonas. The sequence continues at coordinate 6,017 of CAZLGJ010000091.1, forward strand.
CCAAGGCACGCTGACGATAGACTCAAGCGCGCAAGGTACCAAAATCGCGGTCTCGATTCCGTTGAGCAGCTTTGCCCAAAATTTTGCGACCATTCAGCACAAAGAATCAGCCCAAGGACGCCCATGAGCCAACCAATCAATGTATTATTAGTCGATGATCATCCCATGGTGCGCGATGGTGTGATGAGCTGTTTAGCATTTTATGAAGACGTCAATGTCGTGGGCACGGCCAAAGACGGCCTTGAGGCCATCGCTATGGCCGAGCAGCTAGTGCCAGATGTGATCATGATGGATATTTCGATGCCGGCCCTGAACGGCATCGACGCCACCGAAGCAATTATGGACAGTGCGCCAGCGGCTAAAATTTTAATCTTTAGCATGCACGATAACGCAGAGTATATTACCAATGCCGTGCAGGCAGGTGCCTCTGGCTATATCCTCAAAAACACCGACGCTGAAGAAGTGTACGAAGCCATTGTCAAAGTGGCCAGTGGCGAGCGTTATTTTGGTGCGAGCATCGCCAAAATTTTGCTGACTAAACCAGTACAGCAAGACACCGTCCGACTGACTACCCGCGAACAAACCGTGCTGTCATTCTTAGCCCAAGGGCTATCTAGTAAGCAGATCGCCGTGCAAACCAACATCAGCATCCGCACAGTCGATGCACATCGGCGCAACATCAAAGCTAAATTGGGCTTAGATACTGTAGCAGATATGATCCGCTACGCGGTTGAGCATGGTCTAGTCCGTCAAGAAACCCCCTAGCAACAGTCATACGTATTAGAGACTATACTAAAGTATAAAAATACCATACCACTGCCCGGAAAGACGGTTTCCAAGCAGGTAATCGACTATATTATAAATAGTTTAATATTACGTGTGTTGTGACAAAATGCGGAAGCTGTTGTTGGGTGTATGCGCCAGTACGGTGCTAGCCAGTCCTGTAATCCATGCAAATACTGAAGTCAATTCTAATGTAAATACTGAAGTCAATTCTGAAAACAATCCTACTCAAAGCATTGATGCTGTGGAAACCATCCTAGTTAGTGGCAAACGCTTAGGTCAAAATCCGCTACTACTTGCCGGCAGCATCGACGTGGTCGATGTTGAGACACAGTCATTATGGCAGCTACGCTCGGCCAACGACTTGGTCAATACGTCTACCAATATCACCTTACAAGCCCGCTCACCAGTCAACTCAGGATTGTCCATACGCGGAGTGGGCTCAGAAAATTGGCACATCAATGCCAATCAATCCATCGCGCAGATCATTGACGACACGGCTGTCATAGGGCCGTATGCGAGTAAGCTGGCGTTTTTTGACTTACAGGGTATTGAGGTCCATCGCGGTCCGCAGTCCACGCTCTATGGGTTAAATGCTTCTGGGGGCGCAGTCAATTTCGTGACCAATAAACCTGAGCATGACACGAGTTACTGGCAGTCCAGCTTGACCTTGGGCCGCGAGGCACAACGCGACATCACTTTAATTGGCAACATCTCAACCAATGATACATGGGCACTGCGTATCGCAGGACAACTGCAACGCAAAGACGGCGTCTGGCAAAACTTATATAGTAACACCACTCAAGGCGGTATTGACCGCTTTGCCGCGCGCGCACATTTCAGCTATCAGCCCAGCGAACGTCAGCAGTGGTTATTAACCTATCAGCACAGCCGTGATGACAGTCAAAAAGTGCCGTTTTTGTTTGTTGGTCAGTGGGCGGCCGATGATCCGATTATCAATGACGGGGTGATTGACACGCCCAATGTTACTTATACCTGCCCCGATACTATTAACACCAACCGGGGTTTCTTTAGCGGTAGTAATTGTGTCACTATCAATCCATTTACAGGCGGCCAAACACTGGTGCCAGATGCACCGGGATATTATCAAACTTATGATGCTGCTGAGGATGTGACCTATCTCGATGCTAGCCAGTGGAAGTTAAGTGTGACACATGATTTTGACACATGGCAGCTACACAGTATCACTAGCCTTGATACCGTCAAATCAGCTTACATGGAGTCAATCAACAGCTTGGCCAGCGGGCTGGCATTCATGCCGGGACAAATTATGGACAATGAACAGATCAGTCAAGAGCTGCGGGTATCTTCTTCTCCAACTGCGGATACTCGTTGGCAATTAGGGGCGTATTGGCAACACCGCGTTGGCTACATGGGCACCATTATTCAACGCTATGACGATGGTGGCGCCCCCTTTGGTGTCGTACCCTCGGTGTCGCTTGAACAGGACTTTGACGTGCTTTCAATTTATGGTGACCTGCACTATCTGCTCGCGGAGGACTGGCTGCTCTATGCCGGCCTACGCTATACCCAAAATGACCAAGCAGGCGACAGTATTACCCGTGTGATTGCCAACACCGAAGACGGCACGCCTGGCGGTACTCCCCGCGCGCTTGGCGCATTCATCGACCGCGCTGAACTCGAGGCCATTACCGAGCAACCGAGCGGTGTATGTCCTCCGAATATTGGCGGATTCCCCTGTGAATTAACGACGCCGGTGCGTTTATCCAGTGATTTGACCGCGTTTAACCTCAGCTTATCGCATTTTATCGAGCCAAACCAACAGGTTTACGTACAGGTAAGCCGCGGTTTTATGGCCGGTGCGTTTGATACTCGTGCTCTTGCTGCATTTGCGGGAACTGCTGACAGCCCGGTCGCTCCGGAACAGCTCGACGCATTGGAAGTGGGCTTCAAGGGCAGCTTTGACGATACGCAAGTCACCCTAGCGGCCTTCTATTATGACTGGCAGGACAAGCAAACCTTTGGCACCGATGAGTTGGGGTTACCGGCATTTGTCAATATTCCCAATGCGCAGTTAACAGGCGTAGAGCTTGCGGTCGATACATGGTTAAGTGACAGTTGGCAGACGCATATACAAGTAGCCTCCCTCTCTACAGAAATCACCAATAACGGAGGCTTACCCAATATCACAGAAGGCAAAGAGCTAGGGCAAAGCCCCAATTTAACAGCCTCAGTTAGTCTTGCATACAACTGGTCGAGTGATTTTGGCACACATTCTGCCAACATTGGCTATAGTTATGTAGGAGAACGTTATGGCAGTTTCGCCACTTTAGATGCGGAATTTATTGATAGCTACGATCTAGTCAATTTGCGCTTTACGACACTGCGCGATATTGGTGAGCAAGAATGGGAGTGGTATGCCGGCATCGAAAACCTGTTTGCCGAGCGTTTCTGCTATCGCGTTGGTACCAGCGAAACGTTAGGCTATAACAGTAATTGTTTGGCCAACGACGGGGTAAGACAGTGGTATGTGGGTGCGACTGTTCGTTTTTAACTAGTGCGATTAGATCATGCTTTTAATTAATGATGATGTCTATGCTGTGTAAACAAGGACAAAAAATGCGGACGTGGTGGCGGATTACATTGATGCTTTGCTGTTTTTATACCAGCTTTGCCACCAGTTATGCACAAGCAGATAATACTCCGTCACAAGCGGCACCTGCGTTAACTAACGGCCAGTACAAAGACGTGCTAGTGCTCAGTGGTTTTGGCCCCAACATCCCATGGACCAAATCACTGCTCGAAGGGTATGCCCAAACCCAACAAAAATTCCCCGAATATCGCTTTTACTACGAGTTTTTGTATCTCGAAAGAGAAGTAAATATTACGCTAGGTGATTTTCATCAAACCCTACTCACCAAATACGACTTAAGCCAATTTGATGCCGTGATCGGCCATTCAATGCAAATCAATCGTTATTTTGATGAGTATGGCAGTGACTATGGTCAGACGCCTATGCTGCTGCTGTCTTCGCAATTTGTACCTATCTCTGGCAATGTGCAGTATGTTAGTTCGGTACAGCTAAGCGATATCCAAGCGACCTTTGATACATTATTAGCGCTTCACACGCGCCTTCGCCCCATATATTTGATCTTAATGCCCCGGGTTATTAACGCTGATTATGAGCGAAATATGCTCAATGGGCTGCGCGAGCAATATCCCAACCGTGCCATCAACGTGATCCGCTACAATGACTATGCTGCATATCAGGAGGCAGTCAAAGCACTTCCCAATGACGCCATCGTGTTTTATTTTCCCATTCAGGCAAAATTTGAAGGGGTGCAGTACAACGGCACGCAGATGTTACAACAAACCAAAACGTGGACTGATGTGCCGATTTATTCTTTTTGGGAGATCTTCTTAGGCAAGGGGATCATCGGTGGCAGCATGATTTTGCCAGTGGAACTCATTGACAATATGATCAGCAGTTTAAACGCCTATTTTGTGACTGGGGAGTTTTTGCCATCAACAGCTAAGGGTCAGTGGATGTTCGATTATAATGAGCTCAAAGCACATCAAATCGACCACGCACAGCTGCCCCCAAACAGCCACATTATCAATCAGCCTATTCCTATTTGGCAGGTGTATCCGTTGGAATTTAGCATTGCCATTGTATTGTTCTCGTCGCTGTTGCTGATGCTGTTCGTTACCCGCTATCTCATTGCCCAGCGTCATCTTGCTACTCAGCGCAAACTGCGCGTAAAAGCTCAGCAATCTGCCAAGGCAGCCACCAACGCGCTGGCTACCAAAGATCGTTTTTTGCACGCGATTAGTCACGAATTACGCACCCCGATTAACGGCATCGTTGGCGCGGTAGAACAACTTGCCCAACATACTGCGTCTGAAGATAAGCGCTATCTGGATATGGTCAACTACTGCTCGCAAAGCCTGCATCACACGGTGAACGACATCCTCGACTATGCCAAGTTTCAAACCCAATCGTTCGGCTTGGATTGCAAAACATTCAACGTCGTCGATATGCTTAACTCACAGCACAAATACTTGGATCTAATTAGCCAGCACAAGGACATTATCACCGACTGTCGTTACGATATTGCCCCCGATACCTGCCTTATCGGTGACAAGCACCGCATTATTCAACTCATCAACAACCTAATAAATAATGCAGTCAAATTTACTCCAAGCGGAAAGGTCAGCTTGACGGCCCATATTGCCAACATCGGCAAACGCTTTGGCAATACGCCTGAAACCGTTGAGTTACAAATCGCTGTGGAAGACACCGGCATTGGCATCAAAGAAGCCGACCAAGGACAGCTTTTTAAACCCTTTAGTCAGGTGGATACAAGCATCACCAGAGAACAGACCGGTTCTGGACTTGGCTTATCAATCTGTGCCCTACTACTTGAGAAGATGCAAGGGGATATATCTTTCAAATCCACCGTGGATAAAGGTAGCGTATTTTGTGTGCGCATTCCGCTCAAGCAGGCCAAAGATGAACAAATGATCGTGCCTAATACCTACATTGATGAAGCGCTACTCAAGCCGCTTAAGGTCTTGGTAGTCGAAGATAACTTTATCAATCAAGAGCTGATCAAGGTGCAGCTGAATGACGCCGTTACACGTTGCCATTTTGCTGGGCACGGCAAAGACGCGTTAACCATATTGCAAGAACAGCAAGACATCGACGTGATTCTGATGGATCTGCAAATGCCGGTAATGGATGGCTACAGCTGCGCTATTGCCATTCGCAATGGTGAAGCAGGTAAAACCTATCGCAAACTCCCCATCATCGCCCTGACTGCGCACATGACCTTGGACGATACCGAACAGCAGCAGGCCAAGTTTGCCGACATTATTCAAAAACCTTTCACCCAAACTACCTTACTTGCTGGTATCACTAGGGTATTGATGCAGCCTCAATACAAACGCAAAAGCCCCTAGCCATAAAAAAAGCACCCGAAGGTGCTTTTTAGAAACATGGAATAAAGCGCGATTAAACGGCTTTAGTTACCACTTCAACAAGTGTCCAGTTTTTCGACTTAGAAATAGGCGCTACCTCGCGGATAGTGACTACATCACCTTCGTTACACTGGTTTGTCTCGTCATGTGCGTGTAATTTAGTAGTACGCTTAATAAATTTCCCGTAGATAGGGTGCTTTACTTTACGCTCAACCGCAACAGTGATTGATTTATCACCTTTGTTGCTGACTACACGGCCTTGTACTGTACGGATTTTCTGTTCAGTCATTATTTCTCAGCCTTCTTTTGAGTCAAAATCGTTTTTACACGCGCGATGTTACGA
>CAZLGJ010000092.1:0-1368 GCA_964559075.1 uncultured Glaciecola sp.
CGCCCTCGTGACCACTTTCTCGGATGACCTTCGCCTCCGGAGGGGCGCGCTCTATCCAGCTGAGCTAGGGGCGGATAAATTTTTTACTTCAATTTTTATAATACACGACGTTGCGTCGTATTCTTAGCACAACGTCCGTTGCCTGCTTTTTCCGTTTTCCGGATGTCCGTTACCTCCGAAGGGGCGCGCTCTATTCATGCGCCTCACGCCGTGATGAGCTAAGGATGCGTTAAGGTGTGGTATTGTAACGAAACTTCCCAAAATGTACAGGTTAGCGAAAGCTTATACTAAAAAAATTAAATACACATACCAAAATACAGATATCTTGTTGATTAATTGCCAGCTGTGAACAATGCTTGATAGACAGTCAAAGGAGCAAGACGATGAATCATTCACGCATTGTGACAGACAGCATGGGCGAACTAGAGGTGCCAATTGATGCCTTATACGGCGCTCAAACCCAGCGCGCAATCAACAACTTCCCCATCAGCGGACAGCCCATGCCTGCGCCGTTTATACGCGCATTATTGCTGGCAAAAGCCGCCGCAGCAAAAGCTAACGCTCACCTAAAGCAAATCCCCGCTCCCATGAGCGATGCCATTTGTGAGGCCGTTGAGCAACTATTAGATCAAGATGACTTTATGCGCCACTTCCCGGTCGATGTCTTTCAAACCGGCTCAGGCACGAGTACCAATATGAATGCCAATGAAGTGCTCGCTACCTTGGCGACAGAGCGCTTGGGCAATCCAGTTAACCCCAATGATCACGTTAACTATGGGCAAAGCAGCAACGACATTATTCCGTCTACCATCCATATCAGCGCCTCTCTGGAGCTTACCCACAAGTTACTGCCTGCGCTCGAGCACCTCGCGACCACCATCCGCAGCAAGGCTGCAAGTGTCGATCATCACGTAAAAACCGGACGCACGCATCTGATGGACGCCATGCCGGTGCGCATGAGCCAGTGCCTCAACAGTTGGGCCACGCAGATTGACCAAAACATCGAACACCTCAAGCAGCTCCAAACCAATTTACAAAGCTTGGCGCAAGGTGGGACTGCGGTAGGAACCGGCATCAACGCCCATCCTGATTTCGCCCAGCACTTTAATCAGGCGCTTAGCAAGTCGACGGGCCTTACATTTACGCCTGCGGAGAATTTTTTTACCCATATTGCTACCCAAGACATTGCCGTTACACTATCCGGTCAGCTAAAGACCACTGCAGTGTCCATTATGAAAATTGCCAATGACTTGCGCTGGATGAATTCTGGTCCCCTAGCAGGACTTGGCGAAATCAAACTTGAAGCCCTGCAGCCTGGCTCGTCCATCATGCCTGGCAAAGTCAACCCCGTCATCCCTGAAGCTGCAG
>CAZLGJ010000092.1:1378-12070 GCA_964559075.1 uncultured Glaciecola sp.
GTGCACAAATCATCGGCAACGACGCTGCAATCACGATCGGTGGGCAAGCGGGAAATTTTGAACTCAATGTCATGCTACCAGTGATTACCAGCAACTTGCTCAACAGCATCGAGCTACTGACGAACATCAGCCACTTGCTGGCAGACAAAGCCATTGCCACATTTACAGTCAATAGTGATAAGTTGACAGTCACACTGGCACAAAATCCCATCCTTGTCACCGCGTTAAACGCGCGTATTGGCTATCAACAAGCTGCAGAAATTGCCAAACGAGCCTATAGCGAAGGCCGACCAATCATTGATGTTGCTTTGGAGCAGACGGATTTGTCACGCCAGGAACTCTCAGAGTTGTTAGATCCGCAAAAACTGACCCACGGTGGCCTATAACGACATCGCATAGGACCTTTGGAGATGAATTTATCAGAAGAACTAGTGTATAGTGGGTGCGTTTTTAACAGCAAGCAAGGAATAGTATGAAATTCATCGTCATTGGTATCTTGGCATTAGTCGTGGCTTTTGTGTATTACAAAAGTGTCGAGAGCAAAAAAATCTCCGCAGCCAATATGGAAATTGGCCAGCAATTTTTGCAAAACAATAAAGCTAAAGCCAACATCACCGAAACCGCCAGTGGCTTGCAGTACGAAGTGCTCGTCAAAGGTGATGGTAACACCCATCCAACAGCGTCAGATACCGTACGTGTGCACTATCACGGCACCTTGCTAGACGGCACCGTCTTTGATAGCTCAGTTGATCGCGGCACGCCCATTAGCTTTGCGTTGCGTCAAGTGATTGCGGGCTGGATTGAAGGGGTACAGTTAATGACGGTCGGTGATAAATTTCGCTTCTACATTCCTGCCGAACTTGCCTATGGCCGCAACGCAGCAGGTCGTATTGCGCCGGGCTCAACCTTAATCTTTGACATTGAGTTACTGGCCATCGAGCAGTAGGCGCTGGTGGCCTAGTAAGGGCATACTCAATGGCAACCAAAACAGTACTGGAACATGCTCAGTATAAGCTGTTTGTCCCCAGAGAAGCCTTTGCGATCACCTGTACCTTTCAGCAAGAACCCTGGTTACGTCAGCAAGCTCAAAGCCACAATGTGTTCCTCGAGAGTTTTACCTATCAATCACAGGTAAGCTGTGTTGCCCATTGCCCATCGACAACAAGTTCAGACTTTGTGGCTTTTTGTCACAATCAGCTGATGACTATAAAACCGTACGCCCAGTAAATGCAGATCCCAAACTGCACCAAAAAGGTCGCAAATCTCAGCTGGATCGCTAAAGTCGACACCGACGCTATCAAAATCGCCGTTTGGGCAAGCCGCGCAATCAATAATGCCCACGCCAAACCATCTGTGACGCCCGTCTGTCCTGTCGCAATCCCATACAACAGCAGCCCGCCAATAAACGGGAAACACTCTACCGCATTCATGTGGGCACGAGTAATGCGATAGCCTAGTTCGGGTACACCAGACCCGTCAGAGGCGAAACGCAGTGATTTGACTTGCTTGGTTTGCGCAAGATAAGTACGGTAGCCAGCTAATGCCAGCAACAGCACGAAGATGAGCACGATGTAGTGCAAAAATACGGCGTGAGTAGCGGTTTCCATAAATATTTCCTGTCGTTTTAAAGTCTTATGTTCCAAGACCTTGAGTGTAGCAGGAAAATTTCGCTTGAACTATATTTGGTAAAGTTACACACATCTGCGTGGACGAAACTTCTTACCTTTGATTTTGCCCTCGCGAAACTGTGCCAACGCCCGTTTCACGCTGCGAATTTTGACCGCGATAAACGACACCTGATTGGTCACGTTGATCTTGCCAATATCTTCACCGGGGATCCCGCCATCTTTGGTCAATGCACCGAGGATATCTCCTGGGCGCAGCTTTTGGCGTTTGCCGCCGTCAATACTGATGGTCACAAACTGCGGCTCCGCAAGACGATTCGCATGAAAACGCAAAGCCTCTATGCCAGAGGGTTTGACGTTGATCCGCGCATGATCACATACCCGGCGCCACAACGGCAGTTCGTTTTCCGTCAGTAAGGTGACTGCACGTCCCGTAGCATCGCCGCGACCGGTTCGGCCAACGCGATGAATATAGGTATCAAGCTCTTCACCTAGTGTGTAGTTGATCACTAACTCAACATCGTCAATGTCCAAGCCGCGCGCTGCGACATCGGTTGCCACGAGCACCAGCGCTGAACCATGGGAAAAGCGGGTTAGCACTTGGGTGCGCTCACGCTGCTCCAAATCACCATTGAGCGCCACGGCCGCGATGCTTTTTTGTTGCAAAAACGCCGCTAATTCCGTGGTTTGTGCTTTAGTAGAGCAAAATACAATGGCCGATTGTGCTTGATAGTGACTCAGTACAGTTGCCACGGCTTGTTCGCGCACGTGAGGTAAGATTTTATACGCAATTTGTTCTATCTTATCGCCGGCATGGTGGCTCTCCACCGTGACCTTTTGCACATCTTGTTGCAACGAGTCACTCATATGCGCAATCGTCTCTGGATAGGTAGCTGAAAATAGAGCGGTTTGGCGCTTAGCGGGTAATTTACTAAAAATCACCTCAAGCTCATCCTCAAAGCCCATATCCAACATGCGATCGGCCTCATCCAGCACAAAATGATTGAGCTGTTTTAGGCGCACGCGGTGTTTGAGCAAATGATCCATCACGCGCCCCGGCGTGCCTACGATAATATGTGGCGGATGGCGCAAAGTAGCGATTTGGCCGGGCATCGGTACCCCGCCATACAGACAGGTAATTTTGACATTATCAATGCGCCTGGCCAGTAAGCGCATTTGCTCTGCCACTTGGTCGGCTAACTCACGTGTCGGACACAACACCAGCGCATGAGTATAAGTACGCGTTGCGTCCAAATCATTAAGCACGCCTAAAGCGAACGCGGCGGTTTTGCCCGAGCCGGTTTTGGCCTGTGCCATCACGTCTTTGCCTGACAAAATCAATGGCAAAGCGGCTTGCTGAATTTCCGTGGCCTTGGTATATCCAAGCTCTGCCACGCTTTGCGCCAGCTCAGGGCGCAGCTTTAATGAGGCAAAATCCATCAGTCTTGTAACTGCCACTGACAGAGCTGTCCGCCCATAAAGGGCACAATGTCATCCCCTGTGGGTAAGGTAATTTGCTCAGGGATCTGCCATTCGTTTTTGACTAGGGTAATGGTATCGGTATTGCGCGGCAACCCATAAAAATCAGGGCCATGGAACGACGCAAACCCTTCAAGTTTGTCCAGCGCATCCAGCTCTTCAAACACTTGGGTATACAGCTCAATCGCAGACCATGCCGAATAACACCCCGCACAGCCACAGGCCGATTCTTTTTTGTGTTTTTCATGCGGAGCAGAGTCTGTGCCGAGGAAAAATTTAGGCGAACCCGAGGCAACCACCTCGCGCAAGCGCTGCTGGTGCGTGTTGCGCTTGAGCACTGGCAAACAATAGTTGTGCGGCTTAATACCACCCACTAACAAATCATTGCGGTTTAGCATTAAATGTTGCGGCGTGATTGTCGCTGCGACATTGTCACCACAAGCTAACACAAAATCGGCCGCATCCGCAGTAGTGATGTGTTCAAAAACAATTTTTAGCGTCGGAAAGGCCGCCACAATATGCTTTAGATGACGCTCAATAAATTCGGCTTCACGGTCAAAAATATCGATATGATTCTCAGTTACCTCGCCGTGGATAAGCAACAACATGCCTACTTCGGCCATGGTTTCAAAGACGGGGTACAGCGCCTCGATGCCTTTTACGGCCGCATCGGAGTTGGTTGTCGCACCAGCGGGATAGAGCTTTGATGCCACAATGCCGGCGGCTTTTGCTTCTTTGATATCCTCAGGCGTCGTGGTGTTGGTAAGATACAAAGTCACTAACGGTTCAAACTCTGTATGCGCGCCAACATTGGCCATAATACGGTCTTTATAAGCAAGTGCTTGCTCAGCATTTACCACTGGTGGCACAAGGTTGGGCATGACAATAGCACGCTTAAAACAACGCGCCGTTGCTGGCACAGTCTCGGCCAACATCGCCTCATCGCGGAAATGTAAATGCCAGTCGTCCGGTCTAGTAATGGTAAGCTTTTGCATAGTTCCAACCTTAATCTTGCTACAATCTTGTGAGTGTTTGTCAATCAGCGCCATCCAGTGCAAGTGGCTGCCGGTAATTGCTAAATCCTAAAAACGGGGGCATTATAGCAGACATAAGGTGCGAGATATAAGATTTGTATTCACCTCAGTCACGACAAGGACGCCATTTATTTTGACTCACCACATCAGCCTGCTCAATCTCATCCCCAATGCTACCGCTTGGCAACGCCCTGTATTTAAAGCCATCGATCATGTGCTTGGTATTGCCAAAATGAACCGGCTATATCACACCCATCACATGCAGGGGCTTAGCAAAGAAGCATTTGCTGATAAAATTTTAGATATTCAAGCAATCACTCTAGAAAACACCGAATCTCTGCTCGCGGCAATCCCCGATGAGGGCCCTGTGGTACTCGCCAGCAATCACCCGTTTGGTGGAATTGAGGGCGTGATTTTAGCAAGGCTTATTAGTCAAAAGCGCCCAGATCTGAAAGTGTTTGCCAACAAAGGTCTCAAAGTGTTTAAAGAGTTGGAAGACTTTTTTATCTTTACCAACCCGCTTGCGCCTAACGACCCCAAAAACGCCCCCAGCATTCGCCAAGCAATGCGCCATGTCAAAGCCGGTAATGCCCTGCTAATTTTCCCTGCTGGTCGGGTTTCTTATTATCAAGAGCAGTATGACAGTATTGCAGAGCACGAATGGAATAAGCTGGTCTATGTACTGACGCAACAAGCCAATGCGCTGCTGTTGCCGATTTTTGTCCAAGGACAAAACCGCCCGATTTTTTATCGCATGGGCAGAATATACTATCGTTTGCGGTTGCTCATGCTCGCCCGAGAGCTACTCGCCAACCGCTCTCGCACCATCCGCCTCGATCACGGGCAAGCCATTCGCCTGCCTGCAGGACTTCCCGCTCAGCAAGGTGCTGACCTAGCCAGAGCGTTGAGCTACGCCAACGATTCACGCTGGCAGTTTACCTGGCCAGCCGACCAGTACACCGAGCTTAAACCCCTAGCAGCCCCCCAAGCTGCAGGTGAGTTGCGTGCCGAACTTGAGGCACTACCCGACGCTCAGCACTTAGCTCAGGTGGGCGAGTTTAGCGTATACTGGGCGATGCAAGAGCAAACACCCAAGTGCGTGCTAGAGATTGCCCGCTTGCGCGAACGCGTGTTTCGCATGCACAATGAAGGCAGTGGCGAACCGCTGGATACCGATGGTTTTGATGCTACTTACACGCATTTATTCGTGTGGCATCACGCCACGAAACAAATCATCGGCGCCTACCGCATGGGCCGCACTGATGTATTACTGGCACAACAAGGCTTAGACGGGCTGTATTTACACAAAATGTTTGCCTTTGACTCAGAGTTTGTTAATCGTCAAGAGCCGTGTTTGGAGCTTGGCCGCTCGTTTATCATTCCTGAGTTTCAGCGTTCCCCGCAGGGTTTGTTTATGCTGTGGCGCGGGATCGGAGAGTTCATTAATCAGTTTCCAGAGTACCGAGTGTTATACGGCACCGTGAGCATTAGCAAACTATACACCCCACAAAGTGTCTCGATTATCGAGCATGGTTTGGTGGATGCGCCTGAGCACGTGAGCCCACGGGCTAACTTTCCATTTGCACTGCATCCGCAGCTACAAGCGTTTGCTGCACAACACGGCCTCAAACCCGTTGTGGAGACCTTTATGCAAAGCTTGGAAACTGATGGTAAGGTGCTCCCCGTGCTCGCCAAACAATACCAAAAACTCGGTGCAAAATTCCACGCGCTGGGGATCGACAAAAGCTTCAACGATACCCCTGGATTATTACTCAGTGTGGATTTGCGCAGCGTGCCAGCTCGAGTGCTTAAACGCTATCTGGGTAAAGAACTTGATTCTGGCAAAGCACAGGAGTGAGGGCTAACTCAATTAACGTAAGAGTTTCATTTAAACTTGAGAGCACATCCAAGTTTAATACATGCAAATTTGCTAGCACTTGATTGCATGGTTGCGGTGGAGTTCCACACGCAATTTCTGCAATGATTAACGGGTGACAAACAACGTCATTGTTCATCAGTAGTGAGACAAGTTCAGTATTATTGAATTTAAAATGTTCGACCCACACTGATGTATCCACTAACACCATTTTTTAGCTACGTCTTTTAATGGGTTTCATATCAGGTGCTTGTCCTCCTAATGCAGCTAGACGCTTTGCAGCCTGTACCTTGACAAACACTTTAATTGCCTCGCGAATCACAGTCGCATTATCACTGTCAGGAGGACAGAATTGGACGGCCTTTTCAAAAAGCTCGTCTTCAATACTCACGGTTGTTCTCATAGGACTCTCCCAACTAAGCAATAATGATGTAAAAGTGTATCAAATTTGATGCATCACATCCACTGCGCAAAGGCATCGCTCAGCATGGTTTTGACCTGCTGGCCTTGGGGAGTATCGAGGTAGCTTTTTGCCTGAGCGATAAACTGCGGGATCATACCAACATCCAACCCGAGCGCCTCAAACTGCTGCTTGAGCGTATTAACCGCCTGCAATGACTCACTGTGCTGGGCCGCCATCTCAAACAATCCGCCAATACCGCCTTCACCGGCCATATTGGCCACATCAGGCACGGCGTTTAGTACCCCATTCAATCCAGGAATACTGCCTGAAAGCGCGGCAAACTGCTCGGGCTTAACGGTTTGGGCATACTGCATCAGCGCGCCTAAGCCACCTTCAGCTTGGGCGGCATTAATATCCAAATTTTTGGATAGAGCATTCACTAAGCCATTGATATCAATACCACTTTTAACGTCTGATTGGGCAGGAGCAGTGGCTACTGCGGTTGGCGATTCCATGCCTAGCCAACCTTTGATCGTATCAAGCCAATCGGCTTGGGCAGGTGCTGTGGCAAAACCTGCGCACAGCGATATTGCAATAATCGTTTTTTTCATGTTATTTCCTTATCCCTATCTATAAAGTACGGCTGTTAATTGGTATTCAAACCTAACTATAGCCAACTTACAAAAAAGTGCCTGTCAGAAAAAACATCAATCGTTGCCAAGTCAATCGTTACTAAGATAATGCGTTAACCGGCTTGTGCACGCATGTAAGATAAGGTCGCCGGAGCAAAACCAAAGGTGTCGGGCACGTTAGCATTCTGCATTTGGCGAATGATTTTGATCAATGCATAGTGGTGGATTGCGTGGGAGGAAGCAAACACCAGCTCGCGCTCGACGTTTGACTTCACTAAGGCATCATCATGCTCACTGATAGAGATTTCGGTCATCACTGAAACAGACTGCGCTAATTGCGCGGGTAACAGCTCTGCCAGACCACGTTTGACATCCTCAAAAGCCTGTTGGCAAACCTCAATCGAGCTTTCAATAGGGCTGAAGCGATGGCGCTTATTATAGTTAATAAGTCCGGTTTCAAATCCGTCTAACAAGTTCGTATAATGGTCTACAACATGGCGTAAGTGCTGGCCAATACTGCCACTGAAATACGGTGAAAAGATTTGTTGAAAACTCACGTCATCCATCTCAACGAGTAAATCGAGCGCTTGATCAATCACTTCCAAATGACTTTTAAGCATGCAGGTCCTTGTTTTGTCCGTTGTATTTACCTTAGCATCATGACCGAGGTTATGGCAAAGTTATTTCACCGATGTCACTGAATCTTCATCATACTGTTTGGCATCGGCTTTACCATGTTGCACAAAAATCAAGGTATCCACGGCAAAACCCGCTTCTTTTGCGATGGCCAATAGCTCGTCTATCCGTGTTTGCGCCAGGCTCGGCGTGCGCGCCAAGATCCACAAGTAATCCGTGTCTGGCCCAGTGACCAGCGCCGACTGGTATTTATCATCCAAGGCTGCAATCACATAGCTGGCATAAAACGGCCCAAAAAAAGAAACTTTGAGATGCCCCGTCTGGTTATCTGCAACAAAATACGCTTTGCCCTCAGCTTCTTTCCAGCTGTTGTCCTCTGAGTTGAAACCTCGGTTAATCACGCGGATCCCGCCGTCCTCTCGCAGCGAATATTCGGCTGTGACGTTGTTTAACCCTCGCTCAAAAGAATGATCCAAACGGGCAATTTCATACCACTTGCCAAGATAGCGATCTTGTTCGAAGTTCTGTACTGGGGTCACTCCCTCTGGCACGGCTGTGCAGGCAGATAAGAGCAGTATTGTGAATATCGTTCCAATACGTGTGAACATCATTTTTCCTTATTTAGTTAAGACTTAAAGGGCAAGTCACCCGGGCAAAAAAAAGGCCAGAAAACACGTCTGGCCTTGGTTATCTGAGAAACAGCTATTATCCAAAGAATTCGCGGCGCATCGCGGGATCTTTAAGAAACACTCCGCCTAGTGAAGAGGTTTTGGTGTAGGAGTTGCTATCTTTGATGCCACGCGCTTTGACACAATAATGGGCAGCATTGATAGAAACGGCCACATCCTCTGTGCCAGTGAGCGCTTGTAGTGCTACCATCACTTGCTGAGTCAGACGCTCTTGTACCTGTGGACGCTGAGCAAAAAAAGCAACCAAACGATTTATCTTAGATAGCCCAATGACGGTTTGTTTGGGGATATAGGCCACAGAAGCCGTACCATCAATTGTGACAAAGTGATGCTCGCAAGTGCTCGTCAAACTGATGTCAGACACATGTACCGGCTGGTCAATTGACATCTTGTTTTCGATCTGGGTGATTTTGGGAAACTTGCGGTAATCTAGCCCTGAAAAAATCTCATCTACATACATTTTGGCGATGCGCTTAGGAGTGTCGCACAAGCTATCGTCACTTAAATCAAGTCCCAACACCTGCATAATTTGCTGCATGTGCTCTTGGATTTGGGCGCGTTTATTGGCATCGCTCAGACCGTTGTCGACCATAGGCGTTTCAAGCCCCGCTTCGATCAACGCTTGTCTTACTATGGCAGCTTCTTTTGTTATGGCAAGTTCAACGCCATCAGTTACGCTAACTGCTTCTTTTGCTAACATTTGAATAGTCCATTTTGTAAAAAGTCGGAATATATACGCATCAAATTGGGTCTTTGGTTTACTCTGGATGTATTTTTTGGGCAAAAATAAAATAGATAAACATCTATATTGCCAGCTAATCACGTATTATACACCATGAAGTATAAAACGCATACAGTGAGGATTTTATGAAAGCTCCTATCCTGATCACAGGTGGCGCACAGCGTCTAGGCTTGGCTATGGCAGAGGCATTAATCGCGGACGGGTATCCGCTAATTATAACCTACCGGAGTGAAAAACCAGCCGTAACGGCATTAGCTTTAGCAGGTGCGGACATGCAGCAAGTAGATTTTTCTGATAATCAGGCCATCTCCCGTCTGACCGACTATATCATTCATGAATACCCTTGCTTGCGTGGGATTATTCACAATGCGTCCGACTGGGACGCAGAAAAACCCGATACTGACTACCCAGCATTGCTCAACAAAATGATGCAGGTGCACGTAAGCGCACCTTATCAAATTAACCTCGCGTTACAAGATACCTTGCTCGCCTACGAGGGCGTTGCCGATATTATCCACATGACCGATTATGTGCAGGTAAAGGGCTCCAAAAAGCACATCGCTTATGCTGCATCCAAAGCAGCCTTGCACAACTTAACCTTATCTTTTGCACAGCTACTTGCACCACAGGTCAAGGTCAACTCAATCGCCCCCGCATTAGTGATGTTTAACGAACACGACGATGAGGCTTATCGCGCGCGTTCGCTCAAAAAATCACTGCTCGAAGTATGCCCAGGTGCTGGTGAGGCGGTCAAAGCCATGCAATTTTTATTTGCCAGCGATTTTGTTACAGGTCAAACTATGCACTTGGACGGTGGACGCCACCTAAAATAATCGCGAATAAAAAATACCATGAAACTGTTACCTGAATGGGCTGTGCAAGATGCCGTGATCTTAGCTTGGCCACATGCCAATACCGATTGGGCGCCTTGGTTGGCTCAAGCGCACGCCACTTACGATACCATTATCCAGGCAATTATCGCCCGTGACGCTTGCGTATTGCTATTGGTTGATGAAAGTGAATGCCCACATACAAAACTGCGCTACCAAAGTAACGAGCGCATTATTCTGATCCCTGCCAAGTACAACGACACTTGGGTGCGTGACTATGGCTTTCTCACCCTAAGCGACGGTGAAGTGTGTCATACGGTAGAGTTTGAGTTTAACGGCTGGGGGCAGAAGTTTGATGCGACCTTAGATAATCAGGTTAATATCAAGTATTTGGCCGATCGCATGCGCGTCCCGTTTTTTTGTGAAAACAAGGTCGTCGAAGGTGGGGCATTGGAAGTGGATGAGCACGGCACTTTGCTCAGTACGCAGTTTTGTCTCACCAACTCCAAGCGCAACGGCGCAATGACGCTGACTGAATACGATGCGTATTTCAAAATGGTGTTAGGCGTTGAGCGCACCGTGTTTTTGGAGCATGGACACCTTGCGGGCGATGACACAGATGGGCATATCGATACGCTCGCGCGCTTTGCACCCAATGCCACCATTATTTTTCAAGGCTGTGAAAACCGCCCCGCAGATCCGCATTTTTCTGGCTTACAAGCACTTGGCGCAGAATTGCAACACCA
>CAZLGJ010000093.1:0-12035 GCA_964559075.1 uncultured Glaciecola sp.
CACTTCAATACCGGCTGCTTGGCTATCTGCGCCAGCCCCTCAGTACGTTGCTTGATAATGTCGATACACTGCGCAAACGCATCTGCAATATCCTCATCACTGCCGCTGACTTTAGAAGGATCACTTAAGCCCCAGTGCATTTGTTGGGTGGTGCCAAACCACACTGGACAGGGCTCATTCGCGGCAGAGTGACACACAGTAATAACGAGATCGGGCGCAAAATCTGCAAACTCATCCCAAGACTGACTGGTTAAGCCGTTGGTCGGGATCCCCGCTTCCTGCAAATAGCGGATAGACAGTGGGTGGACTTCGCCTACTGGCTGGCTGCCTGCACTGCGCGCAATAATCGCATCGCCCGCAAGGTGATTAGTAATAGCCTCAGACAAAATGCTACGACAGCGATTGTGTGTACAAATAAAGAGAATTTTCATCATAAAAAAGGGGATACAGCAACTGATCAATCAGCGCATCGTATACCCTTTAACGTCAGTGTCAAATGAAGCTTTTGTGACGCTTTATTCCCACTCAATGGTCGCAGGTGGTTTACCGCTCACATCATAGACCACACGTGAAATGCCGTCGATTTCGTTGATGATGCGATTAGATACCTTGCCTAAGAAATCATAAGGCAAGTGCGCCCAGTGCGCCGTCATAAAATCAATGGTTTCCACCGCACGTAGCGACACAACCCAGTCGTATTTACGCGCATCACCCATTACACCTACCGAACGTACTGGTAGGAAAACGGTGAATGCTTGCGAGACCTTGTGGTACAAATCAGCCGCATGCAGCTCTTCAATAAAGATCGCATCGGCGCGGCGCAATAAGTCGCAGTATTCTTTTTTGATCTCGCCCAACACTCGTACACCCAGGCCTGGTCCTGGGAACGGGTGGCGATAGAGCATGTCATAAGGTAAGCCTAATTCCAGACCAATTTTGCGCACTTCATCTTTAAACAGCTCGCGTAAGGGCTCAACCAAGCCCATTTCCATATCTTCTGGCAAACCGCCAACGTTGTGGTGCGACTTGATGACGTGCGCCTTGCCCGTTGCAGAGCCGGCTGATTCGATAACGTCAGGGTAAATGGTGCCCTGTGCCAGCCACTTAGCATTGACTAGCAAACTAGCCTGCTCATCAAAGACTTTGACAAATTCGTGGCCGATGATTTTGCGCTTGGCTTCCGGATCCGCTTCGCCCTCAAGCGCGGCTAAGAAACGATCTTCTGCATCAACTTTGATGATATTGAGGCCAAAGTGATCGCCAAACATATCCATAACTTGCTCACCTTCATTGAGGCGCAGCAGACCATTATCCACAAACACACAGGTGAGTTTGTCACCGATGGCGCGGTGGATCAGCATCGCCACGACCGAAGAGTCAACGCCGCCTGACAATCCTAGAATGACTTCGTCATCACCGACTTTTGCTTTGATGCGCTCAATCGCATCCTCGATAATGGCATCCGGCGTCCAAAGTTTTTCTAGACCACAAATGTCCAACACAAAGTGCGATAACAAACGCTCGCCTTGACGCGTGTGGGTGACTTCCGGGTGGAACTGAACCCCGTAGAATTTTTTGTCTTCATTGGCCATGCCCGCATATGGGCAGCTCGTTGTTTGTGCAATTTTGACAAAGCCCTCAGGGATCGCTGAGACTTTATCGCCGTGGCTCATCCATACATCTAACAAGGCATTGCCAGAATCACCAATGTGATCTTCAATTTTGTCAAACAAGGCATTCGGCTCTACGACTTCTACTTGCGCATAGCCAAACTCACGCATATCTGAACCCTGTACTGCACCACCGAGCTGTTCAGCCATGGTTTGCATGCCGTAGCAAATCCCCAATACCGGCACACCCGCATTAAACACATACTCTGGCGCACGTGGTGAGCCAGCTGCAGTGACCGATTCAGGACCACCTGATAAAATAATACCGTCGGGGGCAAAGGATTTGATCTGTGCTTCAGTGACATCCCAAGCCCACAGCTCACAGTACACACCAATCTCACGCACGCGACGTGCAATCAGCTGAGTATATTGAGAACCAAAATCAAGGATCAGGATTTTTTGTGAATGGATATTTGTCATTATAAGTTTCTTGCCTTAGCCCATGCGGTAGTTAGGTGCTTCTTTGGTGATGGTCACATCGTGCACGTGCGACTCCCCCATACCTGCAGATGTTACGCGAACAAACTGCGGTTTCGTGTTCAATTCAGCGATGGTCGCTGAACCAGTTAAGCCCATTGCAGAGCGCAAGCCGCCCATTTGCTGGTGAATAATATTGGCGATTGGGCCTTTGTAAGCAACGCGTCCTTCAATGCCTTCTGGGACTAGTTTGTCGGCGCTTTTAGAATCTTGGAAATAGCGATCCGATGAGCCTTGCGATTGATTCATCGCCCCTAGTGAGCCCATGCCGCGGTAAGATTTGTAGTAGCGCCCTTGATACAGCTCAACTTCACCGGGCGCTTCTTCGGTACCGGCCAGCATGGAGCCTACCATCACACAAGATGCACCTGCCACTAATGCTTTGGCAATATCGCCAGAGAAGCGAATACCACCGTCGGCTATCACTGGAATGTCAGTACCTTTGAGGGCTTCAACGGCGTCTGAAATCGCCGTGATCTGCGGCACCCCACAGCCAGTAACAATGCGCGTGGTACAAATTGAGCCAGGACCAATCCCGACTTTGACCGCATCTACGCCAGCATCGGCAAGCGCTTTGGCCCCTGCGGCTGTAGCGACATTACCTGCAATCAGCTGCACGTCAGGGTATTGTTGACGCACTTTTGCGACGCGATCAATGACCCCTTGTGAGTGACCGTGGGAGGTATCAATCAATAAGACATCCACACCTGCTTGAACTAGCAATTCGATGCGTTCATCCGTGCCGGCGCCGACACTCACTGCGGCACCAACGCGCAAACGACCTAGCTCATCTTTACACGCATTGGGCTTGTTTTCAGCTTTTTGGTGATCTTTGACGGTGATGAGGCCTTGTAATTTGAAGGCATCATCTACGACGAGAATTTTTTCGATGCGGTGTTCGTGCATTAGTTCTAACACAGTCTCGCTTGACGCACCTGGCTTCACCGTGACTAAGCGCTCTTTGGGTGTCATGACGGTATCGATAGAGCCGGTTAAATTAGTCTCAAAACGCAAATCACGACCGGTAACAATACCCACCAAATTATTGTCGGTATCGATCACAGGGAATCCAGAGTAACCCAAACGTGCGCTTAACTCGTTGACTTCGCCAATGGTGGCCTGTGGCGAAACAGTCACCGGATCGGAAACCACGCCAGACTCGTACTTTTTGACCTGACGAACGTGATCCGCCTGTTGCTCAGCAGTCATGTTCTTGTGAATAAAGCCAATGCCCCCTTCCTGGGCGAGCGCAATAGCTAAGCGCGCTTCTGATACCGTATCCATGGCAGCTGAAATCATTGGGATATTTAGGTTGACTTTACGGGTCAATCGGGTTTGTAATGATGCAGTGTGAGGTAAGACCTGAGAGTGGCCAGGAACGATGAGAACATCGTCAAATGTTAAAGCTTCTTGAGCGATTCGTAACATGCAAATAACCTACTAGGAAAGGGTGTTAATTGCGGTGTAATTGTAGTGTTTTTTACCGCTATTCACAACAAAATTCACAATAATAATAGTCAAAATACAGTAACCCCCCAAATTTACGAGGAAAAGGCCAATATGCAGTTTGATAACGGCTCAACAAGTGACCAATCTCGCTCAGTAATTAGCGTCAGCTCCTTAAATGCAATGGCCAAAAATGTGCTCGCCAGGGAGATTGGCACGGTCTGGTTGAGCGGCGAAGTGTCCAATTTTGTCGCCGCAGCATCGGGGCACTGGTACTTTTCGTTAAAGGATAACAAAGCGCAGGTCAAAGCCGCCATGTTTCGCGGTGCCAACACTCGGGTCAAAACCAAACCCAAAAACGGCGATAATATTATTGTGCGCGCGAATATCAGCCTCTATGAACCGCGCGGCGACTACCAGATCATAGTTGAATTTATGGAGCAAGATGGTGAAGGATTGCTCAAACAGCAGTTTGACGCACTCAAAAATCAACTCATGGCAGAGGGCTTATTCGCCACGCAAACCAAACAAGCCTTACCCAAAGACATCTGCACCGTGGGTGTCGTGACTTCATCAAGTGGCGCTGCACTGCATGATATTTTGACCGTGTTAGCCCGTCGCAATCCCAGCATTCGTGTGATCGTGTATCCCACGCAAGTACAGGGTGCAACCGCCGCCGCCCAAATTGTTAAAGCCATTCACATTGCCAACAAACGTAATGAGGTGGATATCTTGATCGTCGGTCGCGGTGGTGGCTCGTTAGAAGATTTGTGGTGCTTTAACGAAGAGTCTGTCGCGCGTGAAATTTTCAGTTCGCGCCTGCCGATTGTCAGTGCTGTGGGTCATGAAGTGGACGTGACCATTGCCGATTTTGTAGCGGATATGCGCGCCGCCACCCCATCACAAGCAGCAGAGCTTGTCAGTCAAGATCAGCGTGAACTACAAGAGCGACTGAGCCAAACCGCACAGCGCTTGCATCACCTCATGCAGCAGCGTGTAATGCAAACCCAGTACCGCTTAGAAACACGCATTGCCCAGCTCAACCAGCATCATCCTCGCGCCCAGTTAGAGCGCCAAGCACAGCGTGCAGACCAGCTAGAAATCAGCCTCAAACAACACATGGCCAACTTGTTGGTGAATAAGCAGCAGCAGCTTAGTCAGCAACAACAAGGTCTGGCAAAGCACGATCCCAAAGCACTGCTCGCACAGCATCAGCAGACGGTCACTACCCTTTCAGCACGGTTAGCACGCGCCCAGCAGCAGTTGCTCAGCAAACGTGAACTGCAGCTTTCGCGCCTCGCAGACTTGCTCAACAGCGTCAGCCCGCTAGCCACCTTGGGCCGAGGCTACAGCATCACTAAGCGTGGAGAGCAAGTGATCACGCGCGCCGCAGAGCTGAGCGCTGGTGATGCAGTCACCTTAAAATACGCAGACGGTGAGGTCGCGGCAACGATTAAGTAAAATCAGAGCGGGTTATGTCGCCGCAGCATACGTATAGTGTAGTTATTCACTCACTGTGAACACATATTCTCCACTGCGCGCTTGCTCATCGCCTGCCAGCGTCGTTTGCCACTTCACGCGGTAACGTCCGGGACTAAGCACCTCTTCGATGCCAATCATCAGGTCATCACTGCCCATGGTATGCAAGTTGACGAGCGGAATTTGCCGTGGCGTGGGTGTGGCACTGCCCGCTTCTACATCTGGCTCAGTAAACAGTTGAATAACCGCACTGCCGACATCGGGTGTCTGCTCATAGAACAACCATAACCAGCGTGGTGCTTGTGATAAGCGTTGTTCCAGCGAAGGCACGGCACTGACGAGACCGTTTTGCCCAGTTAACAAGCGGTTGGTATAAACGGCAAACGGGTCTTCGCTTGCATCCGGCTGCCAGGTATACTCCAAGCTACTGGCAATACCACTGGCCCAGCGACTGCCGTAAAGGTGCTCAATCAAGCCTAGTGCCATATCCGTGCCTGCAGTGACACCCGCGGAGGTAAACACATCTTCACTTTGCACCCAACGCGCCTGCTCCACCCAGTCAACTTCATCAGACTGCTGTTCTGATAACCAAAAGAACCGCTTGTTAGTAGTAGCACGATGGCCATCCAATATTCCCGCTTTTGCCAACAGAGCTGAACCTGTACACACAGAAGCAGTGTAATCTGCCTGCTCATGGGCCTGTTGTAAGTACCCAAGCAGAGCCTGATTGCTCAGCTGCGCCCTTGTTCCAGAGCCCCCAGGCACCATAACGATATCCAGCTTAGGGGCGTTAGCAAAGCTGTAGTCGGCTTTGGTCGCAGTGCCCTGAGCAGAGCGCACCGGACCTGCTTGTTCAGCAATCATGTGGATTTCAAAATCTGGAATATAGCCCCACATTTGTACCGGGCCATACACATCCATCACTTCAAACCCCTCATACAGCACAATACCAACATGCTTAGTGGGGCGGCCAGTTTCATGTTGCGCCGAGGCGCAAAATATCGAGTTTGTTATGAACACAAAAATAAAAACACAGTATTTATTCCACATACCGACTACCATTCGTAAGTTAATTTTAGAGAAAACGAACGTGGCTGGGTTTGGTCAAAATACCCACCACCAAAGAACATCACAGGCTCAAAATGCGTCGCATCGAGCAAGTTATCTACGCCAAGTTGTACTCTATAAGTGGGCTGTACATAAGCTAGCTGCATATCTACAAGTTGATACGACTCGGTAAAATAACTATTGTTTACCCCACCTGCACGTTCGTCGCCAAAACTCACCCCCAAGTTTAACTGCCACACATCCGAGGGGGTGTACTGCAGCGCAATGCGCCCAAACTGCTCGGGCAAGTTAAATGGACGATTGCCTTGATAATCCCCAGGCTCGACAATAGTGGCATCTAGTACAGTTGCATTGGCCATGATCACCCAAGCTGCATTGATTTGCCATTGAACATCGAGATCCACACCAGATGATTCTTGATCCAATTGTAGCGGCACAAAATCAATCGATTCCGCAGCGTTCAACAAGGTATTATCAAAACCAACTATACTGCCGCTGAGTCCATATTGCGGCGCCTGAAACTTCACGCCGATTTCTTGCTGTTTGGTACTTTCTAACTCAGGCATGTCGGTAAAAAAGGCACTCGCCACCACCGTAGGCGTTGGCAGGCGACTGCCGTAACTGTGACCTGCAAACAGGGTAAAGACGGAATTGGCGTCCCAGGACACCCCAGCGCGCCAGTGCGTATCAGTGGTATCAATGCCGGGGTTAGCCGTTTCAGCAACCGCATAATCTAGTGTGAGTTCGGCGCGCGATAGCGCCCCGCTGAGACGCACTGAGGGGGTAACGTGCCATTCTTGCATCAGTCCTAGCGAAGCCGTTTGATACTCCCCCTCAATGGGCGTGATAAACTCACCAAAATTTGCGCTGTTATAAGTATCGAGAAACGTCATGTCTGTGCGATTATTAGCCGCATAGAAGATAGTGCGTGCCTCGAGCCCCCCTAGTTGCGTCGTGTAGTGGATTTCAGCACTTATATCCTGCACCTTTGCGTCCTGTTGCAAGCTCCCGGTGTCGGTAACAAAAAACACATAGTGATTGTGATCATCTGCGTCCTGGTACCCAGCAGTAAAAACACCTTTTAGATGTTCATGCCACTGCTGCTCAACGCGGATATCCAGCCCATAACTCGTTGCTTGTGAGGTTGGCAAGCGCCCCGACGCGACGTTGCTAAAACTGGGTGTGGCGGTACTGACAATCACCTGTTGGTCATTCAGCTGGGCATCAAAGGCGCCATTTAGTCCATGGTAATAATCGTATTCGAGGTCTTGGTAGCGTCCACGTACAGTCACTGAAGTGTTGCCGAACTGGCCATAAAGTGTTGGAAATAGCGCATCGACTTGCTGCGTGATGTCATCAATGACAATCTGGCGATCCGCAGTTTCGCCCGTCACACGTAGCGCCCAATCGTCATTGACCGCGCGATTGACGTCAAACCCAATACTGTGACTACCATAGCTACCCAAAGATAACATGAGTGAACTGAATGGCTCGGATTGTGGCATTTTTTCGCGCATATTGATGATGCCGCCATTGGGGGCGCCATAACCACCGGCGAAGAATGTAGCAGCACTGCCTTTGAGCACCTCAACCTGTTCAATATTGACTAGTGTGGCTGGATCTAGCCCAACATTGAGAAAAGTTTGACGGCTATTCAGATAGCTCTCAGACCATAAACCGCGGATCAGGTAGTCACCAGATAAGCCCATCCCCATCAAATCATGAGTGGCTTTGCCTTGGATCCCCGAGACATTGCGCACCACGTCGCTCAAATCCACGCTGAGCTGATTATCGATGATGTCGCGCGTCACCACATGCACCGATTGCGGCTGTTGTTGCAAACTAAATACTGAGCGGTTAAATGCTTCAGTACTGAGGTTTTGTCCGGTTACCTGAACGCGCTCTATTTCAGCTTGTTCTGCTTGGTCGGTGTTAGTGTGTGCTTTAGCTGTGGCTGCTTCAGCCGCAGATACCGTCATGAATAGCGTGCTAGCAAAACTGGCTGCTAGCATCATGTAAGAAGTATGATTCATTGTTTTTCCATTTGT
Organism: uncultured Glaciecola sp.; assembly: GCA_964559075.1. Lineage (GTDB taxonomy): Bacteria > Pseudomonadota > Gammaproteobacteria > Enterobacterales > Alteromonadaceae > Opacimonas. Next base: position 8,189 of record CAZLGJ010000093.1, read on the forward strand.
ACAACATAATGACATCTTCGTCGCAAGATGTTGGTTAATTTTTAAATGTGAAGGTTGTATGTTTAAACGGAAAAAACAGGCGGCGCACGCGAATGAAAGGCGTGCAGTAACGGCGCGATGCGCGTTTGGTATTGCAGTGCTAAAGCAGTGAATGGTTGTGTCTGATTGCCTACTCCTTGGTGAGCAACAAGCAATGCGTCCTCTTGATGATAATCATCAAATAGAAACAATGGACAAGGTGGCGTCGATTGACTCCCCGCTGGCGGCTCGACGGTAAGCATAATTTGATGCTTGGCAAATACTGAGGCTGAGATCCAGCGCATCTCCGCACCTGTGCAAATAAGCGTGGCATCGGCTTGATTGTAGGCAGTGATATCGCTAATGCGCTGTTGAGAAACGCTAGTAAAGACGGTCACAAGGATGTTGGCCAACAAGGTTATCACCATGATTATCGCGGTTATGTGGCGAAATTGTGTGAACTGTTGGCCTCTGAACATATTCCCTGTTAATTCCTAACTACTTCTTCTTATGATAGGACATCATGCGCTTGCGTTTGCGCATTTGTGATTGCGTGAGGACGTTCTTTTTGCCCTCGAAGGGGTTAGCCCCTTCTCTAAATTCTACCTTAATCGGTGTCCCCATAATTTGCAAGGACTTGCGGTAGTAATTCATCAAATAGCGCTTATACGAGTCTGGTAAATCCTGTACTTGATTACCGTGGATCACCACCACTGGGGGGTTGTATCCACCTGCGTGTGCGTATTTCATCTTCACGCGTCGGCCTCGTACCAGCGGCGGCTGATGGTCGTCTTGAGCCATCTGCATGATATCGGTCAGCATGGCAGTGTTGATGCGTTTAGTCGCCGATGCATAGGCCTCTTGAACGGATTCAAATAAATGCCCCACCCCGGTACCGTGTAGCGCTGAGATAAAGTGACAGCGGGCAAAATCCACAAAACCCAAACGGCGATCTAGCTCGCGTTTGATGTCCTCTTTGATATCCGTATCCAAGCCATCCCATTTGTTGACTGCCAAGACCAATGACCGGCCTGAGTTGAGAACAAAGCCCAAGAGACTCAAGTCTTGGTCGGTGATCCCTTCACGGGCATCGATTACCAGCAACACCACGTTGGCTTCTTCAATCGCTTGCAGGGTTTTGACAATAGAGAACTTCTCGACCGCGTCAGAGACTTTTTTGCGCTTGCGCACCCCAGCGGTATCAATCAGGACGTACTCACGCTCATCGCGCTCCATCGGAATAAAGATACTGTCGCGCGTGGTGCCCGGTAAATCGTAGACCACCACGCGTTCTTCACCAAGAATGCGGTTGGTCAAGGTTGACTTGCCGACATTGGGTTTACCAACAATGGCGAGTTTAATTGGCAGACTTTGTAAACGCGCAAGCTGTGCGTCAGCATCTTCATCGTCGTCATTGCGGACATTATCTTGGATGTGCATGTCGGGGAAGCGCTCATCGAGCGGCTCACAGGCATGATCAAGCAGCTTCGCCACACCACGACCGTGCGCAGCGGCGATTTGTTGTACCGGACCTAAGCCGAGCGCATAAAACTCAGCTGACTCACTATCGCCATCAATACCGTCAACTTTGTTAGCAACCACATGCACGGTTTTTTGTTGTTTACGAATATGATCGGCAATGAGCTGGTCAGCCGCTGTCAGCCCTGCTCGAGCATCTACCAAGAAGAACACGACATCGGCTTCATCAATCGCCAGCAGTGATTGCTCTGCCATCGCCGCATCAATACCCTCTTCATCGCCGGTAATACCGCCGGTATCAATGACGATGAACTGACGCTGTTCAAACTTTGCCTGACCGTATTTGCGGTCTCTGGTCAAGCCTGGAAAGTCTGCTACCAGTGCATCGCGAGTATTGGTCAAGCGATTGAATAACGTAGATTTTCCGACATTCGGGCGTCCTACTAACGCAATTACTGGTAACATAACGTTTCCTAAAAAGAGAGCTTATAAATTCGGGCGTAACACAGTTAACTCACCATCGACATCGATAACAGCTAACGCATCACCCATCACCACAGGGGCACTATAAAATCCTTTTTTGGGCTCGTTATCTAATTCGATACGTGCCTCATAGGTACCTTCACTGGCATTTAAAAAATGAACGACACCAAAACTATCGGCGACGACCACGGCGTTTTTGAACACTGTAGGCGCAGTCAACACGCGCTGTTTTAGCGCATTTTGCGACCACAGTTCCACCCCATTACGACGGTCGATAGCAAACACGCTGCCGTTGATATCCGTTACATAAATGTTATTACCTGTTACCGTGAGGTTTTGATAACTGGCGTATTCGCGCTGCCATACCACACGGCCTGTGCGCAGCTCTACAGACACTAATGAGCCGTTGTACGAGACCACATAGATATTGCCACCAACTACCACTGGGGCAGTATCCACATCGATAATACGTTCTAACTCGGTTGCGCCAGCTGGAGTCGTTACGGTCGCCTCCCAAGCCACTAAGCCCGAGTCTGAAATGTTGACCTGTAATTTACCCGTAGCGGTGCCAATAAACACGCCACCGTTGGTGGAGGCAGGTTGCGAAATACCGCGCAGTGAAAGCGGCGGTACATCAGATTCATGCACCCACTTTTCTTCACCGGTTTGTTCATCTAGCGCAAATAAGCGGCCTGCCGAAGTATTAACAAATACCATGCCATCACCGAAGGCTGGCTTTGCCAGTACTTCACCAGCCACGTTGGCGTCAAAGACAATCTCTCCCGAGTTTGAATCTAAGCCCAACACGCGACCGTCTTCGGTGCCTAACCAAATTTTGCCATTATAGGCAGTCAGACCGCCCGCAAGCTTTGCTGATGGTGGCTTACTAAACCAATCATCAAGCCAGCCACCGCCATCGCCGATTCGGGTTTGCCAGCGCTTTTTACCAGCTTGGTCAAAGGCGATGACTATTCCTTTGCGATCTGCTGCCACGAGCATATCATCCACCACGACTGGCTGCAGGCGTGAGTAAAACTCGCCAATACCTTGACCAACCTGGCGTTGCCAATCACGGCTAATTGTAAAAGTCGGTGTGATTGGCGGTAGCTCGCGAATTGCAATCTCTTCTTCATCGACAAACACGTCTGTCACAGGTTGTAATACCGAACAGGCACTAAGCAGAAGCATAGACGTCGATAGGGCTGCGATTTTGCCAGTCGCTAGCATACGCTGATACGCGCTCATGAGGCAGAGTCCGATGTGTTTGCCATGCGGCTAGCAAGATTGTCTAAGCGCATTTGCACACTGATGTCCGGCTGAGCCGCGAGTGATTTGACATAGGCGTCGCGCGCTGCATTTAAGTCACCCTTAGCCACTAATACGTCGCCGCGAATCGCTTCTTGTTGGGCAACAAAAGCAGTGCCGGTTATGGCATTCAATGTTGTGATTGCCGCATCTAACTGTGCTAACTCAAGCTGCACTCGAGCTAGGCGTACGCGCGCCACATTTTGTAGTGCAGGATCGGTTGCCGCCGTCACTACCGCTTGTAAGGTGCTTGCAGCGCCAGCAAAATCGTCATCCGCAACGGCCGCTTGCGCGCCAATAAAACCGGCTAACACACCATAGCTTGATTCGTTATTGTTATCGATAAACGCTTGAGTTGTTGCTACACCATCACCATTGGCAAGGGACTCGAGCATGCTGTTATAGGCTGCTGATGCACTTTCTTTGCTTGCGACTTGAGTATCTGTATAGTAGCGCCAGCCCCACAGGCCACCCAATCCCAGTACCGCGCCAAAAATAATAGCGGTACCGTTCTCTTTCCAAAATCGCTTGATCGCTTCGACTTGTTGTTCTTCTGTTGCGA
>CAZLGJ010000094.1:0-11765 GCA_964559075.1 uncultured Glaciecola sp.
TGAGTTTTTTGCCCGGGTGCATAAACATAAAGCTGGCATACAGTCGCAAGTTAGCGTGCTGTTGCCACGCATCACCCGGCATTTTGCCAATCAACGAGCCCTTGCCGTAGACCACCTCATCGTGGGAAATGGGCAGCACAAAATTTTCATCAAACGCATACACCATACTAAACGTCATCTCATGATGGTGGTAGCGGCGGTATGCGGGATCACGCTCGATATAGCCTAGGGAGTCATGCATCCAGCCCATGTTCCATTTGAAGCCAAAGCCCAGGCCTCCTGCATCGACAGGGCACGAGACTTTGGCAAAGGAGGTGGATTCTTCAGCAATGGTGATCACCTTGGGAAACTGTGCATATACCGCTTGGTTCATCCAGCGCAGTAACGAAATCGCTTCATAGTTGTGGTTGCCGCCATCGACATTGGGGATCCACTCGCCATCATTGCGCGAATAATCTAGATATAGCATGGATGCCACGGCATCTACACGCAGTCCATCGATGTGAAAGTGTTCACACCAATACAGCGCGTTGGCGACCAGAAACTGGCGGACTTCATCTTTGCCGAAATCATAAATACAAGAGTTCCAATCGGGATGCCAGCCTTTGCGCGGATCCTCATATTCATACACACAGCTGCCGTCAAAGCGGGCTAAGCCGTGCTCATCTTCAGGAAAATGCGCTGGTACCCAGTCAATGATCACACCAATACCAGCTTGGTGACAGGCGTCGACAAAATACTTAAAATCGTCTGGGTTGCCAAAGCGACTGGTGGGTGCAAACAACCCAACCGGCTGATAGCCCCACGAGCCATCAAAAGGATATTCGCTGACCGGCATGCATTCAATATGGGTATAGCCCATGTCTTTGACATAGGCCACTAAATCAGTGGCCAGCTCGCGATAGTTGAGATAACGGCGACCGTCACCGGGTCTGCGCCAAGAGGCCAGCTGTACTTCATAAATGCTCATTGGCGCTGCGTAGGGATCGCTTTGCCGCTCACGCCATGCCTGATCTTGCCATTGATAAGCATGGTGATCATAAACAACTGAGGCGTGAGACGGGTATTGGTCGTGATAAAAACCAATCGGATCGGCTTTATGCGGCAATTTATCGCCATTGGCGTTGCGCAATGCAAATTTGTACTTTTGGCCAATGTGCGCCGCAGGCACGACTAACACCCAATAGCCCATGTCGGTTTTTTGCATCAGATGCGCGGTATCGTTCCAGCCATTAAACTCACCAATCACACTTACTGCTGAGGCATTGGGGGCAAATACGGCAAAGCGCACCGCTGTGACTGGCGAGCCGTTGTCACGCTGGATCGCAACCGGTTGCGCACCTAGCTGGCGATATACATTGTGCGGGGCGTGATCAATAAAGTGTACCGCATGATAGGCTTCATCTTTGAACGCATAGGGATCATCGATCACATAAGCATCAGTCTCTGTTTCAACTCGCAAACGATAATCGTCGGGAATAGCTAGCGCAGTCGTATGAGAAAACACGCCCGCATCTGCAGGCGAAGCTTGGGTCAACGCGATAATGTCGTTGCCTTGTCCATCTTGCACCCAGACACCAGTGGCACCGGGGATATACACGCGACAAAAATCGCCGTGCTCATTGCGAAAAACGCCGAGATCTTGAAACGGGAAACTCGCGCGTCCTTGCACGAGGTGTTGGTATGTTGACATGGTTATCCTTAATCAATCGTATTGTTATTGTTGTGCTGCTTAACTCGCCTGTTCACGTGCTGCTGAGATGCGCTGTGCCAACTCTTGGATGTGCTGATGGCTAAACAAGTCTTCAAGGTTTTGGCTTAATTTACGCCGCCAGTTGGGATATTCGTTGAACGTCCCTGGAATATTGACCGGCTTATCCATCTGCAGCCAATCTTCTAGCTGCAGGGATAATAAGGCACTGGAACCGGTAGCCATGTGCACCTGCATGCCGTAATTCAGCTCTTGGGTCATGCCCACGTGGTTCACATCACGACTGATGTTATCACTGATCGCGCCGTGACCGTGCAGACTGTTCAAAATTTGTTGTTTATTGTCGTGACGCGATACATACAGTGGCTGCAAAATCTCATCCGTCTTGTACAGACCTAGCTCTTTACCTAGCGCCAAATCATCACAGTGCCAATAGCCAATCAAGGTCGGAAAATCGTGAATGGTTAAGGTCGCCATCGACTGCACCGGATAGTGACTCGGCGAATAAAAACCGCCGTCCTCGGCTTGTTCAAAGAAAAACACGCGGTACGAATACACGCCGTTATCCGCTAATTTTTCACGAATTTCCTCGGGTACTGTGCCCAAGTCCTCACCAATGATCAAGGTTTGATGGCGATGTGATTCCAAGGCCAAAATCCCCAACAGATCATCCACGGGATAATAGACATACCCGCCTTTATCGGCAGAATCGCCTTTGATCACCCACCACAAGCGCAGTAGCGCCATAGCATGGTCAATTCGCAATGCGCCCGAGTTAGCCATGTTTGCGGCAAACAAGTCGATCATGGGCTGGTAGCCCTGCTGATACATGACTTCGGGATCCATTGGCGGCAAACCCCAGTTTTGCCCCAGTGGCCCTAAGATATCTGGTGGTGCACCGACACTCGCATCAGTGACATAAAGATCTTTGGCCGCCCAAATCTCAGCGCTACCTTCACTCACACCCACCGCCAAATCGCGATAAATGCCAATGGTTAAACCAAGCTCGCTCGCCACCTGGCTCGCGGCGGTAAACTGGGTATCTGCTAAAAACTGCAAATAGGCATAAAAACGGACTCGTACGGCATGGGTCTTGGCAAACTCACTGACCGCCTCACTTTGATAAGATTGGTAAGCTTCAGGGAAAACTGGCCAACCCCAGGCAGGCTCACCTTGCTGCGCCAAATGCTCGGCTAGCGCATCGTAAGTGGCAAGCGCTGCAAGGCTCTCCCCACCCTGCTCGATAAAGGCGTCAAGCGCACTCGTATCGCCTTGGCTATACTCACTATAAAGCGCGTTGAGCACCGGCATTTTTAGTGCAGCTACGGCTTCATAATCGACAAAACCTACGGCGCGCGCTTGTTGCAACTTGGCTAAAAACTCAGGCTCGTTAACAATCGCTTGCACACTGTCTGTTTGATATTCAGACACGCTAGTAACATCTACATATAAATGATTTAGCCACTTGCGCGACGAAGGGCTATAAGGAGAGCAAGCATCTGGATTATTGGGATACAGCGCGTGGATGGGGTTTAAACCAATAAAGTCAGCGCCCTGCTGCGCGGCATTGCGCAGCAGATATTGCAAGTCGGTAAAATCGCCCATACCCCAGTTGCGCTCACTGCGCACACAGTATAACTGCACGCTCAAGCCCCAGATTTTTTTGCCTTGGGCAATTACATCTGGCGTGTAACAAGCATCCGGTGCTTTAATCAGACGCCCTGCAGCCAGCGTAAGCGTGTCATGTAGTAAAGTGATCTGGTGATAGCCATGTGGCAATGGCGCTTCGATAAGTACGGCAAATTCTTGATACTCAAAACCATCAACCTCAGCTGCATTGACTAGCTCAGCATCGATGGCCATCAGCGACTGCGTTAGCTCGGTGCCGTCTTCCAACTCAATGCGCAGGGTCAACGGCGTGTTCACTAAGGCAATGGGCAAGCGCAGCGCAATATACTGTGCTTGCGCGTCGCGCAGTACTTTGACCGGATCAAGTGGCGTTTCCCATGCATCTCTCACCTGCTCATCAATTTGTGAGATTAAGCGTGGCTCATCATCCACCGCATACCCCATGGTGTGTAAGATCTTTTCTTTGGTACCCTCAGCCACTGTGGTTGGATTGCCATAAGCGTCAATAAACTGCGTTTCAATACCGCGCATCGCAACCAATGCATCGATGGGGGAAGCGTTTAGATGAGTCGATTTGTCTGTCATGAGGATCTGCCGTTAATTCCCAGGTTAAGGTGATGTAATCGTGTATTATTGATGAGAATATCAATGAGTAAAAGTGAATACGTTTGCATGGTACCTCAGTTTACATTTTTTATGTAATAAAACTACATTTTGCATCGTTAAACTTGAAAATATTGCAAAACCCACCTATAATTTTGTAAGTTTTTTTCATAAATAAGCAATTGGGTGTGTTATGACAATTAAAGTAGGCATAAATGGTTTTGGTCGCATCGGTCGTTTGGTGATGCGCGCAGCAGTTGAACGTGACAATATTGAAGTCGTTGGAATCAACGATTTACTCGATCTTGATTATATTGCATATATGTTCAAGTACGATTCAACCCATGGCCGTTTTGCAGGTACTGTAGAGGTCACCGACGGCGGTTTATTAGTAGACGGCAAATTCGTTCGCGTCACTAACAAGACCAACCCGGCTGAATTGGCGTGGGACGAGATTGGTGTCGACGTTGTGGTAGAAGCGACCGGTATTTTCTTAACTGCCGATAAAGCACAAGCGCACATCACTGCAGGTGCCAAGAAAGTGGTCATGTCAGCCCCGTCTAAAGACGACACCCCAATGTTTGTGATGGGCGTAAACCACGATAACTACAACGGTGAAACCATTGTATCAAATGCATCATGCACTACTAACTGCTTGGCACCGCTTGCCAAAGTTATCAACGATAACTTTGGGATCAAAGACGGCCTGATGACCACAGTCCACGCCACAACTGCTACGCAGAAAACTGTTGACGGCCCATCTGCTAAAGATTGGCGCGGCGGCCGCGGCGCAGGTCAAAACATCATTCCTTCATCAACAGGTGCGGCCAAGGCCGTGGGCAAAGTCATCCCTGACCTCAACGGCAAATTGACCGGCATGGCGTTTCGTGTGCCAACCCCAGATGTGTCGGTTGTTGATTTGACGGTTAACTTAGAACGTCCTGCCTCTTATGAGCAAATTTGTGCCACGATCAAAGAGGCAGCAGAAGGCCCACTAAAAGGTATTTTGGATTACACCGAAGATGCTGTTGTATCAAACGATTTTATTGGCGATAAGCACACGTCAATTTTTGATGCTTCAGCCGGTATTGCCTTAACTGACACCTTTGTCAAATTAGTGGCTTGGTATGATAACGAAGTTGGCTATTCAAATAAGGTACTAGATTTGGTTGCGCATATCCAAAAATGACCTGCACCTAAATGCACGTAATAAATGAGCCCAGCAATCGCTGGGCTTTTTTATTTCGCTGACCTGTATTTATGGTATATTTTACAGTATTGATATTCAGCAGAGTTCGACTGTTATGAGCGCCCTCTCCCCAAATAACGTACCTACACTTGCGGTACCCACATTACCCACTATAACCTTGTCCCATGCCAATAGTACCTGCATCATCGCCCTACATGGTGGGCACATCTTGTCATATCAACGCAATGGTGAGGAACGCTTATTTGTCTCCAAACAGGCTGTCTTAGATGGTAGCAAAGCAATCCGTGGCGGCGTGCCAATTTGCTGGCCGTGGTTTGGTCAATTACATCCTGATATCCATGAGCACGGCATTGCCCACGGACTGCTACGCAATCAATCGTGGCAAGTCAGCGCGCAAATCGCAACGACAAGCTACGCATCCGCAACCTTAAGCCCAACAGATAGATCCCACCCGTTATGGCCAACTGGCCTAGACGTGCAGCTTAAAGTCACCTTGGCAGACGTGCTGACCATCGAATTGATCTCAACAAATCACAGCGATAACGCAGTCACGTTTACCGGTGCACTGCATACTTATTTTGCCATACCAGATATTGCACAAATCCAATTGCAGGGCTTTTCTCAAGCGCATCGCTTCACCAACAATCTCAACGGCGATACGGCGCAATGGCACGACACCGCGTATACCTTTGCAGGTGAAGTGGATCGCATCCATGAAAACGAGGCGAACGGCTTAGCAGAGACACAGATCCTTGCTGAAGACTTTGACCGCCGCATCAACCACCAAGGGCACGATTCACTGGTAGTGTGGAATCCGTGGATCGAAAAAGGCCAGCGCTTGGCTGACCTTGACGATAATGAATATCGAGCGTTTGTGTGTATCGAGACTGCCGTGACAAAGAAGGTCACATTAGCCCCGCAAGCAGCGCATCGGCTCATTCAGCGCATCGACTAAACTATCTGTTTAGTTATGCGCTCACCGATTGAACAGGAACTAAGCGTTGACTTTTGCGCCTGCGACAGCCTGTTGCGCAAGCTCTGTGATGCGATCCCACTGACCGTTTTCCATCGCATCTTCAGGCGCTAACCATGAGCCGCCAACACAGTGCACATTGGACAATGCCAAATAATCACCGTAGTTCGCCAAACTGATCCCGCCTGTTGGGCAAAACACCATATCAGGGAATGGACCGCTGATTGATTTGATGGCTTTGACCCCACCGACCGCTTCTGCCGGGAAAAACTTCAAGTGGGTATAGCCCGCATCGCGTGCTTTCATCAAATCAGAGGTTGATGAAATTCCAGGGATCAAAGCGATAGGCGCAGCCTGACCGGCAGCGAGTAACTCAGCAGTCATACCTGGACTAATCGCAAATTTGGCACCTGCATCAATCACTTGCTGTAGCTGCTCGGCATTGGTAACGGTACCTGCACCAATCATGGCATCCGGTAGCTCTTTGGCAATCAGCGCAATGGCTTCTAAGGCACAAGGGGTACGCAACGTGACTTCTAGCACATTAATGCCACCAGCCATCAGCGCTTTAGCCAACGGGATGGCATGTTCAATTTTTTTGATCACAAGCACCGGCACAACCGGGCTGGCTGCAAAGACTTCTGCAGCAGAATATTGCCAAGATTGACTCATTAGGCATTCCTTACATGTTGATTGAGGTACGCAGCGGCACCTAATAACCCATGATCGGGTTCATTAATTAAGAACGTAGGGATATCTTTAATATAGTGTGCCATTTGTCCCTTGGCTTCAAAACGAGCGCGAAAATCGCTCTGTTGTAGGTATTGGGTAAAGCGCGACGCAATGCCGCCACCGATAAATACGCCACCGGTAGTCGCTAAATTCAGCGCCAAATTACCGGCAAAGCTGCCCATTACTCGGCAGAATACCCCCAGCGTTTGCTCGCAAATCGGACATAACGTTGAGAGTGCACTTTCGGTGATCACCGCAGCTTCATTATAAATTGGCTCAACGCCTTCATGCTCGGCAAGGGCCTTGTACACATTGACAATACCGCGCCCTGACAGCACTTCTTCCGCAGAGGCACGACCGAACTTCTGCTGCAAATAACGCCACACAATGACATCGGTTTCATCCACAGGGGCAAAATCCACGTGACCGCCTTCACCGTCGAGGGTTTGCCAGCCGCTGCTGGTTTGGGTGATATGCTCCACCCCTAAGCCAGTACCCGGACCAAATACGGCTATATTGCCGTTTTCCACCGGACGACCGCTGCCGACTTGAATGATCTGTTCGTCTGTGAGCACCGGTAGTGAATGAGCTACCGCAGTAAAATCATTGATCACGTAAAGGTGTTCAAGGCCCAAGTTATTTTGTAGCCCGGCCCGTGTAAACGACCACTCGTTATTCGAAAAGCTAATCACTTCTTGATTAACCGGACCGGCAATGGCAATGCACGCAGAAGTAAACTGCTTGTCAGCATGCTCAGCAAAATAGTGTTCAATAGCCGCCTGAATACTCACAAATTCGGCGCACTGGAATTTTTCGACATCGGTAATGCCGCTATCAGTGACCGTTGCTAAACGGATATTGGTACCACCCACATCCGCAATCAGCTTATGGCCATTCTCTACCGCAGCATTACTCATAGTGCGTTGCTCCTTGCTCGACAAATAACGTACAGGCGCCTTCCTCGGCTCCCGAAATAGAGGTGCGCATACCGGCAAACATCTCACGGCCCATGCCCACATGGTGCTTGGCTAGGTTAGCAGGGGTGGCTTCACGCTGCGCGAGCTCTTCATCAGAAACGTGCAAAGAAAGCGCGCCAGTGACGGTATCAATCTCAATAATATCGCCATCGCGGACTTTGGCGAGCAACCCGCCTTTGTAGGCTTCGGGAGTCACGTGGATGGCTGCAGGTACTTTACCTGAGGCACCAGACATGCGCCCATCAGTGACTAATGCCACTTTGTAGCCACGGTCTTGCAATACACCTAAAGGTGGTGTCAATCGATGCAGTTCAGGCATACCAATCGCCGCTGGGCCTTGGAAACGCACCACGACAATGCAGTCTTTATCTAGCGCGCCAGATTGGAAAGCAGAATCCAGTTCAAACTGATCTTCAAACACCACGGCAGGCAATTTTAGCGTGCAGGTCGGTGCGCGCAGCGCCGATGTCTTGATAACGGCGCGGCCTAAGTTACCGGTCAACACCGATAAACCACCGTCAGGCTTAAATGGGGTAGCGACCGATGCTACCACTTCTTTATCCAACGATTGGCTAGGGCCTTCCACCCACTCCAATTCACCATCGCGTAACACGGGCTCTTTGATGTACATTTCAAGGCTATCAGAGCAGATGGTTTTGACATCGTTGTGCAATAGACCAGCATCAAGTAATTCTTTGATAAGCAGAGCCATACCGCCAGCGGCAACAAAATGGTTGATATCCGCGTGGCCATTTGGATAAATGCGCGTCAGCAACGGTGTGGCGCTTGATAAATCGGCAAAATCATCCCAGTTGACAATAAAGCCAGCAGCACGCGCCACCGCAACCAAGTGCATGGTGTGGTTAGTCGAGCCGCCCGTGGCGAGCAAGCCCACCAGACCGTTAACCACCGCTTTAGCATTGACGATCTCACCAATCGGGCGATAGTTATCGCCTAGGTCGGTAATGCGCGTGGCTTGTACGCCTGCCGCACGCGTTAAGGCATCGCGCAGTGGCGTACCTGGATTAACAAATGACGAGCCTGGCAAATGCAAGCCCATGATCTCAACCACTAGCTGATTAGAGTTTGCTGTGCCATAAAAAGTACAGGTACCCGCAGAGTGATAGGATTCACTTTCCGCTTTGAGCAATTCATCACGACCGGCTTTGCCTTCGGCATAAGCCTGGCGCACGCGCGCTTTTTCTTTATTGGGTAGACCTGATGGCATCGGGCCTGCTGGTACAAACACCGTGGGTAAGTGACCAAATGACAAACTGCCTAACAGCATGCCGGGCACGATTTTGTCACAGATCCCCAGCATCATCGCGCCATCAAACATGTTGTGAGAAAGCGCCACAGCGGTTGACTGCGCAATCACATCACGGCTCAGCAATGACAAATCCATGCCTGCGTTGCCCTGCGTGACGCCGTCACACATCGCCGGTACACCACCGGCAAACTGCGCTACTGAACCGACATTGCTGATGGCGTCTTTGATAATCGCTGGGTAGCCTTCATACGGCTGATGCGCTGACAGCATGTCATTATAAGATGAACAGATCGCAATATTAGCTTTGACCATGGAGGTTAAATCGGCTTTTTCTTGTTTGCCACACGCGGCAAATCCGTGCGCTAAGTTACCGCAGGACAACGCGCCACGATGTGGCCCTTGACGGCGTGCTGCCGCAATCTTCTCTAGGTACGCTGCACGCGTTTTGGTACTGCGTGCCTCGATGCGTTCTGTGACTTCTTGAATGATACTGTTCATCGTTTTACCTTGAATCTTTTAATCTGTATTAACTGTGTCTGACTAATTTTCCTAGCTGAAGCTATTTCTTGTTAATAGTGTTACTAGGGCGCCCACATGAGGTTCACCGTGGCTCGGTCAATCACGCCTTTAATCGGCATTTCTCGCTCTGTGCTTTCTAACACTTTGGCAATGGTGTCTTGCTTGGCTGCGCCCACTAGATGCAAAAAGATATTATGACTGGCCAAAATCGTGCGCAGAGTCAACGACATACGTTGATGCGGCGCCGTGGTTGGCTCAACCGCAATATAATTAGCCGCTGTGGTCAAATCTAAACCTTGCTCAATTTGCGCAGAGCATGGAAATAGTGACGCGGTGTGACCGTCTTCGCCCATGCCCAAAATCACTACATCAAACGGCAACTGCACATCAGCAAGTGCAGCTTCACAGGCCTCTACCGCATGCGCGGCATCATCGTAGTCGTGTTTTAGCGTAATAAACGTAGCTGCGGCAGCATGCCCTTGTAACAGATGGGTGCGCACTAGCTTGTCGTTGCTGGCATCGTCCTGCAGGTCTACCCAGCGATCATCGGCTAGCGTGATCACGACCTTATCCCATGCCAGTGGCGTCTGTGCCAGCTGTTGAAATAAGGCTACGGGAGTGCGTCCACCGCTTACCACTAGCGTGGCCTGCCCTTTCGCTTCAATAGCTGCGCTCAGGAGCTGGGTGATTTTGTCAGCAAAGGCGCTAGTCAGCGCGGCTGCATCGCTATATTCGTGTTTAACTAAAGCCATGTTATTTTCCTTGCGGGCGTTTAACTTGTTTTTGTTGGTACCAAGCGCGGCCGGTTTTGGCCAATAAGCCAATTGACTCTACCGGTCCCCACGTGCCAGCCTGATAAGGCTCAGGGGGTTCATTGCTGTTACTCCAAGCATCTATGATCGAGTCCACCCAAGACCAGGCTTGCTCCACTTCGTCACGGCGCACAAACAGCGCCTGATTACCAAGCATCACTTCTAATAACAGCTTCTCGTAGGCATCGGGGATGCGCTCATCCGAAAAGGCTTCTGAGAATGACAAGTTCAGCTGGGTTTTTTGCAGATCCATCGAGCCTGAAGAGGTCAGTCCGGGTACTTTATTCATCACGGTGATTTCAACGCCTTCATCTGGCTGTAAGCGGATCACCAGTTTGTTTGGCGGCAGCTGAGCAAATGAATCGGAGAACAAATTGTGCGGCTGACGCTTGAAATATATCACTACTTCTGACGTCTTCGCCGGCATGCGTTTACCGGTACGCAAGTAAAACGGTACACCCGCCCAGCGCCAGTTATTAATATGGGCTTTAATCGCCACAAAGGTCTCGGTTTGCGACTGCTGATTGGCATCTGGCTCATCGAGATAACCAGGCACCTCTTTGCCGTTGACAAAGCCGCCAACGTACTGGCCGCGTACCGTGGTTTCGTTGATATTGCTGCTGTTAATTGGACACAGTGCCTTGAGCACTTTGAGCTTTTCATCGCGAATATCATCCGCATCTAGGGTCGCAGGTGGCTCCATCGCAACCAGAGACAAAATCTGGAGCAGGTGATTTTGTACCATATCGCGCATTTGGCCGGCGTCGTCAAAATAGCCCCAACGCCCTTCAATCCCGACAGATTCAGCCACGCTAATTTGTACATGGTCAATGCTGTTGTGATCCCAGTTATTGGTAAAGATTGAGTTAGCAAAACGCAACGAGATCAGGTTGAGCACCGTTTCTTTGCCCAAATAATGGTCGATGCGATAAATTTGCTTTTCTTTGAAATAGCCCGCAACGGTTTCATTGATGACTTTAGAGGTTGCCAAGTCATGGCCTATGGGTTTTTCTAACACCACGCGCATGGAGTCGTCGATCACATTGGCATGCTGCAGACCAGCACAAATATCGCCAAAAATAGACGGCGGCGTCGCAAAATAACACACCATAGTGCGATGGATATCTTGATGCGCCTGAAACTGTTCATAGCTCTCTGGCTCTAACATGTCCACCTGAATATAAACGAGCTTTTGGGCAAAGCGCGCTAAGGTCTCCTGACAGACACTATCGCCGACAAACTTTTCGATGTTTTCTTTGGCAGTCGCGACGTATTCATCTTGTGACATGTCTTGTCTTGCCACACCGATGATTTTGGTATCCGAATGAA
>CAZLGJ010000095.1:0-11705 GCA_964559075.1 uncultured Glaciecola sp.
CCTACGTGATTGATATATTAGCCTAAAATCTAACAAAAAAACATAGTTTGCTCATACAACGCACAAATCTAACACTAAAGTCGATCAATCTGCTAACAATTGCGCAAAGAGCTTCTCGTATTCCATTGCGGCATCAAGCCAAGTAAAGCGAATACCCATGGCGCGCAGCTGCATTTCAAGGTACTCCTGTGGAGCTTCGCGATAGAGTAACAATGCACGTCGAATGGTGGTCAACAGGGCCAGTGGATCGGGCTCTTCAAACACAAATCCCGTTGCTACATGGGGCATTTCATCGACACCTGTGACGGTGTCTTTAAGCCCACCAACCGCGCGCACAATTGGCAAAGTGCCATAGGCGAGCGAGTACATTTGGTTAAGACCACAAGGTTCAAATTCTGATGGCATTAAGAAAAAGTCAGCGCCAGCCTCAACAATATGTGCCAAGTCGTTGGAGAAGCCCTCGATAAAGGAAAATTTTTGTGGATGCACACGCTGATAATCTTTGAGCTGCTTACACACATAAGGATCGCCCGTGCCGACAATCACCAGCTGCATGTCATGGCGCATCAGCTGACCTAGAATCGGCATCAGATAATCAAAGCCTTTTTGCCCCGTTAAGCGACACACCATGCCTAAAACTGGGGTATCAGACAGCACCGGCAAATCAAAGCGCAACTGTAAGTCTTTTTTGCAGTGCAGTTTGCCAGATAGGTCGGTGTGGTCGTAGTTCATTTTAATGAGTTTATCGGTGGCGGGATCCCACTGCGTGTAGTCACAGCCGTTGAGGATCCCTTTAAGATCCATCGCGCGTGATTGCAGTTGCGTCGCCAACCCATGACTGCCCAAGTGCGTGAGTAACTCCTTCGCATAAGTGGGTGAAACGGTGGTGATCTTGTCTGCATAAGCAATGCCGAGACGCAGCATGTTGATATTGTGCTGGTCGTGCGCGTGGAGTAGACCCACATAGGGCTCGATACTGACGATTTCGTGATAGGGAAATACGCCTTGGTAAGCGGCGTTGTGAATGGAAATCGTCGTTTTGGTCGCTCCAAAATACGGCAACAGCCCAGCGGCCTGCATATTGGCGTTGTGCTGCTGCACAAAAAAAGGCGTCAGGCCGGTATGCCAATCATGACAGCTGATGATGTCGGGTATAAAGTCCACTGCTTGAATAACATCTAACACCGCTTGGGCAAAAAATGCAAAACGCTGGCCGTTATCTTCATAAGCTTGGTTGCTTTCTGCGTATAATTCGGGACGGTCAAAATACTCATGGCCAACTAAATATACGGGCACGTCAGCGATGGTGGTTTGATATACGGTGCACTGCGGATGATGTTTGACATGCGTGCGAATGGTTTTTAGCGGGGTCAGTCCTGCAACGACACCTGCATATCCAGGCATAAAAATACGCACATCATGGCCCATATCAGTAAGGGCTTGAGGAAGTGCCTTGCCAACATCAGCTAAGCCGCCAGTTTTGACAATATCTTCCACTTCTGAAATAACAAAAGCAATTTTCATAGTTCTAACAACACTCTAGCTTTTCTTAAGCACGTTTAATACTAGCATACACAGCAAAGCGATTACTCTGTGCAATCGTTTGCACATTGCCAAACTCGGCCTCGAGGATATCGGGATAAGGTAAAAAGCGATTGGCAACAATTCTAAGCTCGCCGCCTTTAACCAGATACTGACGGCTTTGCGCGATAAATTTATCGGCGATGCCGTAGTCGGTTTTAACCCCGGTGTGAAATGGCGGGTTAGAGATAATTGCGTCAAACTGGCCTTCGACATTTTCTAAGCCATTGCTAGCGATGATATCCGCAGTTAAGCCATTGGCTTGCATGGTGTGACTCGCGCAATCAATTGCCAGCGCACTGTTGTCACATAAGGTCAGTCGAGTCTGCGGCTGTGTCGTGCCGATATAGCTGGCAACCACCCCAGCACCGCTGGCAAAATCCAGCACGCGTTTGGGCAGTTTAGCTGGCAAGTGCTGCAACAAAAACTGCGTGCCTTCATCAAGCTGCTGTTGGCTAAACACGCCTGGTAGCCCTGATACTTGCCACTGTGTTTGGTCAAGGGTATAGGTTTTGCTGGTACGGTAATCTGCAATATTAAAGGGCGTACCCGCTTTGACGGTGCCGATTAGCAACGCGCAGTGCTTGGCCGTGTCTACTTTATTGACGGTATCGCAAAAGGGCGCGAGGAGTTTGGCGGCGCTTTTGATCCCTTCTTTGTTATGCCCCACTAGCGCTAGGTGTTGTCCTGGCGCAAGTAAGCTTGCGAGATTGTGCGCGATAAACGTCAGCTGTGCTTTGTTTTTGGGCATGTAAATAATGGCGCCGGTGCAATCTTGCAGATCGTCAATATGACTGGCAAAAGTCTCGTGCGGCTGGTCGCGATGCATGTCGATGGTTTGTTGCCATGTGGCATAGGCTGCCGGAAACTGGCGGTAAATACTGCGCTCTGGCGCGTTGACTAAAAGCCATTTGCCTTGGGCAAACAGCTCGGCATTGCGCATGATTACCTGACTGTGTGGAGAAAGCATCTTAGCAGGCCTCAAACACGAGATCCCACACGCCGTGGCCGAGCTTTTGACCGCGGACCTCAAACTTAGTGGTGGGGCGATAATCTGGACGCGGCACATAATCGTTATTGTCACTGGTGTTGCGGTAATTTGCCTGTGCCTGCATGACCTCTAGCATATATTCTGCGTAAGGCTCCCAATCAGTGGCCATGTGCAGGGTGCCGCCTAGTTGTAGACGCGCGTGCACGCTTTGGGCAAACTCAGTTTGCACGATGCGGCGCTTGTGGTGACGTTTTTTGTGCCACGGATCTGGGAAATATAGCGCTACGCGATGCAATGAATGTGGAGGAATGCACTTTGCTAGTACTTCGATAGCGTCGTGTTCGAATACGCGTAAGTTAGTTAGTCCTTGCTCACCGGCTTCCATTAGACATGCTCCTACACCAGGGCGGTGCACTTCAATGCCG
Source organism: uncultured Glaciecola sp. (assembly GCA_964559075.1). GTDB lineage: Bacteria > Pseudomonadota > Gammaproteobacteria > Enterobacterales > Alteromonadaceae > Opacimonas. Next base: position 2,998 of record CAZLGJ010000095.1, read on the forward strand.
ATGAAGTTCAGTTCAGGCGCCTCAGCTGCCATTTGCACCAAGGATTTGCCCATACCAAAGCCGATTTCGAGCACCACGGGGTTGCCATTGCCAAAAACAGTAGCAAAATCCAGCATGCCCATTTCGATGGTCAAGCCCATTGCTGGCCAGTGATCTTCAAGCGCTTTGGCTTGGCCCTTGGTGCAGCGTCCTTCGCGTTTGACAAAACTTTTGACTTCGGAAATATAAACGCCGGCGGCTTCGGCCTCTTCGCGCGATTGGTATCGACCCATAACTAACTCTAACTGTGCTTTTTGTTCAATAAACGCGTATTATCCTGCACACGAGAAGTAATGTAAAACACGATAATAAAAAAAACATGTCAGTGAGCATAGAGTTTGCGCTGATGGGGGGTGAGTATGGCGTTTGATTTTGCCAAAACAGTTCTGGCTTGGTATGACCAACACGGCCGAAAAACCCTCCCTTGGCAGCAGCAAATTACCCCATACCGCGTGTGGATATCTGAGATCATGCTGCAACAAACGCAAGTCACCACAGTGATCCCCTATTATGAGCGCTTTATGGCGAGTTTTCCCGATGTGGTGTCGTTGGCCAATGCCTCACAAGAGAGCGTGTTACATCACTGGACGGGATTGGGTTACTATGCCCGAGCGCGCAATCTGCACAAAGCGGCGCAGCTTGTGCGTGATCAGCATGCAGGCCAGTTTCCAAGCGATTTTGCAGATGTACTGGCACTACCAGGAATTGGCCGTTCCACCGCAGGGGCGATTTTGGCAATCAGTACCGGGCAGCGCTTTGCGATTATGGATGGCAACGTCAAACGAGTACTGGCGCGCTTTTATGCGGTCGACGGTTGGCCGGGCAACAAAAAAGTTGAAGACAGCATGTGGGAGCTGGCCGATGCTTTGACGCCATCAACCCGTTTGCCAGAATACACGCAAGTGATGATGGATTTGGGGGCTACCTTGTGTACGCGCAGTAAGCCGCGCTGTGAAGCGTGTCCAATTCAGTCGCAGTGCCTAGCGTATGCGCAAGGGCGTGTGGCCGAGCTGCCTATGCGCAAGCCAAAAAAGTCGATTCCAACCCGGTACACCAATGTGGTGTTGCCCGTTTATCAGGGGCGGGTGTTAATGCAAAAACGACCCGCAGAGGGTATTTGGGGCGGCTTGTGGTGGTTTGCTTCTGAGCAAGGCTTCACTGATACAGAGCAGGAGCTGACGTTTTCAAGGTGGCAGACAGAAGAGGTGGCACCGGAGCCATTGACGCCGTTTAAACATACCTTTAGCCATTTTCATTTGCAGATCCAGCCATGGCTACTGGAACTACAGCAGTTACCGGTTATGGAGCTTGGCGACGACGAGCAATGGGTCGCATGGACCGAAACCGCACAAATCGGGCTTTGTGCTCCTGCGGTGACTATATTAGAATACTTACAAACACATTATTAAGGAATCACAATGACACGTTTAGTGCAATGTGCGCGCTTGGGCAAAGAAGCACCAGGCTTGGATTTTCAGCTCTACCCAGGTGAGCTGGGTAAACGCATTTTTGATAACATTTCCAAAGAGGCGTTCGCCGAGTGGCAAAAAAAGCAAACCATGCTGATCAACGAACACAAGCTCAATATGATGGAGCCTGAAGCACGTCAGTTTTTGGAAGCACAGATGCAGGCCTATTTATTTGAAGGCAAAGAACCCGATATTGAAGGTTACACTCCGCCAGAGAAGTAAAATATGAAGACCATTGGGATCATTGGTGGCATGAGTTGGGAGTCCACTGCAGAGTATTATCGGCTGATCAATCTTGGGATAAAAAACACCTTAGGCGGCTTGCACAGTGCCAAAATCATCTTGTATAGCGTGGATTTTGCAGAAGTTGAGGAATTACAGCACGAAGGTCGTTGGGATGAAGCGGCTACGATTTTGCGCTCTGCTGCGGAGGCTGTTGAAGCGGGTGGCGCAGACTGCTTATTAATTGCGACCAATACCATGCATATCGTGGCCGATAAAGTCGAGTCAGCGGTGGATATTCCATTGCTGCATATCGCGGATTGCACTGCCCAAGCACTGCGCGCCGATGGGATCACCAAAGTTGGTTTGTTAGGTACGCGCTTTACGATGAGTGAAGACTTTTATCAGGGGCGGTTGACCGACCAGTTCAATATTAAGGTGTTAACTCCCTCGATCGACGCGCAAGAAGAAGTTCATCGGGTAATTTATGATGAACTCTGTCATGGCGAGATCAATATTGATTCCAAAAAGTCTTATCTGGAAGTTGTGCACGATTTGCATATGCAAGGGGCCGAAGCGGTCATCTTAGGATGCACCGAAATCAGCATGTTGCTAGGAGCCAACGATACGTTAGTACCGCTTTACGACACCACCGCTATTCACGCCCAAAAAGCCGTGGAATTTGCCCTTAGCTAGTCTAATGAGGTGGACGATAGTCGATGTTTTGAGCGGTTGATAGGAAAAATCAAAAATAATCGTTAAAAACGGTTGACATATTTCTTTAAAAACCGTTTAATACGCACCCTCGAAACGCAAGTTTCAGCACTCGCTACACAGTATACAGTGCCTCGATAGCTCAGTTGGTAGAGCAGCGGATTGAAAATCCGCGTGTCCCTGGTTCGATCCCGGGTCGAGGCACCATTCTCTTTCCCGAGTCACTCAAAACATCAGTAAAATCAATAGTTTCACGCCTACTAAGTTTTTAGGTTACTGCACTTTTTTACCAAAATTCAACCTTTTTGTACCAGATTTTGTACCACGTAAATTACTTAGAGGTGGCGGGGAGGGGTATTTTATTTTCAGTATTACTAAGGTGCTTGCTTCTTTTGCAAAAAAGCAAAATCAGACTAAGAAATTTTCTGATAACCAAACCTGTATCTTTCCATTACACTTAGTATAACCCTATATAACAACTGATTTTATGAAATACCTTATCATACTTATACTCTTGTTAGCCGGTTGTGGTGGTAGTAGTGATGTGAGTAAACCTGCTCCAGAGCCAAATACTGCCCCATCTGTTTTTGTTTATTCTGTTACAGACTTTTTTGAAGGTGATAATTTTAGCACACGATTCGATGCTTCAGACTCTGACCAAGATTCTTTAAGTTTTGTTTTGTCTGGTGAAGACGCTGACCTTTTTAACATTAACGTTTCAGACAGCACTATTACTGCCGCAGTTGTTTTTGATTTCGAAGAACCTTCAGACGCTGATCAAAATAACATTTATGAATTCAACCTCGTGGTTAGTGATGGGAAAGCCTCTTCGTTATTTCCTATCTCGCTAGTTGTAAATAATGTCGTTGAGTTAGAACAGATGAACATACTCCGTGACATACAGTCAGGCGACATATTGAGATATGATGCTCAGTTTACAGGCTTACAAAGTTTTCCAACAAGCATGAGTGGGCCTGGTGAAATCACGATTGAATATCAAGAGTTTAATCCTGAAGGCTTTATTGAAACAGGCAGTGAGGACATAGCCTTGTTGAGAGTTATGACTTTCTATTATGATGAAGATAAGGAGCACATCTTGAAAGAAGCGATTCTTCAGAGAACTGATGGAAGTATTGATTCATTTCAACTTGTGCAATCAGAGTCAATTGCTTACTGTACAAATTACGTCGATACTTGTGTAGGTTTTAGATTAGAGCCATCCCCTTTAGTAACAGGTGACTCCATTTACAAAGAATATCTTCACAGTTTAATTACAGACAGTGATATTGTAAGAAATATTTATAGTAGTACAGGTTTTTATTCATTTGATGTGGGTTCGAAGGTGGTTTACACAGTTGCAAATGGGCAAAAGTATGAGGCTTTCGAAGTCACCTTTGAACGAGTTTTGGATGAACCTCCACAAGCAGGGCATATCGAATCTTTGTCTGGTACAGTGTTCTATTCCCCTAGCATTGGAATGTTAGGTGGGACAATGAGATTAAATACTTACTTGGATGTTGGCTCAAGATCAGCTGACATAACATTTCGATTAACAAGCACAGAATTTTAAGGATAATTGAGTATGAAGTTAATAATAGTCCTAATATTGGGTTTTGTACTACTTGGGTGTAAAAGCACACCTCCGTCTGCAGAGGATATTGTAAAAAAGGAACAGGCATTTGAAGAGTTAAAATCTAGAATAAAACTCCATTACAAGTGTCTTGATATTGATACTATGAATTTCGGGGATAAAACTGTGCTCAGTGGTAAAAATCTGAAGAGGCTTAAGGGTTACCAAACTGAGTTCATGTAAACAGATAAGCAGTTTTCAGTTTTGTTGTCTGGAAAAATTGTAGCTAAAAAATATCTTAAGCTCGCCAAGCGCCTAAATGGATACGGGTGAGACGTTTTTAAGGATTACATCAAAGTATCTGATGGAAAAACTGTTAATTCCAGTATTCTCAGAGGACACTATTGTGAAAGGCTATTGTTAGATACTGATTCAATGGCATACGAAAACAAGTTAAAAGAAGTGGTAGATTTTGAAAATCCTGATTATGACGATATAAAGTCTAAGGCGGCCTTAACACTTGGTAAGGGTTTATTATCGCTTGTACCTAGTAGTTCGACTGTTGGCTGGGAGCATAACCGAGAGGCTGCTAATGAAAAGCTCAAGGCAGCTAAGATTTGTTCTTGTACTCAAACAGTAGCAAAGCAGGAATCAGCCACTCATGAGGCATTATCTAAATTATCCGAAAGGCTTTGCGATTATACTGAATCTAAAGATTACCAAAACTTTCTTGAGCAAGAGGTTAGCATTTACGAGGAAAAAGTGAAAATGCGTAATCTCGAAGTCAGAAGTGTCGATAACAACAATCTAATCTACAAATACAATGAGTCCAAAAAAGCTGATGTAGAGAGTTTCTTTAAGGCTAGATATTATGAAAGACCTTTAGTCCATTACATTAAGGAGCTTTCACCATATCTAGCGGCATTAGGTGGTAGTGAGTCAGATATACAAGCGTACTCATGTGTAATGGAGGCGACAGCAAAAGCTGAGTTTAATCTTCTATATTGAGGTTGTTAAACCTAGAGCTATAAGTAAGCGTACGGCCAATACATCTTTAACCGCACCATAAATCTGTCATCCTGTTATTTTCAGCGTTGAGGTGATTATGTCAGGAATCAAGCAAACAACTTCGCGCAGGGTATTTACTCCTGAGTATAAAATGCAGATCGTCAATGACGTCACACAAGGCACATTGTCTATTTCTGCTATTTCTCGACAACACGATATCAATCACAATCAGATTTTTCGTTGGGTGCGCGAAGCCCGAACTGGGACTGCTCTGTGGGTCACAAAAGCTAAACAATCGACAGGATTAGTTGCCCCTGAGTCGCCTGTAGCAGAGTCTTTATTGCCCGTCACTGTTGCATCTGAGCCAGTCAAACCGTCTGTGACTCCAGCGACTACTGCTGCATCAATGCACATAGAATTACGCGGTGGGCATCGGATTGTGTTTCACAACGACAATCTCAATATCATCAAAGCCGTTGTTGAGGCGCTGACATGATTGGATTGTCACACGATGTGCGGGTATGGATATGCGCAGGCCACACGGATATGCGCAAAGGCTTTGATGGTTTATCCGCCATTGCCCAACATGTGTTAGACAAAGACCCATTTAATGGCCATGTCTTTGTGTTTCGTGGTAAGCGTGGCGATAGAGTCAAATTGTTGTGGTGGGATGGCCAAGGACTGTGTCTGTATTATAAGCGATTAGAGCAAGGTCGTTTTGTTTGGCCTAGGGCTCAATCGGGGGCGGTGCACTTGTCTCATGCGCAATTATCCATGTTATTAGAAGGCATCGATTGGCGTCCTCCGGCAAGGCGTTATCGCCCACAACACAGCGCTTAAAAATCGTGAAAAAAGGCCTTGAAAAAGGCTTTAACGCGTGTGTTTGTCTAGGCTAGATGGTATAATAACACCCATGAAAACAAGCCCTTCAGCCTTACCTAACGACACAAAAGCGTTGCGTGAAATCATCGCGCAACAAGCGGCTCAGTTGTCGGCAAAAGACGCGCAGTTATCACAAAAAAAGCCGTCATCGAAGACTTGTATCAGCAACTTAATGCACTAAAGCGTCATCGCTTTGGTCGCTCATCCGAACAGGTTGAGAAGAACATCCATCAAACTGAGTTGCAACTCGAGGAGCTTGAAACTCAGATAGCGCAAACGACTGCCTCTGATGATGAGGCCTCTTCGATGGGGAAACGCACTCCCAAGCGTCGTGTGAAGTTGCCCGACGCTTTACCACGCGATGAAAAACGCCTCGACAGCCATCAAAACTGTCCTTGCTGTGACGGTAAGCTGACGCACATTGGAGATGATGTTTCTGAAATGCTCGATGTCGTGCCAGTCAGCTACCGTGTGATTAAAATCGTTCGCCCTAAGTATAGCTGTAGTCAGTGTGAGACTCTCGTACAAGATGCAGCGCCAGAGCGTGTGATTAACAAGGGTTTACCCAGTGCGAATGTGCTCACCCAAGTCATGGTGGATAAGTACCTTGACCATCAACCGCTTTACCGTCAGGCTCAAAAGATGGCACGCGAAGGCATCGATGTAGAGCGCTCTACTTTAGCGGATTGGGTAGGACAAGTCAGTCGGTTATTAACTCCGCTGGCTGAAGCCATTGCTAAGCATGTCAAACAAGCATCACATCTACATGCTGATGACACCACTGCCCCGACACTCTCCCCAGGAAAAGGTCGCACGCAAGTCGGGCGCTATTGGACGTATGTTCGAGATGGACGCGCATGGAACGAGCAAGCACCGCCTGCGGTCTGGCTACAATACAGCGAAGATAGAAAAAGCATTCATCCGACTTCACACTTGCGTCACTTCAAAGGCGCACTGCAGGCCGATGCCTATGCCGGTTACAACGATGTGTATCGCAATAATGTGACTTTTGTGGCGTGTATGGCGCATGTCAGGCGTAAATTTTATGAAGTTGCGCAATCCGGTCCGGCACCCATTGCCGAACAAGCCATCGCGTATATCCAACAACTGTATGCCATCGAAAAAGACATCCGCAATCAACCACCGGATAAACGGTATCAAGTCAGACAACAAGAGGCTATCCCAATCCTGGATGAATTATATGAATATCTAGACAATCGCTTGCGTACCGTATCGAAAGGCTCCGCTATCTCGAAAGCCATCGCCTATGCGAGAAAACAAAAAGACGGTATCTACGCCTACACAGAAGATGGTCGGGCAGCGATAGATAACAACTCGGCAGAACGCTCCATCAGACCGATTGCTTTGGGACGCAAAAACTATCTGTTTGCGGGCTCAAAAGCGGGAGGCGAACGGGCTGCTGTGTTGTACTCGATACTGGGCACCGCGAAACTCAATGACATTAATCCGACGCAATATCTCACGGCAGTGCTCAAACGCATCGGTCAGCACCCCATCAATCGCATTGATGAGTTGTTGCCGTGGAATATCGACCTAGACGATCAGTCATCACCACAAGCTATATAAATATTTATTTATAGTACCTAAAAATTAGTGGACACTTATGTTCACTTACTCGCACTGACTACAATAGTATTTAGTCAATTTCATGGTCAACAATGAGTTCTCCAGGCTTAAGACACTCCGCTTTGCGCTGGTTTAAATAATGGCTAACATCAATGCAATCTGTAAGTGATAGGTTAATCAACAGTCTTAATCTTTGATTGTTGGTGACATAATCGAGCGCGACTATCTCATCTTTTGAGTCTAAAACTTCAATACGTTCTGGATTAAAGAACTGTGCATATTTATTTCGGGTTGCCAAAAGTGATTGATAATATCTGAGTAAAGATTGGTTATCGTTGATTTGTGATGCAACTGTGACAATGTCATCTGAATGCGATGTTACTGCTTGAGACCACCAAGGTGAAAACGATCGTATCCAAGGAAACCAATCGCTGTTATCGATCCACACCTTTTTACCAGTAGAAAAACCAAGATGCAATGTATGTTCCCATTGCATTGGCGCTCTGCGAAATGCATCGTCACCTAGATTATATTGAAGCATGCCGATTTCTTCTCCATAATAAAGTGATATAGCCCCTGGCATCATCAGCATCAGTGAAGCTGCTAGTTTTTTCTGTTGAAGGTCCATGCTTGTTGAACGCGTTAATCTTTCAAAATCATGACTATTAACAAAGGTAACGAAATCATTAAGACTTGCGCCTGCATTAATGCGTGACTTTAACCTTACTTTAATCGAGCGCTTATGCGCATTTAGCGTACCTAGTTGAACTGTTTCGTCCAAGTTTTCAATTGCTTCTGGTACAAAGCTGTGAACAATATCTTGAATAATGAAGTTCGTGCCAAAATCAAATACTTGATCTAACGCGCTATAAGGGTGTACGTACGTGGAAGATACTGATACATCGGATAGTGCTTCACCTAGAAAGTAAAATGAAGGATGATCCGTTTTTATTGTCTTATTGAGTTTGGTTAAAAATGCATATGTCTCTTTTGTATCAGCTTGCAAAGGAAGAGGACCATCTTCGACTAAATAGCGAACTGCATCTAATCTAACACCGTCTATCCCTAATTCTGCTAGATGAGAAAAAAAATTCACCATGTAACGTTGGACATCTGGATGCTTGTAATTTAGATCAGGCTGAGAATAGTCAAACGCACCATAATAAAAACGATTGTCGTGGTCAAGTTTATAATGCCAGACTGCATCGGGGTTGGGT
>CAZLGJ010000096.1:0-354 GCA_964559075.1 uncultured Glaciecola sp.
CGCTTGTGCCCTACTGGGACTCAAAGCCCGTATTTATATGGGTGCAAAAGACGTAGAGCGACAGGCGCCTAACGTATTTAGAATGCGTTTGATGGGTGCAGAGGTGATCCCAGTAAATGCCGGTTCTGGTACGCTCAAAGACGCAGTCAACGAAGCCATGCGCGACTGGTCTGCCAATTATGACACAGCGCATTACCTGCTTGGTACGGCTGCTGGTCCTCACCCTTTCCCGACCATAGTGCGTGAATTCCACCGCATGATTGGCGAAGAAACTCGGGAGCAAATGATCGCCAAAGAAGGTCGCTTGCCTGATGCGGTAGTCGCTTGTGTTGGCGGTGGCTCGAACGCCATTGG
>CAZLGJ010000096.1:364-11530 GCA_964559075.1 uncultured Glaciecola sp.
CATGTTTGCTGATTTTATCGATGAGCCCAGCGTGCGCTTAGTTGGGGTTGAGCCGGCCGGAAAAGGCCTACATACCCATGAGCACGGCGCGACCATTTGTAAGGGCACCAAGGGGATCTTGCACGGTGCGTTTAGCTATATCATGCAAGACAGCGATGGCCAAATTGAAGAGTCATACTCTGTATCTGCAGGCTTAGATTACCCTGCCGTTGGTCCACAACATGCCTACTTGCATGAAATCGGCCGCGCCGAATACGTTGCCGCCTCAGATGAAGAAGCATTGAACGCCTTCAAACTGCTGGCTCGTAAAGAAGGGATCATTCCCGCGCTAGAGTCATCGCATGCCTTAGCACATGCATTAAACATGGCAGATGAAGCCGAAGAAGAAACCATCATTGTGGTCAATTTATCTGGACGCGGTGATAAAGATTTGGCGTATGTCACGTCAATTTTAGGAGATGATATTTAATGGCCACTAACTTGCAGCGCTATGCGCACATGTTTGCCGAGTTGGCGAGCAACAATCAAGGTGCCTTTGTGCCATTTGTGATGCTTGGCGATCCCGATATCGAGACTTCAGTACGGATCATCCAAACCTTGATAGATAACGGCGCAGACGCCCTCGAGCTGGGTTTCCCCTACTCGGATCCGATTGCCGATGGCCCCACTATACAAGCAGCTAGTATTCGTGCGCTTGCCAACCACATGACGCCAAGCGATTGCTTTGCCGTCATCAAAACCATTCGCCAAGCCAATCCCAATATTCCAATTGGTTTATTGCTTTACTCTAACCTGGTGCTTGCACGCGGTGTGGACACTTTTTATGCCGATGCATATGCCGCTGGTGTGGACTCTATTTTGATTGCCGATGTGCCTATTCGCGAAGCGGGTCGCTTTGTTGATGTCGCACAAGCCAATGGCGTTGACCAGATCCTGATTGCGCCACCTAATGCAACGGACGAGACGCTTGACGCTTTGGGTAAATACTCATCTGGCTATACCTACCTATTAGGTCGCGCTGGCGTGACCGGTGCAGAAACAGCTGCGCAAACACCTGCCGAGACCTTGATTAACAACCTTAAGCGTTTCGCTGCTGCGCCGCCGCTACTGGGCTTTGGCATTGCCACACCGGAACAGGTCAAAGACGCGATTACCGCAGGTGCTGCTGGCGCGATTTCAGGCTCAGCCGTGGTTAACATTATTGCCAAGCACTTAGACGATGTGGATGCAATGTGTCAGGCGCTTGGTAAATTTGTGCAAGCCATGAAAGCGGCTACACAAAAGTAGCCACAACCATAAACACAATAACGAACATCTAAACAGCAAGGAACCCCTATGTTATACGCCATTATTGCGCAAGACGTACCCAATACACTGGCACAGCGACTCGCTGCACGACCAGACCACCTAGCGCGTCTGGTCGCCTTAAAAGATCTGGGGCGCTTGGTGTTAGCGGGACCGCATCCAGCAATTGATAGTGAAGATCCGGGCGAAGCTGGCTTTACCGGTTCGTTGGTAGTAGCCGAGTTTGACTCGCTAGCCGATGCGCAAGCATGGGCAGATGCCGATCCTTATATCGAAGCTGGCGTGTATGAAAACGTCACGGTCAAACCTTACAAAAAAGTGCTGCCTTGACATACTCCCACTGAGCAAGCTCAGGGGATTCTTGATCAGGCGACATCCGATAGCGTAGACGAGGTATTACCCTCTGCACTCGAGAGTGCCTGCGCCGTCTGGGTCGTGTTATCAAGCCACTTGCCCGTTGTCATCGGGACTACGCAGTCCAACCTTGTTAGAGGCGGTCTTAGCTTTACTGGTCTGCGATACTTTGCCTTATCAGGCGGGAGAACATGATTCGCTTTAATGGTCTCGTTTTCGTCTTCGTTTTTAATGTTGGCTGCGCCAACCAAATCGCGTATCCCAACAAAATCACAGTCTGGATTTTTATATTGATAGATACGCCCCGAAGGTTTGTGTCGATGACCGCATTTCGGGCAAGTTTGTGAAGTATATTCTTCTGATATTTTTTTAATGCTAACGCCGGCTTGTTTACCTTTGTAGCGCAGGTAGTTAAGCAGTTGTGCAAGCGGGTTACCGCTGTTCATTTGGTTGCTACGGCGTGAGCCTTTTTTCTTTTTACGATGCTTCCGAGAGCCCTTTTACATTTGCTCATGAGCCTTGAATAGTGGGCTAGCTTTTTGTTTCTATTACCTTGTCATTCTCAACCTTCACCGTTAAACGTAGCTCCCTGAACCCCAGCTCCGCACCCACTATCACGCCTTGCTGGACACGCTTAGGGAGTTTAATAACAAGCTTGGGGTATTTTGCTTGCTCTGTAGGTGGCGCCCCAATATCTGTGCTAAAAGAATATATTAAACAGCAGAACAGACCGCAGTAGATTGCTTCGCAATCTCGGCTATCCATCCCGCACAGCAAGCTGTGGGGTTTTCCGCCGATCTTGGTAATTTTTTGACGCATATTAGTCACTTGGCTTTGCCGCAAACACCTTCTGCGTGTTAGTCAAGTGACGCGTCCATAACGCCCCTAACATTGCCAGTGCAAATCCCGGTAGCATCAGCAGCTTAGGCACTTCACCCACCACCGGCCAGGCAATCAAAGCACCCACTGCGGGTACCAAAAACATAATGGCTGACACACTTGCAATTGAGCCGCTGCGCACCATGCTGAACATCAGCATGATCCCAATGATTGAGTTTACAATGGCCAGATACCCGACGCTCAGGATCAATGGTAGCGTGAGGGTATAGACGAGTCCTTCAATATAGAGCGCAATGGGGGCTGCGATCAAACACGCAAAGCCATATTGTACCCAGGTCGCCATAAATGGATGCACACCCAGCTGGCGCTGTTTTTCAATAACTTGCCCAAGGGATAAACCAATCACGGCAAAAAACCCCAGTACGGCACCAAGCACGTAGCCACTATCGCCTTGCATATCCACGCCAACAATAATGGCCGCACCCAATAAACCCAACATCAAACTACACCACACTTGCCAAGCGGGCATTTTGCGCTGTAACAAAGCGGTGCTGATAATAATTAGTACCGGTTGACAGGCGGCAAACAACGCCATGATGCTGGCACTTGCACCGAGCTTTAAGCCCACATACACACTGCCAAAATGACCAACGTGCAAAAATAGACCTGTGCCCATCAAAGCAAAGTTTTGCGATAGCTTAGGCAGTGGTAAGCGCATCGCTAGCACAATCACACTCAATACGGCAAAAGCACCTATAAAGCGAAAGGCCAGCAGGTTTAAGGGCATGGTGTCATTGAGGGCAAGCTTGGCCATGGCATAGCCGCCGCTCCATACACTCAAAAAAATCCACGGGAAAAAGGGCGTCAAGCGAGCTATCACAGCGTTTTTTCTCGCCATCTCAATGAGTTGTGATTGAGCTGATGTAAGTCCACCTTATCAGCGCAGATAGCGCGACATAGCGCAACAGCTTGTTGGGCCTGTGCAGTATCCAAATGTTGACAGGCTGGCTTTTTAAGCGTGTGATGCCACACGCCTTGACAGACATTATCAAGCACAATGCGCTGAAAACAGTGATCATCACCGACAGGCCAGTCGCAGGTGATGCGCTGCGCTAACGCCGGTAGCGTGTGGCGAGTAAAGTGCAAATACGCGGAGATATTGGCCTCTCTGCTACTCGGTGTTTGATACACCGCCACAAAGCGATCTTGCAATATCAGCGCTAGCAAAGGGTGTTCAGATAATAATGCCGTGCTCGTCATTTTCGCAAATAGGCCATCATTGACCATATCAGCGCAAATATCTGCCACATCCCCGCCTTCGCCTGCATGCCGCCCTGGCAGCAAAAACAACATCGCGGTAATGCAGTGCTGAGCATGAGAAGCTTGCGGCTGAATGTTTTGCAATAAAGGCTCGTTAAAGGCGTACTCGGGACCGTCGCGCCGCTCCATTGACGCGGCAAGGACATGCGTGTCTCTTGTCAAAGCATGTTGTTGACATAATTTTGCAAGCTGTTGGGCAAGCGCATTGCGCACGGTTGTGACTAACTGAATTGGCGAGCCGTGATCGACCACCGCCACGGTCGCGCCACTGACAACATCGCCGATGGCAAGCACATGCTCAAACAATATCTGCGCCAAGCGCTCATCGGGCCGGTGTGGGTCCGAACCACACAGCGTATCAGCAATGGTCACGCGCAAATCCGGATAATCTTCGCGCGCCTCAGCAACCACTTTGGGCAAATACTCGGTAATCGCTAAACTTGGGCCAATAAACGCAGGAATAATGACAACGTGAGACTCTCCTCGTGCCGCGCACAAGCTGAGCCGTTCACGCACAATCATGGCAGGCTCGCCCTCAAGTGCATCAGCCGAAATCTTATGTGAATGCAACAAGCTGACGGGTTCAACTGGTAATGACATTAAGCCGCTGAGCTCTGCGGCTAGTTTGCGCAAGCCAAGTACCGCCTGCGCTCGTCGAGAGCCGTTATCAACTAACAGCACGACAGGCAGTGAATCAGATTCAGGGTAAAGCTGGTCGAACATAGATTGCTGGGTCATCATACTGTTATTGAGCCGTCATTGATTGCAGCAAATCATCGGATGCTTGATCTTGGTGAATGATCACCGCTTCAATCTTACCAGCCTCGACCAAATACTGCCGGGCGGCGTTGCGCACGTCTTCTTTGGTAATACTCTCTAACAGCGCAGGTAACGCATACCAGCGGTCAATGGCATTGGGCTCGATGTGCAGCAACGCCAGGCGATTGAGCCAAAAGCCATTTTGTTCCACGGCTTGTTGCACGCTGGCGAGTAATGGCGCGACTGCGCGACGCATTTCATCATCACTGATGCCATTATCTGTTATGACTTGGTTAATAATTTCATCATAACTAGCAAAAACTGCTGCAAGTTGCTCTGGGGTAGTTTGCGTATCAAACTGAATATAGCCATCGTCTTTTACATAGCGCGCTTGGGTGTTAAAGACCACGGGAGAATAAGCCGCACCGAGTTCTTCACGAATTTTTTGCGTGACTTTTAGCTTGAGAATTTCGGACAAAATATTCAGCGTGTTATTGAGGCGTTTATCGTGGTTGTCGGCGGTTTTGTAAACGCGAATGGCGACCGCGTTTTGCGAATTCCCCTCGTGCTTGAGTATGTGTTGCTGCCCCGTTTGCAGCATTAAATCTGACACTCTACTGCGCTTGGGCGCCTCCACGTCAAGCGCCAATGCGCCAAACGACTCCGCCACTAACGCTATCACCTCATCAACATCGACATCACCTACAATCGAGAGCATCACCGGCCCGTTATCTAGCTGCTGCTGTAACTTATCAGCCATGTCACTAAAGTTACGCGACAGCGCTTGCTCAAGTCGTGGCACCGACACCCGTACATCGTTATCATACAGCACGTTGCCTAACTCAACACTGCGCACGGCATCAACTGACGTTTTGGCTTGCGCATATTGTTGCTGGGTATTTTGCACGTACAAATTGTACAGCTGTGGATCCCATGCTGCATCCGTCATAAAGGCAGCCATTAACTGCAGCTGCAAGCCAAGGTGTTCTTGAGCCGTACTAAACACGCCGCCCCACGCGTGAAAACGCGGCTCAAAACCCAAAGTCACATCTTTGCCCGACAGCAACTGCCGCAGCTCATTGATATCGTGTTGGCCCAAGCCCGCGACGACCTTGTACGCATAGAGTTCTTTGAGTCCAACATCGGCTGCGTTAAACGCACGATAACCTTGACCAAACTGTAAATCCAGCAACACCTGACCGGTCACTAACGACGTCGGTTTGATATTTAAGTGCACGCCGTTAGCAAATACCACAGACGTCACATCGTGCTGCGGTTCGTGTGTATTAGAAATAATTTCACCAGGCTCGCCAAAATCAGCATAGGCAAAGGTCACTTGCGCTGCTTGCTCATCAGGTTTAACCTCAAGCGCAATGGCCTGCTCAAAGACCGCCTCTACATCAGCAGTACTTAGGGCTGTTGACAAATCGCTTTGCACAAAAACCAGTGGCTCCACTCGCGAAAACTGTTGGAGTAACGCTGTATTAATGTCGGCAAGCGTAAAGGTCGCCATGAGCTCCTCAAACAGCGCCAGTTCAGCGCGGGGATCGAGAATGGCGTCCTGATGCTCTATACGATTGAGCAGCACCGACGCGAGCTGCAGCGTGGGTAACGTATCGCGCTCTGAGGACAAGGTAAATAACCCATTGCGGATCGCGGTGATTTGTCTGTCAGCTTCATCCCAGGTGACGCCGTACTCTTGGATCTTGATGATTTCCACCACCAAGGCTGTGAGCGCCTCACGCCAACGCTGTGGCGATGTCACCGCTTGCACACTGGTGATTTCAAGCTCATCGAACAAACTAAAATGGGTATTTTGTGCCCCTTCAAACGGTGCCTCACCTGTGAGTGTAAGACTTTGTAAGCGATAGTTCAAAATCCCATTCGCCACTGCCTGCAGGTAACGTTCACGGCGAGCGTTGACTGAGTCAGGTGCTTTGCGGCTGGGTGTCGTCAAAGTGATGGCCACCTGAGTTGACAGCGTTGGACCTTGATGCACCTGATAACCAACGGACTCACGAAACAGCGGCGTACCCACTACTTCATCAGGGGCTGTGTCAGCGCTTGGCGACCAATCGGCAAATGCAGTATCAATCTGGCGCTGCATATCCTCTAGGGTAAAATCCCCCACTATCACCAGCGTCATGTTGGTTGGCACATAGTAGCGCTCATAAAAGGCGCGTAACTGCGCCGCAGTCATATTGTTAAGCTGCGCTTTATCACCAATTGCCCAACGTGAAGCATAGCGAGCACCTTCTGTATACGCATTAAAGTGCGCCTGAGCAGCGCGAAAAGCATGGGTATTGCGTGCATCATATTCAGCAAGCACCACAGGCAGTTCTGCTGCGAGTGCAGACTCTGCGATGGTTAAGTTTGAGGCAGTTTCACGCAACAAAAATAGCGCAGTGTCGATAATATCAGTGCCGTTGTTTGGCAAATCTAAGCGATACACCGTTTCGTGAAAGCTCGTTGTCGCGTTGGTGTCTGCCCCAAATTTGAGCCCGTAGCGCTCAAGGATTGCCACCATCTCCCCTTCAGGTACATTGGTCGAGCCATTAAATGCCATGTGTTCTAACAGGTGCGCTAAGCCCAGTTCACCATCTTGTTCATCTAAACTCCCTGCATCCACGTGCAAGCGCATCGCAATTTCATTTTTGGGCGTTTGATTGGGCACCATGACATAGCGCAAGCCATTAGGCAGTTGTCCTTGATGAATACGGCTATCATCTTCTATGGGGGTATTGGCGACAAACACCCCGCGTTGCCAGCGCTCTACCGCACTCATCGAGGTGATATCGACACTGCTTGCGCAGGCACTTAACAAAATTGCGCTTAGCACAGCGAGCAAAATACGTTGCATAGATAATCCTGTTTATTTTCGTTACACTGTTATCGGTTTAGTGACACTACATGTCGTGTATTATATGTCGTGTATTATATGTCGTGTATACGGTTTGCTGAAAGGTCAGGTGCATTCATCACTGATTCAGTCCCTTACTATAGACTTAAGTAAATGATAATTCGAGTTTTTACACGGTTTTCCATTTGGTTTTTTGCATGTTTTTTCGAATGATATCTTTCTTGCTGTTGACTGTTTGGCTAACGACGCTTGCCACAACTGCCGCACACAGTGCGCCAGTGAAGCAAAGTGCACCAGAAACAGCCAAACCAACCGCATCACAACCGTTGACGTTACGCGATACGTTGGACCGTGAAAAACAGCTAGCGATTCGTGCATTTAAGCGCCAACATGAAGGTCGTATTTTGCACATGCAGCGCTACAAACACAGTTATCGCTTTAAAATAATCGATAACGCTGGACGCGTTAAAACGGTTGAAATTGACCGCGCGTCACTGCGTCATTTACCACCCTCAGATAGTCCCAAATATATGCCTCACCCACAAAAACAACAGGAGCCATAGGAATGCGTTTATTGATTGTCGAAGATACCCCGCAATTGTTGATGCAGTTGGATATGTTTTTTCAAAAAAACGGCTTCAGTGTCGATTTGGCAGATGATGGTGAGCGTGCGTTATTTTTATTAAAAGAATATGAATACGATGCGGCGATTGTGGATTTGGGTTTGCCAAAGCTAGATGGATTGGATGTTATCAAACGGGCTCGCGATGCCGAAGTCAAAGCGCCCATTCTAATCTTAACCGCTCGAGATAGCTGGCAACAAAAAGTCGACGGCCTCGATGCTGGTGGCGATGATTATCTCACCAAGCCTTTCCACGAAGAAGAGTTATTGGCTCGGGTCAAGGCGCTTATTCGCCGCTCTTCCGGACACGCATCATCACAGCTCCGCGCCGGCCCGATTTGTTTGGATTTGTCTCTGCAACAAGCGTTTTTGCGCGATGAAGTGCTTGAGCTAACAGCCTATGAATACAAGGTGCTTGAGTATCTCATGCTGCACCCACAAAAAGTGATTTCAAAATCTGAGCTGACTGAGCATATTTATGACCAGGATTTTGATCTCGATAGTAATGTCATTGAGGTATTTGTGGGACGTTTGCGCAAAAAACTCGATCCCGATAACACGCTCAAACCGATAGAAACGCTTCGGGGGCGAGGATACCGCTTATTTTCTCCCGACTAAACCGCCTGTCGCTGACGCTGCGCAGTGTGTTATCACTGTGCGTGATCGCTATCTTAGTGATGCCTGCTCTCGTTTGGTCAATTGGTAACGCCCATTATAATTCACTACTCAAAGCCAAACAGACCGAACTTGAGCTGATGGGCTTTGTGCTCATCTCTGCCTTTGAACTCAGAGAAAGCGTGATCACTATGCCTTTTGCGGTATTGGATGAGCGACTCAATATCCCCGAAAGTGGCTATCAGGGCTATATCAAACTCAACGATACCCTGATCTGGCAATCAGCATCAGTGACGGATGCTATTAACCCTGAGATTTTACCGCGCACGCGCACCAACGAGGCGAGTTTTTTTACCTTTGAAAATGCGCAAACCACCTATTTTTTGTATGCGTTTACCGCTGAGTTTCAAAACTATAACCGCTTTGAAGCCGTGCATTTTTACATCGCTAATCACAGTCGTGATTTGGATGCAGAACACATGGTGTTTACCCGTACCCTGTGGCAATCAGCGCTGGTGATCACCGCCATCATCGGCATGGTGCTCGTACTCGGTCTGCTCTCAGTCATCATGCCGCTGCGCACCCTCATCCACCAGTTGCGGCGCACGCGTGCAGGCAAACAACAGCGCTTAGCAGGGGAATATCCCACGGAGCTTAACGCGGTCAAACACACCATCAATACGGTGTTGGAAGAAGAGCAGCAGCAGCGCCAGCGCTATCAGAATGCCTTACAAGATCTCGCGCATTCGCTGAAAACACCCTTAACCGTGATCAAGGGCGATCCTGAATTGCCACCGGGTTTATTGAGCCAAGTCGATCAAATTGATGCAATCATTACCCGCCAGTTAAGCCGCACACGCCTCTCGCAGCACGCAGGACACCAACAGCTAGCGCTTGCGCCAAGCGTCGATAAAGTTTGTCAAAGCATGGGAAAAATCTATCGCGATAAAGATCTGCAGCTCAGTACTAAGTCTAGTGATATCTCCTACCCCATAGATCAGGCGGATTGGTATGAAATCTTGGGGAACATCGTTGATAATGCCTGCAAAGCGGCAACATCCAAGGTAACGGTTAATTTGTATGTAGAAGGACCTTGGGTAGTACTGGCTTGTGCAGATGATGGCCCCGGGATCCCCGAGGCACAGCAACAGTTGATTTTGGAGCGAGGCGTGCGCCTTGACTCCTATACCGAAGGCACCGGCATTGGCCTAGCGACGGTCAATGACTTGGTGGACTTGTACGGCGGAAAAATCCGTTTTGACCGCGCGCCTTTTACTGTTTTGATTTATCTTCCAAAGTAAAATCAGCATCGCCCTCCGCATCGTCATCTTGATGCGGCGCAATGTACTCGTCAGGCTTGTCAGCAGATAACAATACCGCCAGCCACATGGTTTCCTCGCGTGATTCAAGCGCAATTTTGACAATCATGGTCAGCGGCACCGACAGCAACATCCCCACCGAACCGAGTAGCCATCCCCAAAAAATCAGCGACAAAAACACGACCAACGTAGATAACCCTAAACCGCGGCCCATAAAGCGCGGTTCAATAACATTGCCCATCACCGTGTTGACGACAATAAACCCCAATCCGGTCAAACCGGCCTTGGCGAAGCCAAACTCTAAAAACGCCACTAACACCGCAGGAATGGCGGCAATAATTGAGCCGATATTAGGGATAAAATTGAGTAAAAATGCCAGTACCGCCCACAGCATGAAGTGGTCAACACCCAAAATATATAGCCAAATACCAATCAAGGTACCGGTAGCCAAACTGACCAGCGACTTGATCCCCAAATAATCCTTAACCGACTGCAAAAAACGATCGATATGATGAAGCTTCATACCCGGGTCGCGCAGGGCTATATGCACGCGTTTGGGGATGCTCTCGGCCTCGAATAACATAAAAATCACGGTAAGAATGATCAAAAACAAGTTTGACAACACCCCACCCAAGCCAGAAAGAAAATTGGTGGCAACGGACATCGCCGTGCCCGGATCGAGGTGGTTGAGAATAAGATCTTTATCAATAAAGATATTGAAATTTCTCAATTGCTCCACAATCCACACAAATTCTGTGCTAAGTTGTTTTTGGTAGGTGGGCAAGTTTTGGCGAAACTCCGCTAATGATTGCCCAACTAATCCAGCCAGCATAAATCCAATTACGATAATTAACAGTATAACTAAGGTAACAGACAGCCAGCGCGGCACTCGATAGCGCGAGGCAAGATTGATCAACGGACTACAGGCTATCGCAATAAACAGCGATAGCAAAAACGGCACCATAATAGCGCTTGCAGCCTTAATGCCCGCCATGACAATAATAACAGCGGCACTGACAACCATGATTTTGGCAGTAGACGATTGTAATTCCATATAACCTTTAACAAATATGTGCGTTTTGCACATCATAACAGGAACACGACGTAATGAAATTAGATGACGCCACAATTCGCATAAAAAATTTACGCCTGCGCACCTTCATTGGCTTTAA
>CAZLGJ010000097.1:0-11260 GCA_964559075.1 uncultured Glaciecola sp.
TTGCCGCAACGTGTTGATTTATTTTAGTAACGACGTAAAGCGGAAAATCCTGCAACAAATTGCCGCCACCATGCATCCGCATAGCATCCTGTTCCTTGGTGCGTCAGAATCAGTGTCTCTTACCGAAGATCTCTACAAAATGGTAAAAGCCCCCACAGGCCTTTATTATCAAGTCTCTTAGGATGAATTAACGGTTTTTCTCCATTGCGTTTGTGAAGTTGGCACCCCACTTGCTTTACTTTCACAAACGGAAGGAGAAATTATGGCCATTAATTTAGACCGTCTAGCAAATTTACATCATTCAACCGTCACTGTGCGCAATCAACAGATGCAAGTGGCGGCTGAAAACTTGGCAAATGCCAATACACCCGGTTACAAAGCGCGTGCTATTAATTTTGACGCAGCGCTGCAAAAAGTCATGAAAAATAACCCTGGCACGACCTCGGTAGGTATGACGCAAACCCAAAGCGGGCACCTGCAGGGCAAAAGTCAGCGCGTGGTCGAAGAACTTGCCTACCAGGTGCCGCTGCAACCGGATACCGGTGATGGTAATACGGTTGATGCGCAGCGTGAACGCAGCCAGTTTTTGGATACGGCAATGCGTTACCAAGCCAGCCTACAATTTTTGGGTGGCAAATTTAAAAGTCTGAAAAAAGCCTTTGGTGGAGGTCAACAATAATGAGTTTGTTTAATGTAATCAACGTTGCTGCGACGGGCATGTCTGCCGAGACAACACGGTTAAACACCACTGCCAGTAATATTGCCAATGCCAATACCGTGAGTAGCAGTGCCGGTGAAACGTATCGCGCCCGCTATCCCGTGTTTGCCGCCGAGATGGAAAAAGCACTGGGCGGCAATACCAAAGCCGATGCGACCAACGGGGTCAAAGTGATGGGCATTGTCGAGAGCGATGCACCGTTGCAAATTGAATATGCACCGGGCAATCCGATGGCTGATGAAAACGGCTATATCTATAAGCCCAACGTGAACATTGTCGAAGAGATGGCAAATATGATGTCCGCATCAAAGGCTTATGAAACTAACGTGCAAATTGCAGATACTACAAAGCGGATTTTCCGTCGTGTCTTGCAGCTCGGTCAAAACTAACAAGGTTAGCGCATGAACAACGTAAATAACATTGGGCTCAATCGCGAATTATATTGGCAAGAAGAGTCTGTACCTGTCGTCGATGGCTCAGAGCAAACGCTCAAGCAAGAAGATTTTTTTGCGCTGCTGACCGAACAGCTCGCCAATCAAGATCCGACTAAGCCGGTGGACAACGATCAGCTCGTTGCACAGATGACCAGCTTTACCACGGCAGATGGCATCTCTCAGCTCAATGAACAGTTTACAAATTTTGCTTCATCAATGACCTCAAATCAGGCGCTGCAAGCTTCCAGTCTGATTGGCCATGATGTATTGGTGCCTGGCAATCAAGGGTACAAAGCCGCAGACGGCGGTATTAGTGGCGTGATTATCAATGAACAAACAACTCAAAATATGACGATTTCGATTTACAACGAAAGCGGTGAAGTGGTTAAAACTATTGAAGCTGGCACCCAAGCGGCTGGAAATATTGAATTTAGCTGGGATGGCAAAGATGCCCAAGGCAATATGTTGCCGCCCGGAAATTATAGCGTAAAAGCCGAAGGCGAAGTCTTTGGTGAAGGTCAAGCTATCCCAACGGCGATCAATCGCCATGTCGATAGCGTCAGTTTAAGTGGCAGCAACAATGGTGTCATATTAAATCTGGATGGCGACATCAGCATTAAGCTCGATGACGTAATCCAAATAGGTTAAATAAGTAGGAGTCTGCACATGTCTTTTAATATTGCATTAAGTGGCGTTTCTGCCGCACAAAAAGATCTCGATACCACCTCGAATAACATTGCGAATGTCAATACGGTTGGTTTTAAAGAGTCACGCGCCGAGTTTGGCGATGTGTACGCAGCTTCATTACTTGCTTCAGGGAAAACAAAAGTAGGTGATGGGGTCATTACCCAAGAGGTATCCCAACAGTTTTCTCAAGGCAGTTTGCAGTTTACCCAGAACGCGCTGGACTTGGCGATCACCGGCAATGGTTTTTTTGCCACTATTCCTGATATCACATCGCGTGATTTTAGCTTTACTCGCGCAGGTCAGTTTAAGCTAGATTCGGATAACTTTGTCGTCAATGCCAACGGTGATAACTTGTTGGGCTTCCCTGTTAACCCTGACGGCACGTCCTCGTCAGTAGCATTATCAACCACGGAGCCGGTGCGAATTCCCGATGCGTCTGGTTCGCCTCAGCAGACCAATGAAGTCGATATTCGCATGAATTTACCGGCGGCCGACCAAGGTTATAACCCATTGGATTTTGATCCTAATGATCCGCTTACTTACAACGCTGCGACCTCAGTGACCGTTTATGATTCACTTGGCGATAGCCACGTAATGACGTACTACTTTGTCAAAGATCAAGACCCAACGGTAAGTAACGAGTGGTATGTGGCCGTAGCGGTTGATGATCAGCTAGTGAACATGACCAACTCTGATGGTACTGCATCAGATACCGGCACCGCTGCCAATGTAATGGGCACTAATACTGGCAACGGCGTGACGGCGGCAAAACTGCGCTTTAGCGAAGGGGGCGATTTTATTGGTATCGAATCTGCAGATGGCAATCCGCAGCTCGACGGTAAAATTCAAACGGCTGCGCTAGGCGACACAGTGTTGACCAATGGTTCAGACCCACTGCAACAAATTGCCATTGATTTTAATCTCGATATCAATAGCGCGACGCCAAGTGAACCTACTCAGTTTGCTTCAGCATTTGAGGTAACCTCGCTGGAACAAGACGGCTTGCCGGTAGGGCGGTTGACCGGCATTGATATTTCACCGGACGGTTTGGTCCGCGCTACGTTCTCAAACGGGACGTCTGAACCTATCGTACGAGTGGCGCTGGTGCGCTTTTCGAATGAACAAGGTTTAACCCAGCAGTCTTCAACTCAGTGGAAAGAGAGTATCTTATCTGGTGAGGCATTAGCAGGTGAGGCCACGACGGGTACCTTTGGTGACATTAATTCGTCGGCGCTAGAACAAGCAAACGTCAATTTAACCACGGAACTTATTGACATGATCATTGCGCAGCGAAACTTCCAAGCCAGTTCACGAGCATTAGAAGTCAATAACCAGCTGAATCAGACCATATTGAATATTCGCTAACCGTTTTTAGGTTCGGCAAATCCCCAAAAGACCGCTTTTTATCTCGCGGTCTTTTTTTTGGCATTGGCTTTGCATTGTTTTTGTCATTAGTCATTTTTGTCAATGTAAAAGAGTCAGCAATGGATAAGATGTTGTATATCGCTGCAAGTGGTGCCAAGCAAGATTTGATGGCCACAGCGTTGCGCGCCAATAACCTGGCCAACGTCCAAACGACGGGGTTTAGAGCTCAGCTGGAACAAGCGCGTTCGATGCCGGCATACGGCGCAGGTTTGCCGACCCGCGTATTTGCCATGACGGAAAATCCTGCGAATAACTATGAGTCAGGCCCGATTCAAACCACCGGACGGTCGCTTGATGTTGCCATCCAAGGTGCCGGATTTATTGCCGTGCAGGATCAGCAAGGTGATGAGGCTTATACCCGCGCCGGTAATTTACAAATCAATCAAGATGGTCTGTTGCAAGACAGTAAAGGCCACCTGATAGAAGGTGACAACGGACCGATTTTCATACCTGAAGCTTATCAGTCTTTGACTATCTCGCAAGACGGGACGATTTTGATGCGCCCCAACGGCGCTCCTGCGACAGTCCAAGAAGAGGTCGGTCGGATAAAGCTCGTTAAACCCGATCATCAACAAATACAGCGCGGCGAAGATGGCTTGTTTCGTCAAAAAAACGGAGAAGATGCCGCTGCTGATGTGACGGTGCAAGTCGTCGGTGGCGCGCTAGAAGGCTCCAATGTTAATGCCATTGATGAAATGGTGCAGATGATTTCACTGCAGCGCCACTATGAGATCCAAGTCAAATTAATGAAGAAAGCCGACAGCATGGTCACAAGCGCCAATAATATGCTGCGGATTTTGTAATGTAATTTCGCATAAAAAATGCGAAGTCGGAGGTAAATTATGCACCCAGCACTGTGGATCAGTAAAACCGGTCTTGACGCAGCACAAACTGATGTGTCTGTGGTTTCAAATAACCTCGCTAATGCGAGCACTGTGGGTTTCAAAAAAGACCGTGCAGTCTTTGAAGACTTATTGTACCAAAATATTAATCAGCCTGGCGGTCGCTCTTCTGCAGATACTGAACTGCCCTCTGGCTTGATGTTAGGTGCGGGTTCAAAAGTGGTGGCAACCCAAAAAACGCATACGCAAGGCAATATGCTCACCACGGATAATGCACTGGACTTATCGATACAGGGGCGCGGATTTTTTGAAATTCAAATGCCTGACGGTTCGCTTGCCTATACCCGCAACGGACAGTTTACGTTGAACGACGAAGGGCAAATGGTGACCCCAGGTGCAGGTTTTGTTTTGCAACCCGTTATCACTGTGCCACAAGATGCTCAGCAGATCACCATTTCGCAAGATGGTGAAGTGTCTGTCAGTATTCGAGGGCAGGCTGAACCTGCAATTTTGGGCCAGCTTAATACCACCGACTTTATCAACCCAACTGGTTTGCAGCCCATTGGTCAGAACTTGTATGTGGAAACCGCGGTAAGCGGTGCACCTATTCCGGGTACACCGGGCTTGGACGGCTTGGGTACCTTGGTGCAAGGGGCGTTGGAAACCTCTAATGTGAACGTGACCGAAGAGCTTGTGAATTTGATTGAAGCACAGCGTTTATATGAGATGAACTCCAAAGTGATTTCGTCGGTGGATCAGATGCTGGGTCAAGTTATACAGCAGCTTTAATCGCAATGCGCAACGAATATGAAACAATCTAGGTGGATTAATATGAAAACAACCCTCTGCTTGCTGACAGTGCTAGTGCTTAGCGGCTGTATGTCAACCACGACGCACACGCCGCCTGTGGCAGCAAATGATCCGTTTTATGCACCGCCCTTGCCACCGGTAAAAACGGTGGCGGTCGTGCCTAATGGCGGTATTTTTCAAGCTGACTCTGCCAACAGTTTGTACAGTGACGTCAAAGCTCGGCGCGTTGGCGATATTATTACCGTCAACTTGCGTGAAAATACCAATGCGTCAAAATCCGCCGCTACCACTACCAGTAAAGAAACTGCAACCGCAGTGAGCCCGATGACGGGCTTGAACGGGCAGAATATTACCATTGGCGGCAACAGTTTGCAGTTGGGGATCAATAGTAACGACCAATTTTCTGGTGATGCCTCGACCAATCAGTCTAACCGCTTAACCGGCAATATTTCAGTCACTGTGGTGGATGTGCTGCCCAATCGCAATTTGTTGATCCGCGGTGAGAAGTGGCTGACGCTTAATACCGGTGATGAATATATTCGTCTGACTGGCATTATTCGCCCTGAGGATGTGTCGCCAACCAACCAAATCGAATCGACCAAAATCGCCAATGCACGCATTCAATATAGCGGTACCGGTGCGTTTGCTCAGGCACAAAATAAAGGTTGGTTGAGCCGCTTTTTTAATGCCATTTGGTGGCCGTTTTAATTTTTCCATAGGATTGAGTCATGCGTCATTTGTGTATCGTATTATCTCTGCTAAGCGTCGTGCTAAGTTTGCCGGTGCTTGCCCAACAGCGCATCAAAGATCTGGCTTCCATTCAAGGCGTGCGTGATAACCAGCTGGTGGGGTATGGACTCGTGGTGGGTCTACCTGGGACTGGTGAGCAAAGCCCGTTTACTGAGCAAAGCTTTCGCACCATGCTGGCAAATTTTGGCATTAGTTTAGATGCCAATACCAAGCCCAAAATCAAAAACGTCGCTGCCGTTGCCGTGCATGCGACTTTGCCTGCGTTCGCCAAGCCCGGCCAGCGCATTGATGTGACTGTGTCTTCGGTGGGAGAAGCGGCTAGTTTACGAGGCGGCACCCTGCTACGGACTTTCCTCAAAGGTCTAGATGGCAAAGTGTATGCGGTGGCCCAAGGCAGCATGGTTGTCAGTGGCTTTGGTGCACAAGGCGCCGATGGTTCACGGATTGTTGCCAATACCCCAACAGTTGGGCGGATCCCTAATGGCGCACTGGTAGAACAAACCGTTGCGACCGGATTGTTACAACAACCTTATGTGACGCTTAATTTACATCAGTCGGATTTTTCGACCGCTCAGGCGCTTGCAGATACTATCAACCAGCGTTTAGGAGCAGATCCCAAGCAAGGCTACAGTGTGGCCACGCCATTAGACGCGACGTCCGTTCAGCTTTCAGCGCCGATGGATCCCGCGCAGCGTATTAGCTTTCTAGCGACTATTGAGAACTTTACTTTTACCCCGGCTGATGCACCAGCCAAAGTGGTGATCAACTCCCGTACCGGTACTATTGTCGTTGGCCAAAAAGTACGTCTTTTACCGGCAGCAATCACCCATGGTGGTTTGACCGTGACCATTTCAGAAAACGTGCAGGTGGATCAGCCCAATCCGTTAGGGCAGGGCGATACTGCCATTACGCAACAATCCATTATTGATGTGGATATGGCTGATAGCCGCATGTTCAAATTTGATCCCGGCGTGACCCTGGAAGATTTGGTGCGTGCGGTCAATCAAGTTGGCGCGGCGCCAGGCGATTTGATGGCGATCCTCGAAGCCCTACAGCAAGCCGGTGCCCTGCAGGGCGAGTTGGTGGTGATTTAGGGGGTTATACGAATTATGGCCATGGATACCTCAGTACAGCTTAAACACTCGCTAGACATGGCGAGTAACTATCACGATTTATCGGGTATAGATAAATTGCGCCAAGCTGCCAAAAGCGATGACGAAACGGCACTGCGTGCTGCTGCTGAACAGTTTGAAGGTATTTTTATGGGCATGTTGCTCAAGTCCATGCGTCAGGCCAGTGATGTGTTGGCCGATCAGGACTCCCCCCTCAATTCACAGCAAGTGTCGTTTTATCGCGATATGTATGACAAACAGCTGACCGCAGAATTAGCAGGCAAAGATGGCTTGGGTTTAGCAGATATTATTGTGCAGCAGTTTGGTGGGGATAAACAGTTTATGCCCGCCTCAGCACTGCGTCACGACGGCGATCTGCGTCGGGTGCAAGCAGACTTACAGCAAGCTCGCGAGTTCCCTAGTGAGCAAGCCGTAGCGCCACCGCTGCAAGTTGAGAAAAAAGCGGCGTTTAATGCCCCGCACGAATTTATTCAAACCCTGCGGCCACTGGCGCAAGATGCCGCTGAGCAGTTGGGTATCGATGCTGAGGCGTTACTAGCACAAGCAGCCGTAGAAACCGGCTGGGGGCGTTATATGATGCACGCGGATGAACAAAACGCGCATAATTTGTTTGGTATTAAAGCAGATAAGCGTTGGCATGGTGAACATGTCACCGTACCGACCTTGGAATACGGCGAGCATGGCAAACAGACGCAGCTCGCCCAGTTTCGCAAATATCAAAGTTTTGGTGAGTCATTTGCCGATTATGTCGAGTTTATTCAAACCCAGCCGCGCTATGCTGATGCACGTGCGGCCAATGGGAATGAAGCCTATTTTACTGCGCTGCAAGCAGCTGGGTATGCGACTGACCCAAACTATGCGCAAAAAATTATGCATGTGATGCGCGGTGATACCATGCGCGAGGCACTGTCCTTTGGCGCGCAGCAGGAGTTAGGTGAATGAGTATGAATGTCGATTTGTTTACGATTGCCACCTCTGGGGTATCTGCATCTAATCAGTTACTCAATACCACCGGGCGCAATATTGCCAATGTGAATACCGAAGGTTATGTGCGCCAAGAAACCAGTTTTGTCGGTTCACAGTTTGGCGGGGTAGGGCGTGCGACCACCGAGCGGGTGTTAAATAATTTTGCCCAGAATCAGCTGCGCCGAGACAATACCACCGTAGGTGAACTCTCTGCCTTTAATCAAAATACCGCCGCTTTAGACCGCATCTTAGCGAATGAATCCAACAGTGTTGCCAACGGCATGAGTCAGTTATTTTCTGCTATTCAAACGGCAGCGGATGATCCCACCAGCTTGCCCTCGCGAGATCTTGTTTTAGGCCAGATGGAGTCACTGCTGGGTCGCATCAAAGGGCTTGGCGATTACATGCAAAGCATTGAGCGCGAGATGACCTTGGCCTTTTCTAATGAAGTGACCAAGGCCAACAGCTTGATCCAAACCATTGCCGATCTCAATGAACAGATATCAGTGGTTTCGGGCAACGGGGGCGTGGGTGATCCCAACATCTTGATGGATGAACGCGACCAAGCGATAAACGAATTATCCGGGATCATGGGGATCCAGGTGCGACAAAACTCGTCTAACCCCAATACTGTCAGCGTTAGTCTCGCCTCAGGTGAGGCGCTGGTCATGGAAAACGGTCGCTTTAATATGCTACAGATGGGCAGTGATCCGGACAGTACTTTTCAAGTGTTGGAGTTAACGACGAATTTTTCACAAAGCGGTGCAGCCAAATTTGATACCAGTATCAACGTCACCGAAGGCAATTTAGGCGGGACGCTGGGCGGGCTATTTCGTTTTCGCAACGAGGTGTTATCGCCAAGCATGCGCGAGCTTGGTCAGACGACCATTGCCCTTGCCGACCAGTTGAATTTGCAAAACCGGCTGGGGATGGATCTCGACGGACAGCTCGGCCAAGATTTGTTTGTTATCCCCGATTTTAAAGGGCTGAATTATCAAGGCAATCAAGATCTCACCTCACAAGCCAACGGTAGGATTATTCCGGGGCAATCGCGTGAAATCACGGACTCGGATTATCAAGTGACGCTGCTTAGCGCGCCAAGCGGAACCGTGCCACCGACTTTTGACATAGAAGTGGCGGCATTGAACCCTGATGGCAGTCAAACGCTGGATCAAAACAACCAGCCAATCACACAAACTTATACGGTTACAGCTGAGTCGGGGACATTTAATGCTGTGATGGGCGGGATTGAAATCGAATTTGCCAGCGGTAGCAATTATGCGCAGGGCGATCAATTCTTGTTTCAACCTACTCGTCGCGCGTCTGTAGATATTGAGCTTGCGTCGCAGCGACCAGAGGATCTGGCGTTAGCCGGGCCCATGCGGGTGTCTCCGGACCCCAACAACTATGGGGATGCCATTGTCACGGATTATCACGTCACTAACACCTCACGTGTGAGTGATGCGACGCGCTCAGCATTTAATGCCGACGGCTCGTTGCACACTGTGGCTGATTCACCGCACCCAACCTTAGGCGCGCCAGCACAAATTGTGTTTACCGCCAGTGACACTTATCAGGTGTTGGATAGCGAGGACAATCTGATCAGCACTGTGAACGGAGCGGCGCAGTTAGATAATTTATTAGCTCGTGCACAAGATGCTGGGGTACCTGCCTGGCCGGCAGAATTTGGCTCCTTGAATGATTATCCTGGATATGATCTAAGTTTGCAGGGAAACCCCGAGGCGGGCGATCGCTTTACCTTAGGTTTTAACCACAATGGCTTTGCCGATAATGCCAACGCACTGGAGATGGCGGGCATTCAGGAACGTGGCGTGCTGCGAGTCAGCAACAACGACACAGACAATTTTGCCACCTTACACGAGAACTATGCCAATTTAGTCGGACGCGTGGGTGAGGAAGCCGGACGTTCAGAGATTTCGCTGGAAGCGGCGATTGTTATGCAGGAGCAATCTCAAGACTTCTTCGACTCGGTATCTGGCGTCAATCTCGATGAAGAAGCGGCAAATTTGATCCGCTTTCAGCAGGCCTATGCGGCATCGGCGCGGATTATTTCAACGGCGCAATCGCTGTTTGAAACCATCTTAAATTCGATGAGATAAGTGAAGGAGTAATGTGATATGCGTATTTCAACGAATATGATCTATAACCAAAACATGCGTTCCATTATGAACAATCAGCGTGATTTGACTATTACTCAAGACCAGCTGGCCTCGGGAAAGCGCATTGCTTCGCCCTCAGATGATCCGGTTGGCGCGTCAAAGATTATTCGTTTAACGGAAGAGCTCGATAAGCTTGAACAATATAACAAGAACATCAATTTGCTGACGAACAACCTCGAGCAACAAGAAACCGTTTTTAATCAAATGAAAGAAAGCATGAACCGCGCTCGGGTGTTGACGATCCAAGCGGGCAATGCAATTGTGGACGGAGCAGATAGACGCGCAATTGGCAGTGAGATTGAACAAATTCGCGATGAACTGTATGCGCTGATGAATACGCGTAATGCCCAAGGTGATTTCATCTTTGCCGGCAGCCAAAATCAAAGCCAAGCATTTAGTTATAACTTTGGCGCCACGGATAATAAATATCAATTTGTTGGTGATACAGATACTAATGAAGTCAAGATTTCTGACAGCGTGTCTATTCGCAGTACGGTGTCTGGGCAAACCGTGTTTGCCGATGTCTTTGCGCGCAAAAAAGTCCTCGATGCTGGCAACACTGGTTTAGTGCCAAGCAAATTTATTGTGCAAGATCAGCAAAGCTACAACACGTTTTATGATCAGTTCTACTCCCCCGTCGATGCTACTCAAAACCAGTTTCAACTCACTGTGACTGCGCCCAATAACATCTCGGTGGTGCATGTTGGTTCCGGTACGACGTTGGAAAATCTAGCCTATACCCCAGGTGAAGAGTTTGATTTCCAAGGACTCGCCATGAATTTTACTGGTGGGGTAGGCACTACCTTTGACTTTGAGCTAGCACCGATTGAGCGCAAAAATGTGGTGGAAACACTCAACGATTTTGCGCTAGCGCTGCAAGACCCGACCATATCTGATGGTGATTACAAAAATGCCATTAACGATATGTTGGTGGGGATTGATAATGCCGCTGACAAAATTGCGGTCGAAAGCTCGTCTTTAGGTGCCAGAATGAATGTGGCCGAATCGGTGCGCAATTCCAATTTGGATCTAGAAATCGCCAGTCGCAAAGCGCGCTCTTCAATTGAAGATCTGGATTATGCGGAGGCAACCACGCGCTTTGCCCAACAAGAAAACGCATTTAACGCCGTTATCGCAACCTTTCCCAAGGTGACTAACTTGTCATTATTTCAATACATTTAATTATCTACGTTAATTAGCCGCGTATTTGCTGCTAACCGGATAACTCCTGCTACTTAAGTCCCTGCTAGCAATTAAACTATTTAATTGTTAAAGGGATTTTTTTATTTGTCGATAAGGTTTCTGAGAGAGCCAG
>CAZLGJ010000098.1:0-11149 GCA_964559075.1 uncultured Glaciecola sp.
GTATAACATATTATGCTTTCTCCGACTCTGAGTGAGCAGCAACGATACCCGCAGTCTGCTCATCTAGGATGTGCACGATAGACTTGCTGCGTGCAGCAACAATACTGTGAGCCAAAATTAGCGGCAATGCTGCAATGATACCCTGTGCTGTTGTCACAAGTGCCATTGAGATTGAACCCGCCATAATACGAGGGTCACCCGTACCAAACAACGTAATTTGCTGGAAGGTCGCAATCATACCGAGAACCGTACCCAATAGACCGAGTAATGGTGCAATCGCTGCGAAAATCTTAATGATATTAATGCCAGACTCAATGCTTGGTAATTCTTTTAGAATCGCTTCATCAAGTTTTAGTTCAAGATTTTCTGCGTCAGTGCTCTTATTTTCAGCATAGACGTTGAGGATACGACCAAGTGGATTAGCATTTGAAGGGTTATTGATGTTTTTCAGCTGCGCCTTCATCTTGTTACCAATTAGGAACAATGTTACTAACTTGTAGACCGCAATCAATAGACCAATCGCTAACATACCAGTAATGATATAACCAACGATGCCACCGGCGTGATAACGCTCAGATAAAGTTGCTTTCTCTTTTAATAGACCCAAGATTTGTCCACGCGCAGGGTCAACAAACACTGGAATCAAACCAGAAGTTGCTTCACGTAGGTCATCTGCAGATGAAACAACGTGACCGTCAGGTTGACGTCCAAGCGGGATAATTTGGTTGTTGGTGTCGTCATAAACGAGGTAACCTTGTTCACCGATTAGGTTAAATGCACCTACACGCACCACTTCTTGCTGTTCAACACCACCGTCAAGGCTAACAACGTCAGCATTGAACTTAACTACACGTCCTGACTCGGTCATTTCAGTTTGTAGTGCAAACCACAGATCTTCTAGTTCGCGAATATTTGGTAAACCTTTTGATTCCTCAGCCATGCGCGCTAAGAATGCATCGCGACCCGGGAACTGTGCAGACACAATTGACGTTGAAATACGACCAAATGCTTCAGAAGACGCTTGACGTACAACACCGAACATCTCACCTAGTGTACCAACTGCTTGGTCAAGCTCGATGGCTTTTTCAGCTAGCGTGGTTTCGTTGTCAGCATAACGCTTAGCAAGACGGTCACCGCGGTCTTGTTCAGCTTTTAGCTCACGCTCAGCTTTGTTTAAAAGCGCTTGCTTGTCGGCACGTGCCGCAAGAAACTCTTTTTCACGCTGCGTATTTTGACGCGCTTCTGATACGCGGTTTTGTTTAACTTGTTCAAGCAACTGTTCAAGCGTTTGTGCTTGCTGGGCTTGTGCGCCAAACGATAGTGCTGCAACAGATGCAACGGTAATTAGCGATTTAATTATTGTTCTCATTATTATTACTCCGCTTTACTTGCTGCACGAATTGGCAGTTTAATGAGATCAGCTGGGACGAGATTGTTCGCCATACGAACAGCAGTTACGACTGAAGATAAGTACTCGTCGCCTAACTTTTCCCACGCACGTGATTCGTTGTTCCACACCCACGCATTTTTTTGATCAAGTGATAATGCAAGTAACGCTGTACGGCCAAGATTGAAGAAATCAACTTTAACGTTAGTACCGTCTACATTGATGTCGCCTTGGTAAGAAGCAATCTTAGCACCGTATTCGTTTTCGATTTGGTAAGCTTCAAGCACCTGACGGAACTGCTCAGAAACAGTTACGTTTGAGTTCGTCATGATTTCACGTAAACGGTCGATACGCGCTAGACGCTCGTCAAGATTGATTGGCACGTCTAATTGAATGAATGTCTCAAGCGAGTCAATCATGCGGAACATCAAAGGAACGATGTTTTGCTTAGTTTCTTCGATAGAGTCGATTTGCGATTGTAATGAGGCGATGTTGCGCTCTTGGTCAGCAACCAAGCTAGCCACATAATCGTTGTAGACTTTTAAGTTTTCAGTCTCATCGACAACGGCACGATACTCCACGAGTAAATCCTGCGCTTGCTCAAATAATGAGTTAATCTTTTCTTGAGATTTTTTTGCAGCCGTATGAATTTTTGCTTCTTCTTTGTGCAAGTTTTCTAGCGGGTCTGCAGAGACAGCAGTGCTACCAAAGGCGAAGGTGCCTATCATGGCAGATGCAATAAGAGTTCTCTTGCTCATTTTGGACATAATTCCCAACCAATAGTTTGATGTTAATTTCACTTAACGAACAACTTAACAGTGTTCACTAAAGCAGTTTAAACTTGTTATTTATTTGAATGAATAATGGATATAAGTACTACCCATAACGTAGATATAATCACATATAGAGGAGATATAATCAAGCTAACATTTCATTTACAAACAAAATAAATCGCTTGACAAATGTCATGTTAGCTCGAGTTTAGGCAGGTAACTTAATTGATTAAGTTATTTTCCTATGTGCTGGGCCAAAAATGCTTCCATTTGATTGTAGAAGTCATATTTGTTTTTGTCTTTTTGATAACCGTGGCCTTCATCACGCACCATTGAAATATAGGGCTTGCCAATACGTTTCAAGTTTTCAGAGAGTGAATCGTACTGTTCCATTGGCACGCGTACATCGTCACTGCCGTGCGCTATGAAAAGCTCAGCTTTGATCTTATCGACGTTAAGCGCTGGTGAGAACTCGCGCATCCTCGCTTCGTCTGTGCCTAACACGCGATCTAGATACTTACGACCAGATTCGCGTTTTGGGATATCCCCAGCTTTTTTCATTTCGAATAAATCATAAACGCCAACATAGCCGATACCACATTTGTACAAGTCAGGCTCGCGAACTAGTGATTGCAGGGTTCCATAACCACCGTAAGAGCCACCATAAACGCACAAGCGGTCTTTATCGGCATAGCCATTCTCAACCATCCATAACGTCGCGTCGGTCATGTCGTTGATCATCTTACCGCCCCACTCCTGATAACCGGAGCGCTCAAACGCATCGCCATAACCACCAGAGCCGCGGAAATTGATCATGACAACAGCGTAACCACGTGATGCTAAAAACTGCGCTTCACGATTCCAGCCCCAATAGTCACGAGGGCCATGTGGTCCACCGTGGATAATTTGCACCATCGGATAAGGCGCTTTGCCAGTGATAGGAATCACCTTGTAACCCCGTAACTCCACGCCATCGCGTGAGGTGAATTTGATGGGTGTCATTGTTGACATCAAGCTTGGGTCGATTTCGCGCTTCGCTACAGCCAGCTCTTTGATACTGGGTTGCGAGCCATCAAGACCGCGATTGAATAAATAAAACACCCCAGGATCGCGGTCAGAGGTGATATTTAACACCATCTTGTTGCCATCTTCGGTAAAAGATGTGATATTCATGTTCGATTTGGTGTCATCAATACCGAATGTAGCGAACAACTGCGCCATGATGGTTTTCATCTCTGAATCTTCTGACAAGAACACCATGCGGTTGTAATCTCGAGCAAAGGTCAACACCTCAAGCGCATCATTGTAAAGCGTTCCACGACCGCTGATTTCGGCCACATTTTCTTCATGGATCATGGTCGTTTTTAATGTCGCCAATTCAACGGCATAGATACTCGGCACTTTTGTCTCAATATCAGAAGAGACATAAGCAACGGTATTATCCGCATTGAAGCCTAATAGGCTGATGCGCGTCCCTTGCTTGTAGATAGTAGGCATATCGACTTCACGCCAGTTGCTATTGGCAGACTGCTTCACAAAAAACGTGTTCTTGCCCTTACCGATATCATCGTCTTTATCTTCGTCATAGGCTAGCGCAAAGCGTGGATTACCATCAGAGTCAGCAATAATCTGCTGCGCACCAATTGGTTCGCCACCGACATAACTTTCCTTTCCGTTATCAATATTGATAGTCCACAACTTGGTTTGACCTTGGTCTGCCCAATGTGACTTGGTCACGAGAATTTTGTTTGGTTCAGACGGCATCATGCTAATAATGCGATACCACGTGCGCTGCGGCACTGTAAGTTGACGGCCATTTTTGCCATCTAAGTCATAAGCAACATAAATAGGATTCGAACCTTTGGTATCCAAATATCCAACAAACTTAGAATATGACAGAATGAAGCGGTCGTTGCGAGGCCACATGATATTGCCGCCTATACGCATGTACTCGCCAAAATTAATTTTGGCTTTAATCTCAGTCAGACCTACATCCATGATAGCTAGAGTATTAGATGTCCCCGTATCGTAAATTACGGCTAAGTGTTTACCATCAGGAGAGATTTCCATATTGGTAAATTGTGCATCCTTAAAGAATGCTTCCATTGGGATCTTGCTTGGATCGGCAGCTTGTACTTGAAAGCTCCCTAGTAAGACTGTCGCAATAATAAATAACCAACTTCGCATAGTAGGTTCCTTTTGTTTGGTTTATTCAGAGGGTGTTACTGTCCACCCGATAATATCGTTGTGATACTGTAACACACTGCATTTATAGCAAGTTAAATTTAGGCTTTCAAGCACTTGAGGCAAGCTAGATGCCTGCTGTGCAGCTAAAACCTGCTGCTCTAAGCGTGTTAGCTGCGCTTGCATTTGTGTAACTAATTGTGACAATAAGGTGACACATTCGGCCACGACATGTGTCGATTGCAAAACTTGGAAAATTGCTTGCCCAATGAGTTTGACTTCATCCGCTTCAACGGGGTTAGCTGCATGCAAATGCGTCTGTAAACGCTGCAATAATTGCTGACCCAATTGTTGATGAGATAACCCTAAATATTGGTCTAGATTGGTAAATAAAGGCGAGGTGAGCATCTGCTTACTAACGTGATGGGTCACTTTAGATTGCTGCGTAATGATACTGTCAGTATGGTGTAACATAGCGTACAGACGAGGCCCTCGCGCTTGCAAACGAGTAATTTCGCGAAACACGTCTGCCAAATTGGCATACTCTAAACCAAACATACTGAGACAAACGTCTACTGAACTATCAGCAAAAGGCAAAGCCGTCATATCCGCTTGAATAAAGCTAAACGACGGATGGAGTGTGGCAACGTTGACCGAGGCCAAATCCACACTGTGCCAATGCTGACATTCCGGTTCTGGGCGAGAGTCAATATATAGTTTGGCCAATGCGCCATTACCGCAACCAAAATCCATCACCACATCAGAAGGTGTAATCCCCTCAAAACACTTCAACCAAAAGCGATTGACTACCCCATAAGGACCTTCGTTTTCGGTGTAATCGCAGGCAAATGAGTTGCTCGTGTCATGCTCTTGCCAATATTGATCCCAAGCCTGTGTCATTGCTGCTCCTACTGCCAGTCTTAAACTTGATAATAAAAATGTAGCGTAAAAAAAAGCGGACCAAAGTCCGCTTTCTTATTCAGGTATTAAACCTTAGAACGATTGTGTATAACGTGCGTATACAGTACGGCCGTAACCGTCGTATAGGCTGAAGTTATAATCACGTGAACCAGTAGGATCTGTGTTCAAGATTGGGTTTTTACCGCTTAAGTTACGAACACCTAAGCTGAACTTACCATTCCAATCTGCATTGTAGGTTACTTGAACGTCGTTGGTGATCCAGTGTGGTACATAATTGTCATCAGGATCTAGAGTATCACCGATAATGTTTAAGTTCCAAGCAATGTCAAAATCACCAATCGAGTAAACATTCGCTAACACACCACGATACTCAGGGAAGGCATCAAATTGCATTTGATCGTTACCGTCGATATCGTACTGAGTGACGTAAGAGAAGGTTAGGTTTTGTCTTAGTGAACCGTACTCGTTTAAGTCAAAACGCGTGTTTAAGTTCAAATCTAAACCAGCTGTTTCTAGGTCACCTTGGTTACCAAAGCCACGCACTACGCGCGTGATTTCACCAAGCTGATTACGCTCAACAGACATACCAGCTGGTAATGCACGGCCAGCGTTTTGTAAGGTGATCAACTCACCAGAAGAGAACGCTTTAATACGGTTATCGATCTGGATGTTGTAGTAATCTAACGAGAAATCTAACCACTCAGTCGGCTCATATGCAACACCTAACGCAAACTGCTTAGACGTCTCTGAAGATAGGAACGGGTTAGCAATAACGAACGCGTCGATTTGGTCAGAACACGTAGGTGCTGAACCGATTGCACGACAGTGCTGTTCATCACGTACAGAGTCAGCAGAGAACGCTTCTTTCTGAGTCAAGATATCTAGTGTAGGTGCGCGGAAACCTTCACCGTAAGAAGCACGTAGTACTAGCTCATCAGTTGGGTTATAACGCACAGAAAGCTTAGGCGATGTGTCTGAACCGTAGTCTGAGTAACGGTCACGACGTAGTGCTGCAGTTACTTCTAAGTCATCTTGTACTGGGAAGATAGCTTCCACAAATACCGCAGATGCTTGACGTGAACCGCCTGCAGAGTTACCAGAAGAACCACCGATAACGCCGCCTTCAGAAAGTGAATCATATTGGTCATTGAACAAAATGTCACGCCATTCACCACCGACAATAGCTACCGCAGTGCCGCCGTCCATTTCGAATAAATCGAACTGCGCAGTACCATATACTTCGTCTTGGTTGTAATCACCAATACGTGAAATAGTCGCTTTCATTGAGTTTAGTACTGATTCTTCGTTGCGATCAGTCAAACCAACTAGGTAGTCACCGCTATCCATGTATTGCTCTGCAATTGGGATAACAACGTAGTTACGACCGATGTCATAAGTACGAGACTTGTTGCGACGCACACCAAAGTCAACCAGCACACCATCGATGTCGCCTTCAAAACCAATTAGTAGGTCTTGTAGATAGTTTTCAACAGTGTTATCACGGTTACCTAGACCAGCAAAGCGGTGCAGGATAGTGACTGGCACTGCATCTGCAGGCTCTGTAACAAGGTGGTTTGTAACAAAAGCTTCATCGTAATAAGGCGAATCAGGGTTAGTCGGGTTATTCGGGCTTTCAGCAGAAACGCTAGCAAGTGCTAGTGATGGTGCATAACGACCGAAAGACTTAGACTTAGTCATGTTCATGTTGGCATAAACTGACCAGTCATCATTGATTTCGTAACGGCTGTTTAAGAAGAAACCAACGTTACCTGTTGACGCTTCGTCAGCAGAAACAGATGCGAAATTGAAGCCACAGCGTTGGCTTACACCAGCTGAGTTAGGAGCACCAACTTGGTAAGGAATTGTGTAGAACTCTGGACCGTTCTCATCACAGGCACCAGGGATAGACGTCCAAGACCAGTAGCGGTTATCCGCATCAGTTACTTCACCGTCACCGTTGAAATCACCAACAACTGGGAATTCGTTATCTGGATCATAAATCGCTTCAGCTTCATCAGCGCTCATTTGGTTAAACGGTTGGTTGCCGATTGAGAAGTTTTGTGAGTAGAATGAACCACCCGGTGTGTACCAAGGGAAATCACGGGCAAAAATAATGTCACGGCTGTTCCAAGAAACACCACCTAACATTGAGCCTTTGTCAGAAGATGCACCGAAGATGATTGAACCTTCTTCGCGATCACCACCTTCACGCTCAATTTGTGCTGCACCGATGCGCAATTCAACGCCAGTAAAGTCTTTACGCGTGATGATGTTAATAACACCACCGATCGCATCAGAACCGTATACCGCAGATGCACCGTCAGTCAAAATTTCGATACGCTCAACAGCAGCTGCTGGGATACCGTTCAAATCTTGTGAAGAACCAGTAGAAGGTGAACGTGCTAAACGACGACCGTCAACAAGGATAAGTGTACGGCTCGCACCCAAACCACGTAGGTTGATTTCAGAAACACCCTGTGAAGATGAACCAGACTGTGGACGGAAAGAACCAGTTGAGTTAAAAGAAGTGTTACGAAGTAAGTCTGCAACAGACGTTTGACCAGAAAAATCAATCGCTTCACGGTCAATAACAGTAACTGGCAATGCACCTTCAAGGTCAGCACGCTTGATACGTGAGCCTGTTAC
The DNA here is from genome assembly GCA_964559075.1 of uncultured Glaciecola sp. Taxonomy (GTDB): domain Bacteria; phylum Pseudomonadota; class Gammaproteobacteria; order Enterobacterales; family Alteromonadaceae; genus Opacimonas. Next base: position 7,912 of record CAZLGJ010000098.1, read on the forward strand.
CGAGATTTTTTCTACCGGTGCTGCTTCTTCTGCGTCTGCTTCTTGTGCAAAAGCCGCGCCTGGAAGGGCGATGCTTGAGGCTGCACCAAACGCAATAGCAAGCTTGATAGACTTAGCTACCTTTGAGTTTGTAAACATGTATTGTCTCCCACGGACACTGATAGCACATAAACTAACAGTGAACCATTATTAATAATTATAGAGAATATAAATCTCAGACGTTTTTTACGCCTGTGTGCATATTAACCAGATTTATGGGGGGTGGTCAACACAATGTTTGCGAGTTCTGTTAAAAGTTCAATAACATTTGTGACAATTTAATGATTGTCGCGCCAAAAAAATAGCGACATAACAAACACCTACCAGCACTGCGCCGCACAGACTGGTCGGATAAGTTACAGGGTGTAAAAAATGTTCAAACTTTACTCAATTTTGACGCTAAGAGAGGGTGGCAACCCCTCAGCCACATCCGCGCACATACGTCCCATGCTGTGGCTGCTCCCTTCCGGGCCTGACCAAGTTCACACAGTAGTATTGCGAGAGGACCAAAGGGTCACCCTTGAAGAGCGCGCATTATGCCTTGTTTACCCAGAATATGCAAAGGAATTACAACGCAACACAAGGCTACTGGCAGTTTTTACAATAACGAATTTACACCATCGCTACTTTTTCTTTGGCTAACTTATCAGCCAAAGTGTTGGTCGGAAGATGTTCAGCTTCACTGCGCTTAAAAATCGTCATCAACGTGGTGCCAATTTGCGCAAGGTGTGCTTCTATTTCAGGCGCACTTGAACCAAGCTGCTGGTGATGAATATCGATGATCCCTCCTGCGTTAATCACATAATCCGGTGCATAAACAATATCTCTAGCGTGCAATAACTCGCCCATGGTGGGTGTCGCAAGCTGATTATTTGCAGCACCGGCAATCACACTTGCTTGGATCTCAGGAATAGTGTCGACATTGAGCGTTGCACCTAATGCACAAGGCGACAGCACATCACAAGCAATGCGGTGAATATCCGCCGCATCGATCACATTCACATCAGGACGTGCAGCAAATGGCGCTACATTTTGCGCAAACGTATCGGCAACCGTCACTTGCGCTCCGGCGCCTAAACAATGTTCAACTAAACGCCGCCCCACTTGGCCAACGCCTTGGATCGCAATATGCTTACCTGCCAAATCGCTACCGTAGCGGTAGCGAACCGCCGCTTGGATCCCGACAAACACGCCATAAGCAGTTGCTGGCGCCGGATTGCCATCATGCGCTTGACCGTCATAGCGCACATGAGCGCTGTGACCACCTGCATAACCGGTTTGCGTAGCCATAAGCTGTACATCTTGCACGCTGATCCCTGAGTCCTCTGCCACAATATAGGTACCGCCCATCGCCTCCACACAACGGCCCATTGCCTGCATCATTTCGGGCGATTTATCCGTATGAGGATTGCCGAAGATAACTGATTTGCCCCCACCCTGTGGTAAGTTAGCCAGCGCAGCTTTATAAGTCATGCCTTCCGCTAAACGCAGAACATCAGTAATAGCGGCTTCATCCGAGGCATAGGGAAACATTCTGCAGCCGCCTAGCGCCGGTCCAAGGTGGGTATTATGAACCGCAATAATCGCGCGCAATCCCGATGCTCTATCGGTAAAAAAGGAAACTTGCTCGTGAGCATTAAACTCACTATTTGAAAAAACACTCATCTGGGTCACTGTTCCTGCGTTGTAGATTGTTCAATTTTAATTCGATTTTACTGCAATCCCGCCATTATAATGTTGCTAACCATGGCGTTTTTTTTTGTCATTTTGCGCGGATTTCGTTGTCAAAATCGCAAATATAGGATATATATCCTAGTGTAATAATACCTTTACCAAATAACAATAAAACAATTATAACTTACCCAAATGGCAGCCCAATGAAACTAGACAAGTTTGACCGTGAAATTCTCCGCGTGTTACAAACCGACGCCACTATCTCCATGGCAGATTTAAGCCAAAAAGTCGGTCTTTCTCACACCCCCTGCTGGCGTCGCGTCAAAAAGATGGAAAGTGAAGGACTGATTTTAGCTAAGGTCACTCTACTCGATGGCAAAAAACTCAATCTTGGCGTGTCTGTATTTATTTATGTGACCCTAAAAAACCACGACGGTGACTCGCTTACTTCGTTTGAAAATGCCGTGCAAAGCATCGACGAAATTGTGGAGTGCCACACCACTAGCGGCGATAAAGATTATCTGCTCAAGGTCATTGTGGAGAGTATCGAAGAGTATGAACATTTGCTAAAAAGCAAATTAACGCATCTGCCGCTGGTCGATCACCTCAGCTCAACGTTTGCCCTAAAACAAGTCAAAAACACCACTGAGTTGCCAATTAAATAGCAATCACAGCGGTGTTTTATTTCATTAGACAGGATTGAGGATGCGCAGTTATTCTTTACTGCGCGTCGACTTGTTGCTCAGGAGCAGCGAGTTTAAACGCCTCAAGCTCGTTACAATGGGTATAGATTTTGAACAAAAGTGGAAATTCTGCTTTAACATCGATGCCAAAACGTATCGCGCTGTATATTTGTGGTACCAGCACTACATCAACGATGCTCACGTCAAAGCCCAAGGCAAATTTCCCTGCTTTGCGCGCTAATTTTTTCTCTGTCGCCGTGAGGCCTGTCCGCATCCAATGCTGCGCCCACGCCTGCACGCCAGCATCATCCAAATCATAATCTTGACGCAGCTTGTTAAGTACTCGCAAATTTGCCAATGGTTGCACATCACAGGCCATATCCATCGCCAAAGCGCGAGCTCTGGCACGCTCAATACGATGTGAAGGAATGAGTTTGACACCCGAATCATAGCGTTCGTCGAGATATTCAATGATCGCCAGTGATTGATTGAGCTGGATATCGGCGTCCACATCCACCAACGTGGGCACTAATTTTGCGGAATTGAGTTTGCTATAACCATCTGAGTGCTGCTCACCATCAACCCCAGCAATGTTCACAGGAATGTATTCAAAGTCGATATTTTTGAGATGTAAGGCGATGCGCACGCGATATGTCGCGCCTGAACGCCAATAGCCATGCAGCTGTAAACTGCTGGTAGATTGCTCTTGCTCAGTATCTGAATAAGGCATAATAAGTTCCTATTGAAATAAGCAGACCCTATAGTTTAATGGTCGCTTTATTAATTCCATACTCTCTAAGTTTATTCGCAATTGCGGTATGTGACAAACCTAATTTACGCGC